>CAJWVJ010000052.1 GCA_913048595.1 uncultured Alphaproteobacteria bacterium | reverse complement strand
TCGGCGTCAGCCGCGAGCGCATCCGCCAGATCGAGGTGCGGGCGTTCGAAAAGCTCCAGAAGGCGGTCCGCGACCGGGCGGCGGAAATGAAGCTGCTGCCGTCTGGCGAAGGCGCGCTGCTGCCGGCTTAATTGGTGGCCTAATTGGCGGCCCAGCCGGCCGGAAACCCGCTGTCCGGACGGCGACAACCAAGCCGCCTGCCAGCGCAGTCATAAGCAAAGTTTCAAGGGCCCCGCCTCGGCGGGGCTTCTCACATCTACCCCCGCATTAACCACATTTTAACTTAACGCCGCGCATCATGCCGGGATGACAGTTTCGAACGCATCCCCGAACGACCGCGGCCTTGCCGCCGCCAGGCCCGTTCTGGCACCCCTGCTGGCAATGCCGCTGCTTTTGCTGCCCCTGTTCCTGCTGGGCGGCTGTTTTTCGGGAGGCGCGCCTGCCGGCATGGACCTGACCATGGAGGAAACGGTCGCCGAGCCGCAACCCGAACCGGGGCCGATCAAATTCGTCTGGGTGGGCGAGGATGGCGAGACCGCCGCGCTGATCAGCACCACGACCAGTACCACCACCCCGCCCACCAAACATTTCATCGCCCGCCAGAAGAACGCAGAGCACCGCCGCAAGCCGCTTCACGCGCACCGCATCGTGCCGCCGCTGAACCCGAACGCGCCGCCCACCCCGCCAAAGCACGAGCCGCTGATCAGGCTGGTGCCGCTGGATGGCGGGCTTGTCATCCGCAAGCGCGCCGCCGCGCAGTCAGGCGATGTGACGGTCGGTCAGGAGGTGAATGTGCCGGTACAACGGCTGATCAACAACGCGCCGGCCGGACACCTGTCCATCGGCAGTCCGGCACGCGGGCGGGTCACCGTTCTTGGCGTCACCGAGGAAACCATCCTGCCCGGCACAACCACGGGGCCATAGGGCAAGGGGCCATAGGGCAAAGGGCCGAAGGGAAAGCCGTGACGACCCGACCGTGAAGGGGCCTACCCCCCGAACGGGTCGGTGACGAGGATGGTGTCGTCGCGCTCGGGGCTGGTGCTCAGCAGCGTCACCGGCGTCTTTGTCAGCTCTTCCACACGGCGGATATATTTCACCGCATTGGCCGGCAGGTCGGCCCAGCTTCGCGCGCCATATGTGCTTTCCGACCATCCCGGCATCTCTTCATAGATCGGGCTGCAGGCGGCCTGCGCGGCGGCATCGGACGGGAAATGGTCAAGCCGCGCGCCATTCACCTCGTATCCGGTGCAGATCTTCAGCGTCTCGAACCCGTCGAGAACGTCAAGCTTGGTCAGCGCCATGCCGGTTATTCCGGCCACGGCGTTCGCCTGGCGGACCATCACCGCATCGAACCAGCCGCAGCGGCGCTTGCGCCCGGTGACGGTGCCGAATTCACGGCCACGCTCGCCCATACGCTCGCCATCGGCGCCGAAATCCTCGGTCGGGAACGGACCGGAGCCGACCCGGGTGGTATAGGCCTTGGTGATCCCCAGAACAAAGCCGACGCTTGTCGGGCCGGTGCCGGAGCCGGTGGCCGCCTGGCCGGCGACGGTGTTCGACGAGGTCACGAACGGATAGGTGCCATGGTCGATATCCAGCATCACGCCCTGCGCGCCCTCGAACAGCACGCGGCGGTTGCTGGCGCGGGCATCCTCGAGAACACGCCAGCTCTGGCCGGCAAAGGGCAGAATGTCGTCACGGATCGCCAGAAGCCCGTCAAGCATGGCCTGCGGGTCGGCCTCGTCCTCGCCGGCGGCGCGAAGCCACACATTGTGATGTGCCGCCATCGCCTCGAGCTTGGCGCGAAGCGTGTCCTCGCTTGCCAGATCGCCAAGCCGCACGGCGCGGCGCGCCACCTTGTCCTCATAGGCCGGGCCGATGCCGCGGCCGGTCGTGCCGATCTTGCCGGCCCCGCGCATCTCCTCGCGCGCATGATCGACCGCCTGATGCAGCGGCAGGATCAGCGCGGCGGTGTCCGACACCACGAGGCTGTCAGGGGTGATGTCGGCCCCCTGCCCACGAAGAAGTGCGATTTCCTTGATCAGATGCGACGGGTCGATGACAACGCCGTTGCCGATCACCGACAGCTTGCCGGGGCGCACAATGCCCGAGGGCAGCAGCGACAGCTTGTACTCAACCCCGCCGATGACAAGCGTGTGGCCGGCATTATGGCCGCCCTGGAAACGAACCACGACGTCGGCGCGGCTGGAGAGCCAGTCAACAATCTTGCCCTTGCCTTCATCGCCCCACTGGGCGCCGATCACGGCCACGTTCGTCATGGTTGGTCCTAGCTTTTTATTTGGGCTGCTTCTTTGGGCCATTTTCATGGGAATGGCACGGGAACGCGCCAGCCGGGCGGCCGGACGCAAACGGCGTCAGTGATAGCCAAAAACCGCCCCTGCCGCAAGCCGCGCCGCGACCCGCGACCCTTTTCCTGTCAGCCCTGTTCCGCCGGCGGGCGGACCGTCGTCACGAGAAATGCAGCAGATCGGCGCGCACCACCTGCGGCAGGCTGCGGAGTTCGGCCATCACATCGGACCCGATATCCTGATCGATCTCGACAAGGGCGATGGCCTCCCCTCCCTCTGCCTTTCGACCGAGATGGAAGGTGGCGATGTTGATGTCATGGCGGCCGCACAGGCTGCCAAGATCGCCGATAAAGCCGGGCTTGTCGTAATTGCGCAGATAGAGAAGCGTGTCCGGGAAATCGGCCTCGATGGCGATGGACTGCACCTCGACGATGCGGGGCTTGTCACCGCCGACAAGCGTGCCGGCAATGGTCCGGCTGCCACCGTCATAAGCGACCGTGACGCGAAGAAGCGTTTCATAGTCACAGCGCCGGTCATGCCGCACCGTCGATACCGCAATCCCGTTCGAGGCGGCGGTGGTGGCGGCATTGACCATATTCACCGAATCCATCACTGGCCCCAGCAGGCCGGCGACGGTCGAGGCGACAACCGGATCGGGGTTGAGGCCGGACGCCTTGCCGTCGAATTCGATGCTGATGGAGGTGAGCCCCGGGCTCTTCACCTGCCCGAGAAAGGCGCCCAGCTTGCGGCCTAGCGCCATGTAGGGGCGCAGGATCGGCGCCTCCTCGGCGGTCACCGACGCCATGTTCAACGCGTTTGTCACCGCACCATTGACCAGAAAATCGGCCATCTGTTCGGCCACCTGAAGCGCCACCTTCTCCTGCGCCTCGGTGGTGCTGGCCCCCAGATGCGGTGTGGCGATCACGTTCTCCATGCCGAAAAGCGGGCTTTCCCGCGCGGGTTCGGTCTCGAACACATCAAGGGCCGCGCCGGCAACATGGCCGCTGGACAGCGCCGCCGCCAGCGCCAGCTCGTCGACAAGCCCGCCACGCGCGCAATTGACGATGCGCACCCCGGGTCTGGTCTTGTTCAGCGCGTCCGCAGACAGGATATTGCGGGTCTGCTCGGTCAGCGGCGTATGCAGGGTGATGACGTCAGCGACGGCCAGAAGCTCGTCCAGTTCGACCTTCTCGACGCCAATCTGGCGGGCATGTTCGGGTGTCAGGAACGGGTCGAACCCGACCACCTTCATCTTCAAGCCCTGCGCCCGGTCGGCGACGATGGAACCGATATTGCCGCAGCCAATCACGCCAAGTGTCTTGCCGGTGATCTCGGTTCCCATGAAGCGCGATTTTTCCCACTTGCCGGCCTGGGTCGATTCATTCGCCGCCGGAATCTGCCTGGCCAGCGCCAGGATCATGCTGATGGCGTGCTCCGCCGTGGTGACCGCATTGCCGAAGGGGGTGTTCATCACCACCACGCCGCGCGCCGTGGCCGCCGGAATATCGACATTGTCCACCCCGATGCCGGCGCGGCCGACCACCTTCAGATTGCCGGCGCAGGCCAGTATCTCCGGGGTGACCTTGGTGGCCGAGCGGATGGCAAGCCCGTCATACGCGCCAATGATGGCGGCGAGTTCCTCCGGCGAAAGGCCGGGCTTCACATCCACATCGACCCCGCGGGCGATGAATATATCGGCAGCCCGCGGGCTGAGCTTGTCGCTGATCAGAACTTTTGGCACCGGGGTGTCTCCTTGATAACTACAGTCTTGTCTGCTGGTCCCGGCCAGGCCGGGCCGCGAATGGTCTGCGGGGTGTCAGGCGGCTGTCTGCTGATGATCGGCGCGGACCGTCTCATAGGCCCAGTCGATCCAGGGAAGAAGCCGCTCCATATCCTCGGGGTCGACCGTCGGCCCGCCCCAGATGCGAAGTCCGGTCGGCGCGTCGCGATAGGCGTTGACGTCCACCGCCACGCCTTCGGCCTCGAGAAGCTTCAGCATGGATTTGACCATCGCCGCCTGCGTCGCACCGTCATGCGCGGTGAACCAGGGATCGCTGACCACAAGGCACAGGGCCGTCGGCGAGATGGTGGCCGGATCACGCGCCAGCACGTCGAAATAGGGGCTGGCCTCAACCCAGCTTGTGAAATGCGCAAAACTTGTATCCACGCGCGCCATAAGCGCCTCGATACCGCCGATCTCCTCGGCCCAGCTCAGCGCGTCGATGGCATCCTCGATCACCAGAAGCGACGGGGTGTTGATCGTCGCACCTTCAAACAGGGCTGTATCAAGCCCGCCCTTCTTGTGGAGCTTGAAGACTTTCGGCACCGGCCATGACGGGGTATGGCTGTTGATCCGCTCGACAGCGCGCGGCGACATCACCAGCACGCCGTGGCCGCCCTCGCCGCCAAGGCTTTTCTGAAAGCTGAAGGTGATGACATCAAGCTTGTGCCAGGGCATCGGCATGGCAAAGCAGGCCGAGGTGGCGTCACAGATGGTCAGCCCGGCCCGGTCATCGGGAATCCAGTTGCCGTCCGGCACCTTCACACCCGACGCCGTGCCGTTCCAGGTGAAGACCACGTCATGGTCGAAATTCACTTTCGACAGGTCGGGAAGATCGCCATAGCCGGCTTCATGGCAGGTCAGCGGGTCCAGCCTCAGCTCGGACACCGCGTCCTTCATCCAGGTCTTGCCGAACGCTTCCCAGCCCAGCACATCGACGCCGCGCTGGCCAAGAAGCGACCACATCGCCATCTCGACGGCGCCGGTGTCCGATCCCGGCACGATGGCCACGAGATAATCGGACGGCAGCCGCAGCACACGGTGGATGCGGTCGGTACAGTCCTTGATGCGGGATTTCGGGTGGCTGGCGCGGTGCGAGCGGCCAAGCGAGGCTGTCTCGAGCGCGTCTGGTGTCCATCCTGGCCGTTTGCGGGTTGGCCCCGTCGAAAACAGCGGCGATGCCGGCTTTGTGGCCGGCTTGGCAGTCGGACCCGCGCGATGCGGGGTCCCGGTGCTCGGGTTCATGGCGCCCTCGTCAATCATGTTGCCATCCGTTGGGGGATGACGGCCCACCGCGAAGATGCGGCAGTGGGCCAAAGGCGTCAACAGCAGAACGAAAAGCGAGAGGAAAGATTTTGCTCAGACTTATCCATATGTTTTTATTGTAACTTTTTTGATTCCGCTTCAACGAGCAAAATTATTTCCTGCATGATGGCGTCAAGCGTGGCCTCGTCATCGGCCTCGACCATCACCCGGATCAGGCTCTGCGTGCCGGAGGGGCGCACCAGAATACGCGCGCCGTCGGCCGCCTTCGCCTCGATGGCCGCCAGCTGGTCGACCATTGTCGGGCGCGTCAGGATTGCGGGGTCGATTCCCTCGAGATTGACCAGCTTCTGTGCGCGCGGGACAAAGGCACGAAACAGCCTGCTTGCCGGCTGGTCGTTCCTTGACAGCAGGTGAAGCATCTGCAGGGCCGCGATCAGCCCGTCACCGGACGTGCTAAGCGAAGTCATCAGGATATGACCGGAGGATTCACCGCCAAGGTTAAGCCCCTCCTGCCGCATCCGTTCCAGCACATAGCGGTCGCCCACGGCGGTGCGGTGAAGCTGAAGGCCAAGACCGGAAAGGAATGGTTCAATGCCGCCATTCGTCATCACCGTGCCGACAACGGCCTTACCGCTTAGTGTTCCCCTTGACTGCATTTCGCGGGCGAGGCAGGCAAGAACCTGATCGCCATTGATCTCGGTCCCTGTCTCGTCGACAAGGATCAGCCGGTCGGCGTCGCCATCCAGCGCCACGCCGACATCGGCGCCATGCGCCAGCACGGTGGCCGCCAGTGTCTGCGGATGAACGGCCCCGCAATCCTGATTGATGTTGAATCCGTCCGGGTCATTGGCGATGGCAATCACTTCGGCGCCAAGGTCGCGAAGCGTATCCGGCGCGGTGCGGTAGGCGGCGCCGTTGGCGCAATCCACCACCACCTTAATGCCATCGAACCGGACTTCCGAGGCCAGGGTGGATTTTGCGAATTCGACATAGCGGCCGACGGAGTCCAGCATGCGGCTGGCGCGGCCAAGGGCCTCCGGTCCTGACAGTTCGATGGAGCCGGCGGCAAGCTCGGAAATGCCGATCTCGATGGCATCGTCAAGCTTGAACCCGTCCGGGCCAAACAGCTTGATGCCATTGTCATGATAGGGGTTGTGGCTTGCCGAAATCATCACGCCAAGATGCGCGCGAAGCGACTGTGTGAGATAGGCCACGCCGGGGGTCGGCATCGGGCCAAGCAGGCGGCAATCCATGCCGATCGAGGTGAAGCCGGCGACAAGCGCCGCCTCGATCATATAGCCGGACACGCGGGTGTCCTTGCCGATCACAACCAGTGGCCGGCCAGACCGCCCTTCGGGGTTGTTGTCGATGAACCAGCGGCCGGAAGCCAGCGCCAGCCGGACCACCGCCTCGGCCGTCATTGCGCCGGTATTGACCCGCGCGCGCACCCCATCCGTACCGAACATTCCTGCCATGCCAGAACCTATCTCAGCGGGCCATTGTTTGCGCTGCCACAATAGGCAGACAGGCTTTCTTTCACAACCCGCCTTGGCGGTCAGGCACCGGCCAGAGCCATCCGCACCGCCAGTGCCTGACCGGTCTCCGCAACATCATGAACGCGAAGCAGCTGGCATCCCTGCGCCACCCCGGCCATGGCCAGCACAATGGAACCCGCAAGCCGGTTATCGGCATCCTCGCCGGCAGAGAGTTTCGCGATGCTGGATTTGCGGCTTGCCCCGATCAGCACCGGCACGCCAAGCATATGCAGCATTGCCGCCCAGTCGATCATCTGCAGATTATGCACAACTGTCTTGCCAAAGCCGAAGCCGGGATCAATCGCGATCATCTCGCGCGGAATACCGGCGGCGACGGCGGCCCCGATCCGCGCCTCGAGGAATTCGAGAATCTCGACCGGCGCAAAGCCATAGACAGGATCGGCCTGCATGGTCTCGGGCGTGCCCTGCATATGCATGATGATCACCGGCACGGCGGCGGCGGCGGCGGCATCCAGCGCGCCGTCACCGCGCAGGCCGCCGACATCGTTGATGATACCGGCCCCTGCGGCCACGGCGCGCGTCATCACCTCGGCATGCCGTGTATCGATCGACAGCACCGCGCCACCCCCCTTCAGGCCGGCAAGCGGCGGCAGCACCCGGGCCAGTTCCTGATTGCGGGTGACAGGTTCGGCCCCGGGGCGGGTGGATTCACCGCCGATATCGATGATATCGGCCCCGGCCGCGATCATTTCCCGGCCGGCGGCGACAGCGCGCGCAGGCGCGTTATGCCTGCCACCATCGGAAAAACTGTCAGGGGTCGCGTTGAGGATGCCCATGATCCGCGGGCGGTCCATGGCAAGCCCGGCGAAGTCAGCCCGCGGGGCCATCACCCGGTCGAGGGCCGCCACAGCCTTATTGCGGTCGGAAGCCGCGTCAACAAGCCCGTCAGGGTCCATACGAACGGCCGCATAGCCGCCGTCATCACCACGTTGAACAAGGTCGATCTGGTCGAATGACGCCCAGCCGCCGGCGAGACTGTGCCGGCCGCCTGCCACAGGAAGCGGGCGAATCCAACTTGGCAGGCTGAACGGCGGGGCCGGCGGGGCCGCCAACCGGCGAAGCTGTGTTTCACCCATCGACGGCGAACCTGGTCAGGCTGGCTCGCTGCCGGGGTTCTTCGGTCGGCCAGATCCGGGGATCGAGGCACGCTTGCGCTTGGCCCGCGGCGTTTCCACATCGTCTGACGACTCCTCACGCGACAGGGTGCCACCTTCGACAATGATCCTGATTTCGTCACCATTCAGGGTTTCATATTCCAGAAGTCCCTGCGCCAGCCGCTCAAGCTCGTCATTGTGCTTCTTCAGGATCTTGGTGGCGTGCGTGTAGGCTTCGTCGACGATCCGGCGGATTTCCGAATCGATGACCGATGCGGTGGCATCAGCGACATTCTTCTGCTGCGCCACAGACCGGCCAAGGAAGACTTCCTGCTCGTCGGCATTATAGGCAAGGAAGCCGAGCTTGTCGGACATGCCCCATTCGGTGACCATGCGGCGTGCCATGTCGGTGGCCATGCGGATATCCGAGGACGCGCCTGTTGTCACCCGTTCCTCGCCAAAGATCAGCTCTTCGGCGATACGGCCGCCGCAGGCGACACGAAGATCGGCATAAATCTGCTCGCGGGCAAGCGAGATACGGTCGCCTTCGGGAAGCCGCATCACCATGCCAAGCGCGCGGCCGCGCGGGATGATGGTGGCCTTGTGGATCGGGTCGGAGGCCGGGCAGTGCAGCGCGACCACGGCGTGGCCTGCCTCATGATAGGCTGTCAGACGCTTTTCGTCGTCGGTCATCACCATGGACCGGCGCTCGGAGCCGAGCATCACCTTGTCCTTGGCCTCTTCGAATTCCGACATCGACACGGTGCGCCGCCCCTTGCGCGCGGCCAGCAGCGCCGCCTCGTTCACAAGGTTGGCCAGATCGGCACCGGAGAAGCCCGGCGTGCCGCGCGCGATGATGCGGGGCTCCACACCCTCGGCAAGTGGCGTCTTGCGCATGTGGACCTTCAGGATTTTCTCGCGGCCGATAACGTCCGGGTTCGGCACGACGACCTGGCGGTCGAAACGGCCCGGGCGAAGCAGCGCCGGGTCGAGAACATCCGGGCGGTTGGTTGCGGCGATCAGGATCACGCCCTCATTCGCCTCGAATCCGTCCATCTCGACAAGCATCTGGTTCAGTGTCTGTTCGCGCTCGTCGTTGCCGCCGCCAAGACCTGCGCCGCGATGACGGCCGACAGCGTCGATCTCGTCGATGAAGATGATGCAGGGCGCGTTCTTCTTGCCCTGCTCGAACATGTCTCGGACACGGCTGGCACCGACACCGACAAACATCTCGACGAAATCGGAGCCTGAAATGGTGAAGAAGGGCACATTCGCCTCTCCGGCGATGGCCTTTGCAAGAAGTGTCTTACCGGTGCCTGGAGGGCCGACAAGAAGCACGCCTTTGGGAATCTTGCCGCCGAGACGCTGGAACTTGCCGGGGTCCTTCAGGAATTCGACAACCTCCTCAAGCTCGGTCTTCGCCTCGTCAATGCCGGCGACATCTTCGAAGGTCACCCGGCCCTGATGCTCGGTCAACAGCTTGGCGCGCGATTTTCCGAACCCCATCGCCCCGCGCGAGCCGCCCTGCATCTGGCGCATGAAAAACACCCAGATGCCGATGAACAGCAGCATCGGGAACCAGGACAGCAGGATCGACAGGAAGGACGGCATGCCGCTGTCCTCGGGGCTGGCGATGATGCGGACATCATTGGCATCCAGCACAGCGACCACATCGGTGCCCTCCGGCATCACCGAGGTGATGGTGCGGCCATTCTTTGCGGTACCCTTGAGGGTGCGGCCATCGATCACAACTTCGACGACCTGCTGGCTTTCGACTTCGGCAATGAAGTCGGAATAGGCAAGCTGGTTGCCGGGTGACGTCGAAGACGGGCTCTGGAACAGGTTGAACAGCGCCAGCAACGCGGCGCCAAAGACCAGCCAGATGATGATGTTGCGTCCCATGTTGTTCACGGCGTGCGCCTTCCTTCAAGCAGGTTGGGCCACATCCGGGGTCATGCGCCGGATGCGGCGTGAATAATTGCTTTGGCCTTACGATGTTTTTCCGGGCAGGGCACTGCCATAACGAAGACATTCAGCCGTTGCCATGAAATCCGCCCGCACATCTCGGCCATCAGTGGTTAGGTGGGGGTATAACAGCGCCCCGTCAAGGGTTTCCAGCACCGGCAGGCTGCGCCGGACCAGCGACGGAACGCCGCTCCATCCGGCACTGTCACGCCAGCCGGCGCGCGGGCCGCTGCCAGCCTCGCCAAGATATCGCACCATTGCGTCGACAGGACTGCTTACAAGCCAGTTTCCGGCAAACAGCACGGTCTGACCAGCCGCCACATGGCAGCGCGGCGGGCGACGCCCGATCTCGGCCGTGACAAGCCACTCCTCCCCGGTCAAGGTGAAGCGGACGCCGCCAAGCGTGGCCGGCCGGTCGTCACGAATGCGTGTGCCAAGCCGCTCCAGCGCATCCTGCCCCGGGCCATGGCGGGGCGTGGCCACAAGTTGGATCACCCGCGCCAGCAACCGCATCAGGGCCGGCTGCGGCAGCCGCAGCGCCGCCGCCCGAAGCGTCATATGGCCGGCGGCGGACAGCGATGTCAGCAGTCCGGCGCGGGCAAGCCTGTCGAGAAACGCGGAATCAATCCCGGCTGCCGCGCGTGAAAGCCGCAGGAGGCAGGAAGAGCCGGCCAAGCCGGACCGGTCCATCGCGGCCAGCGCCCGGCGGCAGCGCACCCGTTCAAACCGGCTGTCGGCGTTGCTGGGGTCGCGTTCAAACACCAGACCTTCATCATCGCAATAGTCAAGGATCGCCGCACGGTCGGCAGCCAGCAGCGGCCGCAGGATCGCCACCCCCTCGCGGAATGTCACCTGCCTCATGCCGGCAAGACCGGCAAGGCCGGAGCCGCGCGCCAGCCGCATCATCACGGTTTCCGCCTGATCCGCGGCATGATGGCCAAGAAGAAGGCAGCCGCCGGTGCGGCGCGCCTCGCGCAGAAGAAGATCATAGCGGCGCGCCCGCGCCCATTCCTGAATTCCCGTCGATACGGGCTGCGCCGTCACCTCCAGCACATCCGCCGTGATGCCGAACGCACGCAGCCGCGCGGCGACACGGCCGGCCTCTTCGGCCGAGCCCGGGCGCAGCCCGTGATCAACCACCAGCGCGCGATGCGCAGCGCCGTGACGCGCCGCATAGACCTTGGCGAGTTGCGCCAGCGCCATGCTGTCCGGCCCGCCAGACACGGCGCTGATCAAATGACGGGAGTGGGATGCGAAACGGCGTGGCAGGTCTGCCAGCGCCGCCGTCAGCGCATCATCGAAAATCGCCGCAAGGACGTCGGAAGAAACAGGCGCTCTGACCTGCCTAGCCACCGCAATTGGCGGCCTGGCTCAGCGCTGCCAGTCTTTCGGTGAAGCGGTCCGGCGGCGATTCCAGCAGGCTCGGCAGCGACGCGTAGATCGCACAGGCCTGGTCCGCCGGCGCGAAGCGCGACACGGCCTCGGCGATCCACATGGTGGTATCGACGATACGGGCGTCATCCGGATAGGCCGAGTTGAATTCGGAGAAGGTCATCGCGGCAAGATCGAACTGCTCGCGAAGGAACTGGATCCGGCCAAGCCAGAACAGCGCATCGGCCTCGCGCGCGTGCCCCTTGTTGAATTCACGGAATTCCGCAAATGCGGCTTCCGCGGTTTCAAGGTCGTTCTGCATCGCGCGACCAAGGGCGAAATTATACTGCTCCTCCGGCGAGGCATCGGGCAGGACCTCCGGCTTCGCAGGCGCAGCTGCAGGTGCTCTGGTAGCGGTGGCGGCAGGCGCGGCCTGCGATCCATTGTCAGACGCTTCACCCCCGGCCAGCGCGGCCACTGCGCTGTCGGCGGGAAGCGCGCCGGCGCTGGCAAGCTCGGTCGATGGCTGGCCGTCTGCAGTCGTGCCATCAAGCTGCTTGTTCAGCTCGGCCTCGCTCATCTGCCAGTTTACCTCACCGGTATCCGCATCGCGCGTCATCAACACTTCTCCGCCCTCGCCGGCGGGGATGGTGTCATCCTCGACGGCCGCGCGGGCCAGCTCCTCACCGCCCAGATTCATCAGTGTCTGAAGCCGCTTTTCCATCCGCAGAAGGCGGAATTCCATGTCCGATGTCATTTCCAGCGTGCGTTCCATGCGCCGGCTTGTCATCGCCACGGCATCGGCAAGCCGCTCAACCTGGTCGCGCAAATCACGCAGTTCCGCCGTGGTCGCCGTTTCACCGCTGCTGGCGTTGTTGCCAAGCTGGGTGATCTGCATTTTCAGATTGCGAAGGTCGGTTTCCAGCACGCCACGCATGTCGCGAAGATCGGTTTCCAGCAGATCAAGCCGCTGCCCCTGGCGGGTCAGGAGGACCGAGGCGCTGCCGCCAGCCGGGTCATTGGCCGCGCTCGCCGGCGCGCCGGAGCGCGATTCCTGGGCGACGGCGGTATGGGATACGGCCAGCATGCCGGTGATGGCGGTTGCCGCAAGAAATTGGAGCATGCGCATGATCACGTGCCTTCCAGCAGGGTAACGAGATTGCAAGTGGCTGTGTTAGCCGTCATTTGAGGCACAATTTGGGCAAAAAAAGAGGAGCCGGCGGCCCCTCTTTCCTGAATGTTCCGGCGGCATCAGGGATGACCGCCTGGCGTGCCTTGCCTGTCTCTAGTTCAGGACGGTCGCGGCGCGACGGTTCTTCGACCAGGACTGCTCGGTGGACCCGGAGGCGACCGGACGTTCCTTGCCGTAGGAAATCACGCGGATGCGCGCCGGATCGACGCCCTGTGCCAGCAGATAGTCGCGGGCGGCAGTGGCGCGACGCTCACCAAGAGCAAGGTTGTACTCACGGGTGCCGCGCTCGTCGCAGTGACCTTCAATGGTTACGGTCAGCGACGGGTTGCCTCTCAGGAAGCCGGCCTGGCGCATCAGCGTCGCCTGGGCATCGTCGGACAGAGCCGAGCTGTCATAGCCGAAATAAACGGTGTTGCCGATCTTGGCGAGCGCGTCCTCTGCGCTTGTCGCGGCATCTGCAGCGCTGGATGAAGAGGAGGAGCTGCTGGACGACGATGACGAGCCCGAGGAACCGGAGCTGGAGCCCGAGGAACCGGAGCTGGAGCCCGAGGAACCGGAGCTGGATGTGGTGGACGCCGAGGTCGAAGCGGTCGATGAGCTCGACTCGCCTGCGCTATCGGTGGTTGTTTGTGATGCGGTTTCACATGCGGCTACAAAAAATGCGACGGCCGCGAGTGCGATCAGGCGTTGCAACATGGTTATGCTCCCTGTCTTAAATAGACTGGCTCAGTGGCAATCCGCTGTTCCGGATGTTGCCCTTAAATTTCCCCTGCTCCCAGGACAGTTGCGCTACATGCCAACCACAGGCCAGGGCTAGAGTTCCCCTAAAGGCCGCCTGAAAACAACACAAGAGGCTCCGGGAACGCCCGAAGCCACAATTCTCGTCACTTACTAACCCAAATTTTTGATAATTGAAACAAAAACTCCGCCTGCGGCATGAATTCAGGATTCGAACAACAGATCAGGTCAGCGGCGCAAAGGTGACCAGGCGGGATCGGATGCATCCGACGGGGTGATGATGCGGCGCTCGTTGAAGCCGGTGATGTCGATGCGGAACAGAGAGGTGGTCCCGCCGCTGCCATCAGCCTCGAACGGTTCCTGCTTGTAGTACATCAGCACCCGCCCGTTTGGCGCCCAGGTCGGGCCTTCTACCAGAAACCCTTGTGCAAGCAGGCGTTCGCCAGTGCCATCGACATTCATGATGCCGATGTAAAAGGTACCCTCGTGCATTTTGGTGAAGGCAATGATGTCGCCACGCGGCGACCAGACCGGGGTGGCATAGCGCCCCTCGCCATAGCTGATCCGCTGCAGGCCGGAGCCGTCATTGTTGACGGTGTAAAGCTGCTGACGACCGGCGCGGTCAGATTCAAACACGATGCGACGGCCATCCGGCGAATAGGACGGCGCGGTGTCGATGGCGCCGGATTTGGTTAATTGCCGGATTTCCTGGGTGCGAAGATCCATCTCATAGATGTCGGTCAACCCGTTTTGGGCCCAGCTCATAATCAGCCTGTCACCCTGCGGCCCGAAACGCGGCGCAAAGGTCATGCCGGGGAACGAACCGAGCCGTTCGCTGCGCCCGGTCCGGATATCCTGGATGTAGACGTTCGGCTCTTCGTTGAAATAGTTGAGATAGGCGATTTCCTGGGTCGTCGGCGAGAAGCGCGGCGTCAGGACAAGGTCGAGGCCGCTGGTCAGGAATTTGTGGTTGTGCCCATCCTGGTCCATAATCGCG
>CAJWVJ010000051.1 GCA_913048595.1 uncultured Alphaproteobacteria bacterium | reverse complement strand
GCCTTGGTCAGTTCGGTCTTGCCCACGCCGGTCGGGCCCAGGAACAGGAAACTGCCCAGGGGCCGGTTGGGGTCGTTCAGGCCGGCGCGGGCGCGGCGCACCGCGTCGGAGACGGCGGCGAGCGCCTCGTCCTGGCCCACCACGCGGGCGGACAGGGCCTCCTCCATCTTCAGCAGTTTTTCGCGCTCGCCCTCCAGCATCTTGTCGACGGGGATTCCGGTCCAGCTGCTGATCACGGCGGCGATCTGCGCGCCGGTAACCTCTTCATCGACAATGTCGGATTCCGACACCGCCGCCTTCGCTGCGCCAAGCTCCTGCTCGATGGCCGGTATCTGCGCATAGGCCAGCTCGGCCGCCTCTTCCAGCCGGCCCTCGCGCTGCGCCACTTCAAGCCGGTGGCGCGAATCCTCGAGCGCCTGCTGCAGCCTGCCGACCTCGGCCATCTGCGATTTCACGTCTTCCCACTGCGCCGTCAGCGTGGCCGATTCCGCCTCAAGCCGCGTCAACTCCGCGGCGATGGCATCGAGCCGCTTTTTCGCGGCGTCGGGATTTTCCTTCTGCAGGGCCGCCTGCTCGATCTTCAGCTGCATGATGCCGCGGTCGGTGGCGTCAAGGGCCGCCGGCTTGCTGTCGGACTGGATGCGAAGATGGCTTGCCGCCTCGTCCATCACATCGATGGCCTTGTCGGGAAGGAAGCGTTCCGAAATATAGCGGTGCGAGAGCTTCGCCGCGGCGATCAGCGCGTCGTCGGTGATTCGCACGCCGTGATGAAGCTCGTATTTCTCCTTCAGCCCGCGAAGCACGAAAATGGTGTCCTCGACCGTCGGCTCATCGACGAAGACAGGCTGGAACCGGCGGGTCAGCGCCGCGTCCTTTTCCACATACTGGCGGTATTCATCCAGCGTCGTCGCGCCGATGCAGCGCAGCTCGCCCCGCGCCAGCGCCGGCTTCAGAAGGTTCGAGGCGTCCATCGCCCCGTCCGTCTTGCCGGCCCCGACAAGCTGGTGCATCTCGTCGATGAAGAGGATCACCTCGCCATCGCGCGATTCCACCTCCTTCAGCACCGCCTTCAGCCGTTCCTCGAATTCGCCGCGATATTTCGCGCCGGCGACAAGCGCCCCCATGTCGAGCGACAACAGGGATTTGTCGGCAAGAGCCTGCGGCACGTCGCCATTGATGATGCGCTGCGCCAGCCCTTCGGCAATGGCGGTCTTGCCGACGCCGGGCTGGCCGATCAGGACCGGGTTGTTCTTCGTGCGGCGGGCCAGGATCTGGATGGTGCGGCGCACCTCGGCCTCGCGCCCGATCACCGGGTCGAGCTTGCCGCGCCGGGCGGCATCGGTGACATCGGTGGTGAATTTCGACAGGGCCTCGTAGCTGTCCTCGGCGGCATCGCTGTCGGCGGTGCGGCCCTTGCGCATGTCGGTGATGGCGGCGGCGACCCGCGACGCCTCGACACCCGCTGCGGACAGGGTACGGCCGATCTCGCCCTTGCTCCTGGCCATGGCGAGAAGCAGCGCATCCACGGCCAGAAAGCTGTCGCCCAGCGTTTTGGATTCGCCCTCGGCGGCCTGCAGCACGCGGGCAAGCTCGATATCGATCTGAAGCTGGTCGGCACCGGACCCGGTGACCGCCGGGATCGCCGCCAGCATCTTGTCAAGCGCCGCCGACAGCCCGTCAATGTCGCCCCCGGACCGGCCAATCAGGCTGCGGACGGTGACATTGTCATCATCCAGCAGCGCGCGCAGAAGATGCGCCGCGGTGACCTTCTGATGGTTCGCGGCAAGCGCGCTGTTCTGCGCCGCCATCACGGCGTTGCGCACAAGGGCGGTAAATCTGTCAGTCTGCATCATACACTCCTTCCCGGCCTCGCCGCCGCGCACCGGGCCTCGCCAGCCCGCCTCGAGCAAGCCAGCAAGGTCACAAGTGTAGCGGCAAACCGCCGGCACGTGCCCCCAGCGGCACCGTCTATCGACATTTTTTATGCTGGGGGTGTCCCGTATGCGATTTAGTTATGTATTGATCGGTCAGCTTTCAAGCCGGGCGTCCGAGGCGATATATGCCGGACGGATAAGATGAAAAAGCCTCATGCGATGCCGATCCGGCTTGCCGGGGTGCGGGCGGCGTGGTGAAATCCCCGCCATGACCCAGCCCCGTTCCGACCCGTTCCCGTCCGCCGCCGCCCTGCCGGCGTCGACTTTTGATTTCATGCGGGTGGAATGGCGGTTCCTGCTGTTCGGCATGGCGATGGCCTTCTGCTCGTCGCTTGGCCAGACCTTCTTCATCTCGCTCTTTTCAGCCGAGATTCGCGGCGATCTTGGTCTCGGCCACGGCGCCTTCGGGACCTATTACGCCATCGGCACCACGGCAAGCGCAATCAGCCTGCTGTGGCTCGGCAAGCTTGCCGACACGATGCGGGTCGAGAAACTCGCCATGGTCGTCATTTTCGGCCTGTGCGCCTCGGCGCTGATGTTCAGCCAGGTGAATTCGGTCTTTGCCCTTGTCGTCGGGCTGTATCTGTTGCGGCTGTTCGGCCAGGGGATGACAACCCACACCTATACGACGGCAATGGCGCGTCGCTATGTGGCGGCGCGTGGGCGGGCGCTGTCGCTGGCGCAGCTCGGGATCAACATCGCCGAATCCATCGGGCCGGCCTCGGTGGTGGCGCTTCTTCTTGTGCTCGACTGGCGGCTGCTGTGGCTGTGTCTACCGATGCTTCCTCTTGTCGGTCTTCTTCCCTTTCTTCGCGTGCTGACGCGGCGAACCCGCTATCAGGATGGTGGCGGCCTTGAAGGTGTGATGGCCGCGGCCGCGGCCGAAGGGGTGGATGACAGGGCGGAGGCCGACATCATCACCATTGACGGGGTGGATCACTGGCGCCGCCGCGCGGTGATGCGGGACAGGCGGTTCTGGCTTGGCCTTGTCTGGCTGACCATGGTGCCGGGATTCACCGTCACCGGCCTGCTGTTCCACCAGATCTATCTGGCCGAGCTTGCCGGTGTGTCGCTGGCAAGCTGGGCGGCGAATTATGTGGTCTATGCCGCCTGCGCGGTGATCGGGACGCTGCTGTCGGGACAGCTTGTCGACCGGTTCAGCGGGCGGCGGGTGGCGGCGCATATGATGCTGCCGATCACCCTTGCCTGCGCGGCGCTGTGGCTGATCGAGGGGCAGGCCGGGGTTCTTGTGTTCTTTGTCTTCTTCGGATTTGCCGCCGGCATGCCGAACACCGCCGTCGCCGCCACCATGGCCGAAATGTACGGCACCCGTTATCTTGGCGAGGTGAAGGCCATATTTCTGCCACTCGGCGTGTTTAGTTCGGCCCTGTCACCCATGGCGATGGGTGTGCTGATCGATCTTGGCTATGGCATGGGGGTCCTGATGCTGCTGAATATCGCACTCGCGCTTCTGGCACAGGCAGGTGGCGCGCTGATGCTGGCAAAGCCGGCCAGGGTGACGGCAGGATGAAACTGTCTGCGCCCGCGATGATCATGACGCTCGCCGCATCGACCGGCCTGCCGCCGCTAGGCACGGCGGTGGCCGACACCGGCTGGGGCGGGACCTGGTTCACCTGTGAATTCGCCCGCTCGCAGACGCCACCGGATGATGAGTGCGCGATGTTCGATGATGAAGGCTTCCGCTTTTCCGACGGGCGCTTTACCTATGTGCGGATCACCGAATCCGGGGAAACCGCCTGCCGCGGCGAAAAGGTCGGGCAATGTTTCCGGCGCGACCGGCCGGCCATCACCATCACCACAAGCGACCGCGGCAAACTCGATCTTGGTCCCGAGCGGATCAGGGTGAAATATCTGTTCTGCACGCAGGTCTTCCATTTCAGGGACACCGAACATTATCGTGAAATCTGGCCTGACGAGGACCGTTGCTTCTGGGCCAGGAAACGCCATTTCTATATCGCCCGCTATGAGGGCGGGATCACCGAGAGCCCATGACCGATAATGGCAAAATGACAGGCAATGTGGCACATGACCCGGACCGGCGCATGATCCGCCTTGGCGGGGCCGAGGCGGCAGATTTCCTGCAGTCGATCCTGACATCCGATGTCGAAAGGCTGACCCCGGGAGAGACCCGCGCCAGCGCCCTGCTGACCCCGCAGGGCCGCGTTCTGGCGGACATGATGGTGCTTCGCACCGCGGACGGTTTCCTGATCGACTGCGATGCGTCGCGCGCCGACGACCTGTTCACCCGCCTGCGCCGCTACCGGCTTCGCCGGCCAGTCGAGCTGGCGATGCTGGATGACGCGAAGCTCTGGGTCGGATGGGGCGGCGCACCGATGCCGGATGGTGCCAGCCTCGACCCGCGGCATGGCGATCTGGGCTGGCGGTGGATCGACCCGCAGGGCGGCCGGGCCATGGCCGCCACCACACCCGTCGGGGTGTGGCACGCGGCGCGGATCACCGCCGGTGTGCCGCAGGGGCCTGTTGACCTGCAGCCGGAACGGGCGCTGATGCTGGAAGCCGGGCTCGACAGGCTTGGCGCGGTTGATTTCGAAAAGGGATGCTATGTCGGCCAGGAGGTCACCGCCAGGACGCATTATCGCGGGCTGGTGAAGCGCCGCATCGTACCGCTTGCCATATCCGGGGACTGCCCTGCCCCGGGATCGGATGTCTGCGAAGCAGAAAGCAGGCTTGGCACGGTTCTGAGTACCGCCACCACCGGGGATGGCGCGGTCTGCCTCGCCACCATGAAGCTGTCCGACATCCACCGGATCATGGGTGGCAGCCCCACACTCAGCGCCGACCGGCTGCCGGCGCGACTTGCCATTCCGGACTGGATGCTGCCGCTTCCTGACCCGGCACGTACGGATGCCGGCTGAGCCTGTCTGAAAGCAGCGTCAGGATGAGTCGCCGAACAGCGCCGCCGCCGCCGCATTGACCGAACCCTTGTCGGCGATGATGGCCTCGACACGGGCAATTTCCTGGCGCATCGCGGCGATATAGGCCTCAAGGTCCTCGACATTCCAGCGTTCCATCTCCGGACCGAGCCCTGCCGGCTTCAGCCTGTCGAGTTCGTCTTCCATGGCCGCCCTCCATCCAGCGTTAAGGCATGGCAGTATCGGCGATTTCATCCGGCCCCGCAAAGGTTTTGCAAAACAGGCGGTTCACGGCTATAAATGCCGCTCCCCGCTATTCAACGCGTGAATGCGCAGGCCGGACCGTCCGGCTTGCGGCAGAAAGCAGGTAATGATGACACAATTGCTCATGCCAAAAGCAACGGCCGTATGGCTGATTGACAACACCGCGCTATCCTTTGACCAGATCGCGGATCTGTGTGGCCTCCACCCGCTTGAGGTTCAGTCGATTGCCGATGGCGAAACCGGCATCGGTATCCAGGGATATGACCCGATCCAGAACGGCCAGCTGACCCGTGAGGAGATCGCGCGGTGCGAAGGCGATCCTTCGGCGCGCCTTGTCCTGGCAAGCTCGGACCTGCCGACACCGAACCGCCGCACCAAGGGCCCGCGCTATGTGCCGGTGGCGCGCCGCGGCGACAAGCCGGATGGCATCGCCTGGCTGGTCAAGCACCACCCCGAGCTGAAGGATTCGCAGATCGTCAAGCTGATCGGCACCACAAAGGAAACCATCACGAAAATCCGCGAACGGACACATTGGAACATCAGCAACATCTCGGCAAAGCATCCGGCGATGCTCGGCCTGTGCAAGCAGACCGACCTGGACGCCGCCATCGAAAAGGCCGGCGGCACGCCGCATGTCGAGGAACAGGTATCGGATATCAGCGAATTGCCCTGATGTGACGGCAAGACGGGGTTGCCCGGCATCCGCCGGCACCCGGCCGGAGGCAGAGGGGCCTGCGAAACAGGAACAGAGCCGGTGAGCAACGCCGAAATCGAGGAACAGCAGCTTTTGAAGGCACGCCTCCATGTCCTGGAAAGCGAGCACCGGGACCTTGACGACGTCATCGGACGGCTGTCGGATGACAAGCCGTTCGACCAGCTGCAGCTGCAGCGGCTGAAGAAGCGCAAGCTTGTGCTGAAGGATGAAATCACCCTGGTGAAAAGCCAGATCCTTCCCGACATCATTGCCTGAGACGAGGATATCCCTGCCCATGTCGAATTCTGCCGCCACCCGCCCGAGCGTTGCCGTCTGCATGGGAAGCCAGTCCGACTGGACGACCATGAAGGAGGCGGCGCAGATGCTTGAGATGCTCGATGTGCCGCATGAGGCGAAGATCGTTTCGGCCCATCGCACGCCGGACCGTCTTGCCGCCTTCGCCCGCGGCGCGGCGGATGCCGGCTTTGGCGTGATCATCGCCGGTGCCGGCGGCGCGGCCCATCTTCCCGGCATGCTGGCGGCGCATACCAATCTGCCGGTGCTTGGCGTGCCGGTTGAATCAAAATCCCTGCAGGGCATGGACTCGCTTCTCTCGATCGTGCAGATGCCCGCCGGCGTGCCTGTCGGCACGCTTGCCATCGGTATTCCCGGAGCGCGAAATGCCGGGCTGATGGCGGCGCAGATTCTGGCCCTTGGCGACGCCGCACTGGCAAGCCGCCTACATAGCTGGCGTCAGGCCCAGACAGATTCGGTTGCAGACATCCCGTCATGACCACCGCAGGCACACAGTCCGGCACAGGGCGCATTGGCATTCTTGGCAGCGGCCAGCTTGGCCGCATGATTGCCATTGCCGCGGCGCAGCTTGGCATCGACACCCATGTCTATGCCCCCGACGCTGACGGCAGCCCCGCCGGCGCCGTTGCGACAACCACGACCACCGCCTCCTATGAAGACATCGAAAGCCTCCGCCGGTTCGCCGCGGACGTCGATGTGGTGACAAGCGAGTTCGAGAATGTGCCGGCGGCCACCATGCAGGTCATCGGTGAAATCTGCCTTGCCAGCCCGGGCGTTGCGGCGCTGCAGGCGGCACAGCACCGGATTGCCGAAAAGACACTTGCCGCCGGACTTGGCATCGCGACACCGCGCTTCTGGCAGGTCGGCTCGCTGGCAGATTTGTCAGTGGCCATGAAGGCGCTTGATGCACCGGCCATCCTGAAGACCTGCCGGCTTGGCTATGACGGCAAGGGGCAGGTGCGGATCAGCCCCGGCGATGATCTTGGCAATGCGCTTGCCGAGGTCGGCAGCGATGACGCCATTCTTGAGGAAATGATCGGTTTTGACGGTGAAATCAGCGCCCTTCTGGCGCGCGATGCCGACGGCCATATCATGCATTTCCCGGTCAGCCAGAACCGCCATGAAAACGGCATCCTGGTGCGCACGGTGGCGCCGGCGCCGATCGTGCCGGCGCTGGAAGAGGCGGCGCGGACGGCCGCCGCCGCGCTTGCCGAGGCGGTCAATCTCGTCGGTTTGCTGGCGGTGGAGTTCTTTGTCGCAACCGACGGGCGGCTGCTGTTCAACGAGATGGCCCCGCGCCCGCACAATTCCTTCCACTGGACAATCGAAGGATGTGCCACAAGCCAGTTCGCGCAGCTGGCGCGGGTTCTCGCCGGGCTCGGATTTGGCGACACCACGCCCTATGGCCGCTGGCAGATGGACAATCTGCTTGGCCAGCACATGAAGGATGTGCCGGCCCTACTGTCGGAAGCCGGCACCCATCTTCACCTCTATGGCAAGCCCGAGGCGCGGCAGGACCGCAAGATGGGGCATGTCACGCGCCGGCTTGGAGACTAGCCGCCTCGCACCCCCAATGCCGTGATTTCAGCTGTCCGGTCCGCCATCCACCAGCGATGTCAGATCGAACGGCGTTGCCTGATACAGGTCGTTGATCCAGTTGCTGATCATCAGAAAGGCATAGGGCCGCCAGAAATTCACCGGCGGCGCCTCGGGATCGTCATTCGGGAAATAGTCATGCGGCAGGGCCGTAGCCATGCCCTGTTCGCGGTCGCGATGATATTCAGCGCCAAGCGTCTCGGCGTCATATTCCAGATGGTTCAGCACGAACAGATCGCCGCCCACAGGCTCGCGCGCCAGTCCGATGCCGCACTCATCGCTTTCCGCCAGCACCTCGATCCCGGCGGCCTCGAGATCGGCCCGCCGGTTTTCGGTGTAGCGCGACACCGGCATCGGGAACTGGTCGGTGAAGCCGCGCATCAGCCGCCCGGGAACCGGCTTCAGATCATGGCGGAACACACCGAACAGCTTGTCCCCGCAATCATGTTTCGGCACGCCATGGAAATGGTAGAGAAGCGCCTGCGCGCCCCAGCAGATGCCCAGGCGCCGGAAACAATGGGTCCGCGACCATTCCATGATCTCGGTCAGTTCCTTCCAGTAGGCCACCTCCTCGAAGGGCAGCCTTTCGATCGGCGCGCCGGTGACAATCAGGGCGTCAAACCATTCGTCACGAACATCATCCAGCCGGCGATAGAAGCGTCGCAGATAGGCAGGCTCGGTATGGCGCGGCGTGTAGCTTGCCGTCGTCATCAGGATGAGTTCGATCTGCAGCGGCGAATTGCCGAACAGCCGCGCGAACTGAATTTCGGTTTCCTGCTTTTTCGGCATCAGGTTCAGAAGCAGCAGCCGCAGCGGCCGGATATCCTGGCGAAGTGCATCCTGTTGCGCCATGACATCGACCTGCTCGGTAAGGAGGTCGTCGAGGGCTGGCAGATTGTCTGGCACCTTGATTGGCATGCGGGTCTCTTCGCGTTCAAAACGGGCGGATAGCCGCCCAGGCAGGGTACGGGTCAGGGTTCGGGATAGGGGTTATAGCGCAGGCGTTCCGAAGAAAACAGCCTGTCGGGACAGGCCCTTGCCGGATTGTCACGGCACCAGCGCGGCAAAGGCGGGAAAATGACGATCAGCGGCGCACCCGCCCGACCACCTGGAACATGCCTTCGGCAAGACGCTGGCCGGTGCTGACAACCGAGCGAAGCGGCGCGGTGGCCTTGGGAATCTGCGACACATCGCGAAGACGCCTGTCCAGAAAGCCCTCGATCGCCGCCGGATCGCCACTGGTATCGGCGATCCAGGCCAGAAGTGTCGCGCTGTAGACAGCCGCCAGGGTGGCGCGCTTGGTGTAGAAGGAAATATCGGTGTCACGCTGGCCGGCGGCGCGCCAGATCGTGTCGACCGTGGCATAAAGCGCCCGCGCCGAAGACAGCGCGTTGTTCGGAACGGCGAGCATGGTAAGGCCGCGCCGCACCGCCTCCTTGTGCGGGGTCGCCTGCTCCAGACGGATCAGCACCATCGCCCGGATCATCAGATGCACCCGTTCGGGCTTGTCCGTCATGGCTTCAAAGGCGGCCGCCATAGCGGCGTCGGCCATGGCCGAATGGATGACGATGGCATCGACCGCGCCACCAGGAAACAGTCGCGCGACATCATCGGCAGCATATCCAGCGTCGGCCGCGCCGGCGTTCAGCGCCTCCTGACTCCAGCCGTCGAACGGCACATGCACAAGGGCCGCCTCGATGATCGAAGCCGCGTCCGCATCCACATGGTTTTGATTGGCACTATGAAGGCCGTCTTCCGTGGTCATAGCTGTCCCCGCCTATTGACCGAAAGCTTCTCGAACACCCCACTCTTCACAATCATAGAAGTTCCAGCGAATTTTTCCAGTCTCAAACTGACGCAGGCACAGCCAGGCCGGGGCATGGCTTCAGGCTTTACAAAACGCTGTCCGACATGCTATGTCCTCCCTCCTGATGCGACATCCATCCCGGACTTGCCCGGAATGGATTGCACCGCTTGGCCGGTTTGATGGCCCCGTGAACCGGGCCGGGCCGGCGGAACCAGTTAACCGGACCGAAAGGTGTGATGGACAGTGTACGTAACTGTACGTGAAAACAATGTTGACCAGGCGCTTCGCGTTCTGAAGAAGAAGCTGCAGCGTGAAGGTGTGTTCCGCGAGATGAAGAACCGCCGTTCCTACGAAAAGCCGTCCGAGCGTCGGGCCCGCGAGGCCGCCGAATCGACACGGCGCGTTCGCAAGCTGATGCGCAAGCGGATGGAGCGCGAGGGCTACTAGAGCCTGCGCCGCCATCAAGAGTACGGAAAGCCGCCCTGGTGCGCCATGGCGGCTTTTGTTGTCAGTGGATCAGAGCGCCGAATGGGCCAGCGGCAGCCACCAGCCCGGCCGCCATATTTTATAAAAGTCGCATATAATGCAGCGGGCGCTATTCCATTATAGCGTTTCACGCAAAAATCCCTTACCAACTAGGGCCTTGTGCAGTTGGGACCCTGCGGTCACAGTGCTGGCTCGGTATCTTGGGTGAATTCGCCCGCAAAACAGGAAAATGACATAAAGGCTGGGACATGAAGGTTGGATGCCCATCAGAAACGGCGGCCGGCGAAAGGCGCGTGGCGATAACGCCGGACTCGGTCCGGCAAATTCAGAAACTCGGCTATGACTGCGTGATCCAGGCCGGCGCCGGCGACGCCGCCGGGTTCGATGACGCCGCCTATGAGGAGGCCGGCGCCAGCGTTGTCAAGACGGCGGCCACGCTGTGGAAACAGGCCGATATCATCGTCAAGGTGCGCGGCGTCGGAACGGCGGAGGAAAAGCATCTTCGCGCCGACCAGACCGTGATCAGCCTGTTCTGGCCGGGCCAGAATCCCGCGCTTCTCGAAACCTTCAAGGCCGCCAACAGCAACGCCATCGCCATGGATATGGTGCCGCGGATCAGCCGCGCGCAGAAGATGGATGTCCTGTCTTCGATGGCGAACATCGCCGGCTACCGCGCGGTGATCGAATCCGGCAATCAGTTCGGCCGCTTCTTTACCGGGCAGATCACGGCCGCCGGCAAGGTGCCGCCAGCCAAGGTCCTTGTCATTGGCGCCGGTGTCGCCGGGCTTGCCGCCATAGGCACCGCCACGTCGCTCGGCGCGATCGTCCGCGCCTTCGACGTGCGCCCCGAGGTCGCCGAGCAGATCGAATCGATGGGCGCCGAATTCCTGATGCTGGAATTCGAGGAGGACGGATCGGGCGAAGGCGGATATGCCAAGCCCGCCTCGCCGGAATTCATCGAAAAGGAAATGGCGCTGTTCCGTGAGCAGGCCCCCGAAATCGACATCGTCATCACCACGGCGCTGATTCCGGGCCGCCCGGCCCCAAAATTGTGGCCTGCCGAAATGGTGGCGCTGATGAAGCCGGGGTCGGTTGTCGTCGATCTCGCCGCCGAACAGGGCGGCAATTGCGATCTGACCGTTGCCGACCAGATCGTCACCTCGGACAACGGGGTGAAGATCGTCGGCTACACCGATTTCCCGAGCCGGATGGCGGCGCAGAGCTCCACACTCTACGCCACCAACATCCGCCATATGCTGGATGACCTGACCCCGGAAAAGGACGGCCAGATCACCATCAATATGGACGATGACGTCATCCGCGGCGCCACCGTGGTGCATGCTGGAGAGATCACCTTCCCGCCACCGGCCCCCAAGGTTCAGGCCATCGGCAAGTCGGCCGCGCCGGCCAAGCCGGTCGAGCTGACACCCGAGGAAAAGGCCGCGCAGGAGCTTGAAGCCCATCGCCGGGCGGGCCGCCGCCAGTTCGGCCTGCTGGCCATCGGCGGGCTGTTCATGCTGCTCGTCGGGGCCTATGCGCCGGCAAGCTTCATGCAGCATTTCATTGTCTTCGCGCTGGCCTGTTTTGTCGGTTTCCAGGTCATCTGGAACGTCAGCCATGCGCTGCACACGCCATTGATGGCCGTCACCAACGCCATTTCCGGGATCATCATCCTCGGCGCGCTGCTGCAGGTCGGGTCTGGAAACCAGATCGTTATGATCCTCGCCGGCATATCGGTGCTGATCGCCACGATCAACATCGTCGGCGGTTTCATGGTGACCCGCCGCATGCTGGCCATGTTCCAGAAAAGCTGACCAGACAGATTGACCGGAACCATCCCGGGGAAAGTTGAGTTCAGATGAGCGCCAATATCGTTACAGCCATCTATATCGCCGCCAGCGTGCTGTTCATCCTGTCGCTTGGCGGACTTTCCAATCAGGAAAGCGCCAAACGTGCCGTCTGGTACGGCATTGTCGGCATGGCCCTTGCCGTCGGCGCCACCATCTTCGGCCCGCAGGTCACCATATCCAACATGCTGATCCTGATGATCGCGGTGGGATCGGTGATCGGCATTGTGGTCGCGCGGCGGGTCGAGATGACCGGCATGCCACAGCTTGTCGCCGCGCTTCATACTTTTGTCGGTCTTGCCGCCGTCTTCATCGGCGTCAATTCCGATCTCGCCCCACCGGACGGTCTGGCCGGCGCGGAAAAGATCATTCATGAGGTGGAAATCTTCCTTGGCGTCTTCATCGGAGCGGTAACCACCACCGGGTCGGTCGTTGCCTTCGGCAAACTGTCTGGCATGGTCGACGGCAAGCCGCTGACCCTTCCCGGCCGCAACATCCTGAATCTGGTCGCGGTTCTGGCCTGTGTCTGGCTCGGCGTCATGTATCTGAACCATGCCGGCCCCTGGACGCTTTATCTGATGACAGCCATCGCGTTGATCTTCGGGGCGCATCTGGTTCTGGCCATCGGCGGCGCCGACATGCCGGTTGTCGTCTCGATGCTGAATTCCTATTCCGGCTGGGCCGCCGCCGCGACCGGCTTCCTGCTTGGCAATGATCTGCTGATCGTCACCGGCGCGCTTGTCGGTGCCTCCGGCGCGATCCTGTCATACATCATGTGCCGGGCCATGAACCGGAACTTCCTGTCGGTCATTCTTGGCGGCTGGGGAACAGCCGTCAGCAGCAGCCAGGAAGTCGAGGGCGAGATGATCGCCACCGACGTGGCCAGCGTCGCCGCCGACATGCAGGACGCGCAGGACATCATCATCGTGCCGGGATACGGCATGGCGGTGGCACAGGCGCAGGGCGCCGTCTCGGAAATCACCCGCCGCCTCCGGGCGCAGGGCAAGTCCGTTCGCTTCGCCATCCATCCGGTGGCAGGCCGTCTCCCCGGCCATATGAACGTGCTTCTGGCCGAGGCGAAGGTTCCCTATGACATCGTTCTGGAAATGGACGAGATCAATCCGGACTTCCCCGAAGCCGACATGGTCATCATCCTTGGCGCCAACGACATCGTGAATCCGGCAGCGCAGGACGACCCGGGAAGCCCAATTGCCGGCATGCCGGTTCTCGAGGTGTGGAAGGCCCGCCAGGTGATCATCTCCAAGCGCGGCCAGGGCCGCGGCTATTCGGGGATCGAGAATCCGCTGTTCTTCAAGGACAATTCGCGGATGCTCTATGGCGACGCGAAGGCCTCGCTCGACCAGATCCTGACAAGCCTGGGGAGCTGACAGCCCGCGCGCATAGGTCCATCACATGTCTTCCGGTAACAACCGGCCGCCCGTCCGGTTGCTGTTGTCCTGAAACTCAGTCGTTCGGCTGAACAAGCTCGGCCGGCACACCCGCCGCCGCGGCCGCGGCGCGCTGGCGTTCCGCAAGGCTGTCCCGGTCGAAATCATCAATCAGGTCATGGAACAGATTGTGCCAGTTGACCTCGGCGCCAAGATGCATGAAGACCGAGCCAAGCCCGACGGCGGCCCGGTCCATCAGCACGAATTCGCGCGGCGGCCTGATGCCGCCAATCCGCTTCAGCTCACCATGCACCTTGCCGGCAAGTTCGCGTCCGGCGGTGCCGTTCCGCAGCTCCTGGATCGGCCTGACCTTGTCCTCGAGAAGCGGCGAATAGATGAATCCGGCCCACATGTTGAGAACCTCGATGGCTTCCTTGTCGAGACCGTGGAAACCCCAGCTTTCATAAGCATGAACGGCAAGATCCGGGTCCGAATCACGAAGCGCCCGGTAGAGGTCGATGACCCCGCCGACAAATGACGGGCGGAACAGCCTGATCGACCCGAAATCCATCAGGTTGATACGGTTGTCGCGATCCAGCGAATAATTGCCGAGATGCGGGTCGCCATGGATCACGCCGTAGAAATAGAACGGCACATACCAGACCCTGAACATGTTGCGTGCGATCTGGTTGCGCACCTCCTGCGAGGGCTCGCTCTCCAGGAACGGCATGATCCGGGTGCCGTCGAGCCAGCTCATCGTCATCAGCCTGTCGCTCGACAGATCGGCCCGATATTCGGGAAGCCTGACCGAATCCTCATCGGCCAGCATATGGCGGTAGAGCTGGAGGTTGGCAGCCTCACGCCGGTAATCGAGTTCCTCGCGAAGCCGTTCCGACAGCTCGTCATAGATGTCCGAGGTCGAGATCGCCGAATCATAGCGTTCATAAAGCTGGAACACGAGGCGCAGCTGGCGAAGGTCGGCATCGATGGCCGAGGCCATGTCCGGATATTGAAGCTTCATCGCCAGCTCGTTGCCGTCGAGATCGACAGCCTTGTGAACCTGGCCAAGAGACGCCGCCGAAACGGCTTGG
>CAJWVJ010000050.1 GCA_913048595.1 uncultured Alphaproteobacteria bacterium | reverse complement strand
CTTCTATCGCGGCTTCCGGCGCGACGCCCACCCGATGGCCATCATGTGCGGTGTCGTCGGCGCGCTGTCCGCCTTTTATCATGATTCCACGGACATCCAGGACCCGACGCAGCGGATGATCGCCTCGCGGCGGCTGATCGCCAAGATTCCGACCCTGGCGGCGATGGCCTATAAATACTCCCTCGGCCAGCCGTTCAACTATCCGCGGAACAATCTGTCCTACGCCGAAAATTTCCTTCACATGTGCTTCGCCGTGCCGGCCGAGGAATATGTGGTTAACCCGATCCTCGCCAACGCGATGGATAAGATCTTCATCCTCCATGCCGATCATGAGCAGAACGCCTCGACCTCGACAGTACGGCTTGCCGGATCGTCCGGGGCCAACCCGTTCGCCTGCATCGCGGCCGGCATCGCCTCGCTCTGGGGACCGGCGCATGGCGGTGCCAACGAAGCCGTCCTCAACATGCTGAACGAGATCGGCCACAAGGATAACATCCAGGAATATGTGGACCGCGCGCGCGACCGCGACGACCCGTTCCGCCTGTTTGGATTTGGACATCGCGTCTATAAGAATTTCGACCCACGCGCCAAGGTGCTTCGCGAATCATGCCATCAGGTTCTTGATGACCTGGGCGTTGAGGACCCGCTTCTTGAACTTGCGATGGAACTTGAAGATATGGCGCTTAAAGATCAATATTTTATAGATAAAAAGCTGTATCCAAACGTTGATTTCTATTCCGGCATAATCCTCAAGGCGATGGGCTTCCCGACATCGATGTTCACCGTGCTGTTCGCGGTTGCGAGGACCGTCGGATGGGTGGCGCAGTGGAACGAGATGATCACCGACCCGATGCAGCGAATCGGCCGCCCGCGCCAGCTCTACACCGGACCGACCGAGCGGCCCTTTGTCGATATCAAGGATCGGTAACAGCTGCCATCCGTCAGGAGGGCGGCGGGCCAAACCATTCGGTGAGTGCCGAGACAACACCGTCCCCAAACCGGTCTGACCCGCCACGAAGCATGTCGCGAACCGCGGCAGCGTCGCGTGCCGACCGCTGCCGTGCCCCGTCATCGTCAAGCACCTTGTCGAGCGCTGCCATCATTGCCGCCGGTGTCGCCGCTTCCTGAAACAGGAACGGATAGACGTCACGTTCCAGCAAGGCGTTTGGCAGGATCACCCGGTCCATTCTGACAAGCCGCCGCCCGATAAAGGCCGACAGTGGCGGGGCGACGTAACAGGCAACCCCCGGAACGCCATACAGCGCCGTCTGCAACGTAACCGTTCCCGAGGCTGCAAGAACCGCATTTCCCCGCGCCAGCGCGTTGAACAGCGCTCCGTCCCCGCTGTCAATCGAGACATCGCCTGCCACCGGCGAGGCCGCACAGGCGGCTTCAATGCCGGCGGCAAGGTGCGGCAGAGTCGGGATGCTGGCGGTCAGGCCGGGATGTCTGTCTTGCAAGCCGCCAAGCGCCGCCAGCATTGGCGGCAGGATATGACGGATTTCGGATCTACGGCTTCCCGGCAGCAGGACAAGATGCTTCGGGACGTCAGGATCGGGCCGCCGCGGCGAATCATAGGCCGGATTGAAGGCTTCAGGATGGCCGATGAAGGCTGTCTTCACACCAAGCTGTGTGAACCAGTCAGGCTCGAAGGGAAACAGGCACAGCAATCCGTCGACAGACCGTGCCACACGATGGCGACGCCAGGCGCCCCAGGCCCATACGGTCGGCGCCACGCAATGAATAATCGGCGCGCTCCACCCGGCCGATGCCATGCGGCGTTTGAGACGGGCGGCAAAACGAAGGGAGAAGCCCTTCACATCGACGGTGATCACGGCCCGCGGACGCGCCGCCATCACCCGGTCGACAAGCCGGTCGGCAAGGCGCGACAGACGCGGATAGGCGGCCAGCGCCGCGCCAAAGCCGAAGATTGTCAGCGCATCCATGTCGATGTCGGTTCGAAGGCCTTCGCCCTGCATGGCCGGGCCGCCGACACCGATCCAGTCCTGGGCACCCCAAGCGTTGTTCACGGCGTTCATCAGGCTGGCCGCAAGCCTGTCACCCGATGGCTCGCCAGCCAGAATAAAGACCGGGGCGATCAAATGCCGACCACCGTCATCTTCTTTTCGCCGGCCAACCGCCAGAGACTGTCCGGTTCACCGGCCAGCAGAACGCCGTCCGCCTCCAGCGCTATGACGCCGATTCCGGCCGTGGCGGCATTGCGAATGGTGTCAGCGCCAATCACCGGAAGATCAAGTCGCGTATCCTGTCCCGCCTTGCGCCGCTTGACGAACACCGCAGGCGGGCCTGACGGGTCAAGAAGGGCCGCCACCCGTCGCAGCATCTCGTCGGTACCTTCCGCCGCCTCGATGGCGATAACGCGCGCATCCTGCACCACAACAGCCTGCCCGACATCATGTGCGCCAAGCGCATCCAGCACCGCGACACCGCGATCCACATCAACGCGCGCCGCCGCGTCAAGCTGGCCGGCCTGAAGGCCATCCGGCATCATCGCCTGCGGCATAAAGACATCAGGCGACAGGGTTTCAATGCCGGCATCGGCAAGATAGTCACTGATAGCCCGAAGCAGCGCATCATCCCCCCGCCCCACAGCCTTTGCCAGAAGTTTGACGGCCGCCGCGTCGGGCTTCAACTGCGCAAGGGAGGGGCGCCTGATCTTGCCGGCCATCACCACCCGATCGCACCCCGCCTCGACAAGCCTGTCACGGGTCTGGCCAACAGCGCCTAGCGGCACCTCGTCCCCGTCAAAGGCAGAGAAATCGGCATCCGCCTGCCCGGCAATGCGGAACACGACCACGTCCTCGCCCTGGCGGCGGGCCTGGTCTGCCAGCGTGACGGGAAGCATGCCCTGCCCCGCAATCACCGCCAGCCGTGCCATCACGCCCCGTTCCTTGATGTCGCCTGGCAAACGCCGTTTCGGCCGGCCTGATCAAGGAAAGCGAACATTGCGGCCGCTTCATCGCTGCCGGCGAATTCGGCGCGCGCGGCGGCAAGTCTGTCACTGAAAACGCCCTTGCCCCGGAACAGGGTCCGGTAGAGGTTTCGCAAGGTGGTGATGCTGTCCTCGCTGAAGCCACGACGGCCAAGGCCGATAACATTGATCCCGGTGAGGCAGGCCCGGTTTCCCACTGCGATGCCAAAGGGAATGACATCACTATCCACAGCCGACTGCGACGCCACCATGGCATGGTCGCCGACACGGCACCATTGCTGCACCGTCGCAAAGCCGCCCATCATCACATGGTCGCCAATCTTGGCATGTCCTCCAAGCGAGGCGTTGTTCGCAAAAATGACATGGTCGCCGACAACGCAGTCATGCGCCACGTGCGCGGCGACAAGGAACATGCCATGGTTGCCGACACGCGTCTTCATGGCATCGATGGCGGTACCCGGGTGCATGGTGACATGTTCGCGAATGGTGCAATGATGGCCAATCTCGAGGGTCGATGGCTCGCCGGCGAAACGCGTATGCTGCGGCGGATGGCCAAGAACGGCAAAGGGAAACACTTCGCTGTCGGCCCCAAGGCTTGTGCGCCCTTCGATGACCACATGCGCGTGCAGATGAACCCGGTCGCCAAGCGTGACGTCGGGGCCGACCATGCAGAACGGACCGACAAATACATCCTCGCCAAGCGCGGCTTTCTCACTGACGATCGCGGTCGGATGGATGGTCACAGGCATGATACGGGGTCTTTCACTGGCAAAACGGGCATCAGCGTTGCGGGTCGACGATCATCGCGGCGAACTCGGCTTCGGATGTACGCATATCATCGACGGTGGCGACCCCCCTGAATTTCCAGAGAGGGCCCTTGGAGCTGATTTTCTCGATATGAAGCTTCAGCAACGCGCCGGGGCGCACCGGCTTGCGGAATTTCACCTTGTCGATGGTGGTGAAGAACACAAGCTTGTCTTCGGTATCACCGCCAAGCGTCACGCTGACCATGCAGGCGGCTGTCTGGGCCATGGCCTCAACAATCAGAACGCCGGGCATGATCGGGTAGTCGGGAAAATGCCCGGCAAAGAACGGTTCACCGACACTGACCATCTTGATGCCGACGGCGCTTTCGTCAGGCACGATCTGCTCGACGCGCTCAATCAGCAGCATCGGTGGCCGGTGCGGAATACGTTTCCGGATCTGGTCGATATCAAGTTCGGTAATCGTCTCTTCCATGACTAACCTTCCTTCTTGCGAGATGCGCCCGACAGCCGGCGCAGGGCAGCGCGTTCACGCCAGACCTTGCCGGCCTCTTCTGCCGGGAAACCGACAACGGTGGTGCTGTCGGGGACATCCTTTGTCACACCCGACTGTCCCATGACGATGGCACCCTTGCCGATGCTGACCTGTGAGCTGACCCCTGCCTGTCCGGCAAGCATGGCGGCCTCACCAATCACCGCACCGCCAGCAAGCCCGACCTGTGCCGCCAGCACGGCACGGTCGCCAATCTCACAATTATGGGCTATGTGAACCTGATTATCGATCATCACGCTGGTGCCGATCAGGGTGACACCGAGGGTACCACGATCAATGGTGCAACCCGCGCCGGTCCGGCTTCCCGCACCAATTGCGACAGACCCGACATGCGGCAGCGCAACCGGGCCGTCAGCAGTGATTTCAAAGCCAAAGCCGGCCCCGCCGACAACGCTGTTCGCGCCGATATGGACCGCCTCCGAAAGGCGGCAATGGGACAGGACCGCATTTGCACCAATCCTGCAATTCCGGCCGATCTCGACTCCCTGATGAATGACCGCGCCCGCACCAATGATCGTGCCCGCGCCAATCACCACATTGGCTCCGATGGCAACTGATGCCCCCAGCAGCACCCCGTCTACCGGTGCGGCCACCCGTGGTGGACTGTCCGCGTCAATTTCAGACGCCATCAAACCCATGGCCCTTGCAAAGCCAAGCCGCGGTGAGGGGCAGGCAAGGCCGGCGCAATCCCGTGGCAACAGGCCGAGAAGCGCTTCGGTGGTGACGACCACCGCGCCCGACAACCTCGCCAATGTCTCCGCGCCGGGGTCCTCATTCATGAAGCAGAGGTCTCCTTCAACCGCCTCTGAAAGCGGCGCGGCATCCCGTGCCACCACGCCCGCCGTGCCATGCAAGCTGGCACCTGCCGCTTCGGCAATGGTCCCCGCATCATGTGGAGTCACTGTAAAGAAACCGCGATCTATGGCCATGCCCTACTCCTGGCTGATCCGGGCCGGAGGATCGATTGTCACCTCGAGACGCGCATTCTTGGTGCGATCGTCAAGGCGGCGCAGCACCTCGTCGGAAATGTTCAGGGATGGCACAAAGATCAGCGCCGAATCACGAACAAGAACAAGGTCGAGCCGCCTTTCCCCAGCCACTTCGGTGACAATTTCTAGCGCGATCTGACGCAGTTTCGCCTGCGCTTCCTGAAAGGCGGCGTCGATGGCCTCGCGGCGATACTGGATTTCCTTCTGTATGGTGGTGACATCAGCCTCAAACTGCGACAGTTTCTCGGCGAACACGTCATCTGCCAGAACACCTCGCTGCGCGGCAAGTTCCCGTTCAGTCTGCCGAAGCCTGGCCTCACGCTCGGCGAATTCCTGCTGGAACAGGGAACGTTGCTTGTCCAGCAATTCGCGCACCTTTGCCGTGCCGGTAGAGGCGCGGATCACACCGTCCAGGTCAATGAGGCCAATCCGGCGGACAAGCATATTGGCATCGCCACTGTCCGTATCGCTGGCTTGCTCCTGCGCCTGTGCGGGGGCCCCGCCAACAGATGACGCCCCACCAGCCAGCAACGCCGCGCCAGCACCCAGAAGCCAGCTGGCACAAAAGCAGGACAGGGCAAGCCGCAAGGCTCTGGTGAACAGTGACATCTCAGCCCTAGAGGCGTGTGCCGATGGCAAACTGGAAGGTTTTGGTTTTGTCATAGCTCTTCTTTGAGGTCGGGTTCGCCCAGTAGAAGGACAGCGGCCCCAACACGGTATCCCAGAGCAAGCCGACGCCAACCGAGGTTCGGATCGACTTGTCAGACGCGCCTGTCACACCGCTAGGATAATCGGTGTCCCAGACACTGCCGAAGTCGGAAAAGAGTGTCCAGCGCATGTTGAGGTCCTTGCTGATACCAAGCCGGGAAAGAACCTCGACAGTTCCAGTGACGAGTGTGTTGCCGCCGACCGCCGCCGTCGAGCCGGTATCACGCGGGCCAATGCCGCTGAGGGCAAAGCCCCTGACATCGCGTCCGCCAAGGAAGAAGCGCTGGGATTGCGTCACCTTTTCACCAAGCCCGGCGACATGGCTTGCACGGCCCTTCACACCAAAGAAGAAGGTGTTGAAATTGATCGGCTTGTAATAGGCCGCACGGCCAGTCACCTTGTAATATTTGGCGTCCCCGCCGATACCGGCCAGTTCCTGACGAAGCTCAAGAAGCGTGCCTTCGGTTGGATCAAAGCGGTTGTCCAGCCGATCCTGACCGACTGTGTAGCTCGCCGCCGATGTCAGTATCTGTGCGCCATTTTCACCTGTGATCGAGGTCGCGGTTGTGGATTTCTCGGTTGTCTTTGACTGCGAGAGCTCATATCCAACGCCGTGATAATAATCTTTCGCCGCATCAAAGCTGATGCCGAGGTCGAAGCCCGTTTTGTTGATCGTAACGGAACTCTGTTTGGTACGCTGATTGAAAAGACCGGCACGTCCTGTCAGGTTGCGGCCAAAAAGATAGGGCTCCGCCACACCCACCCGGAAGTTGGACCGGCTTTGCGAAAAATCGAGTGACAGCGCAAGAGCTCTTCCACTTCCCAGGAAATTACGTTCATCAATGCCGAATGACACGCTTGTCTTCTCGAGCGAGGAATAGCCGACGCCGATCGACAGCTCACCGGTTGACTGTTCTTCCACCGTCATTTCCGTGATGGTCTGCTCGTCACTGCTACCGACAAGATTGCGGACCGAAACATCGGAAAAGAACCCGAGGTTGCGGACGTTCCTGATGGATTCGTCAAGCTTCACCTGATTAAAGGCATCACCTTCGACAAGCTCGAATTCACGACGAATGACGGAATCCTTGGTCCTGACATTGTTCACGATCTCAATGCGCTCGATGAAATTCTTTCTGGCCTTGCCGACACTCACATTGATGTCAAGCATGGCGCTTTCCGGGTCAGTCAGAACTTCCGGGTCAACATTTACAAAGGCATAACCAAGGCTGCCGAGCTTGTTGGTCAGATCGAGCAACCCCTGCTCGAGGGCGCGCACGTCATACCAGCCGTCATCGCCAAACACGAACATTGCCGCAAGCTCGTCAGTATCCACATTCTCGATTTCGCTGCTGAGATTGACCTTGTTGACCTTGTAGCGCTGCCCTTCTTCAAGGAGAAAATTCACTGCGAAGCCCGTCCGGTCGGGAAGAAGGCCGCCCTGGGCCCGCGTCACCTCAATATCGGCATAGCCGCGCGACAGATAGAACTGGCGCAGAAGACGGATGTCATAATCGAGACGCGCCTCGTCATATTTGTCGCTTGTCGAGAAAATCGCGAACCATTTTCGCTCGCGGCTTGAAATGGTTCTCTTCAGGGCATTGTCCGAAAAGCGCTCATTTCCGGTGAAGGTGATCCTGCTGATCTTGATCAGCGGCCCTTCATCCACGACAAAAGCCAGATCCACCCGGTTCTCGTCAAGCTCGATGATCTGCGGCTCGACAACAGCGGCGTAACGCCCGCTGGCCTGATAAATTTCAATCAGGCGCTGTGTCGCCTCTAGCGCCAGTCTTCGCGTGTAGACACGGCGCGGCTGGATATCCAGAACTTCTAGGAGCCTCTCGTCAGACAGCGCGTCATTGCCTTCGATGTTGACGCGGTTGATGATCGGATTCTCAACAACACTGACGGTCAGGACAGCGCCATCGAGCGCGATGTCGATGTCATTGAAAAGCTCGGTCTCGAACAACCGTTCCAGCGCAATGCTGAGTGACCCGCGCGTGACCCGGTCACCGACCCGAACGGGCAGGTAGGACAGCACAGTGCCGGCAGCGACGCGCTTATTGCCAGTCACAACGATTTCATCGATCTTGACCTGGCTGTCGTCAGTTTGCGCGACAACAGACGGCGGGGACGCCAGTGAAAAAGCCAAAAGACATAAGAATATAAACGCCAGCTTCGGCATCGTGGTCGCCCTCCGTCTCAGGTTGCCAAACTATACCCATGACAGAGGTGTTATCAAAGCAGACATTTCGAAGTGGCGTGAGCGGTGTCCCCTCGGTGATATCCGGATCAGCTGAACAATCGCGCCACATCGAATACGACAAGCCCAACCGTCAACGCCAAGAGGATGGAAATACCCCCACGCAGCAGGATGCCTTGCACCGCAAGCGGAAGTGGGCGGCGAAACAGCGCTTCATACAGGAAAAAGGCGAGATGACCGCCGTCAAGGGCAGGAATTGGCAGCAGATTGATCAGACCAAGATTGATCGAAATCACGGCGGTCAGAAGAACAAAAGGAATCAGCCCCTGTTGCAGGGCTGAGCCGGATATCTTGGCAATCCCGACCGGCCCTTGCACCTCGCCAGCCTGAATTTCGCCCCGGCCAAATCGCGCCAGCCCTCGCAGAATCATCACCGACATCCGGAAGGCGTCCGCGCTTGCCGTCACAAGAGCGCTTCCGGGCAACAGTCTTTCACGCGTCCCGCCAGTGGTGGATTTCACCCCCAGAAGCCCGATATAGATTTGCATTTCCTCGTTAAACCGCGGCTGCGGGGTAACCGTCAGGGTAAGCGGCACATCATCGCGCAGGACAGTGAATTCCAGCGGACGGCCCGGGGCCTCGACAACCAGACCACGAAGGTCATTGAAATCGCGGACCGCCATGCCGTCGATATCGGTGACAAGATCACCAGGCTGCAATCCGGCTTCTGCCGCCGCGCTTTCCGGCATGACCTCGCCGATCTCTGCAGGCAGAAACACCTTGCCGGCGGTCATATACACCATGGCAAACAGCAGGATTCCCAGAATGAAGTTTGCAACCGGCCCGGCGAGGACGATAGCGAACCGCCAGCCAAGGCTGGCACCGGCAAAGCTGCCAGCCAGCTTTCCGGCTCCCGGCGCCGCGCCGCTGGCCTCGTTCTCGTCGCCCTTCATGCGCACATAACCACCAAGCGGAATGGCGGCGATACGCCACCTCGTTCCCGTTGTCTTTGATGTCCAGCCGTAGATTTCAGGACCAAAGCCGATCGAAAAGACCTCCACGACAACGCCAGCGCGGCGCGCGACCCAGTAATGGCCAAGCTCATGAAAGTACACCACCGGCGTCAGCAGCAGCAGGAAGCCAATGATCAGTTGCAGGGCGCTCAGTTCTGGCATGGTGATCAGAGACCTCTTCCGGTGGCGGCCATATTTGCCTTGGATGCTGCATCCATGCCGCATTTTCGATGGGCGATCTGGCGGGTACGGCTGTCAATATCCATCACCGCTTCCAGTGACCGAAGATCGCCGTCGGGTGCATGCTGAAGGCAGTGGTCGACAATATCGGCAATCTCCGGAAATGTGATCCGCGACGCCAGAAAGGCCGCAACCGCAACCTCGTTGGCGGCATTCAGCACCGCCGGCATGATCCCGCCGGACGCAAGCGCGTCACGGGCATGGAAAAAACAGGGATAGCGGGCGTCTTCAACAGCCATGAAATCAAGACTTGAGAATGACAGGAGGTCAAGCCGTTCCGGCCGCCAGTTCAACCGCTCCGGCCAGGCAAGCGCATAGGAAATGGGGGTCTTCATGTCGGCAGTGCCAAGCTGGCCGATCACAGACCCGTCATTGAAATAGACCATCCCGTGGATTACCACCTGAGGGTGGATCAGGACATCAATCTGGTGGGCCTGAAGGTCAAACAGCCAGGCAGCCTCGATCACCTCGAGGCCCTTGTTCATCATCGTCGCGCTGTCGACGGAAATCTTTTGTCCCATGGCCCAGTTGGGGTGGCGCACAGCTTGTGCCGGCGTGATTTCGGCAAAGCTGGACAGGTCGCGGTCACGGAACGGCCCGCCCGAAGCGGTCAGGCAGATATGGCTGATGTCTGAAATGGCGGCGGCATTTGCCAGATCATCGCGGTGGCCTGCCCAGCCGAACCAGCATTGGAAAATCGCACTGTGTTCGCTGTCGACAGGCAGGATGCGCGCCCCAGTGCGGCGGGCCTCTGCCATCACAAGCTCGCCCGCGGAAACGAGTGATTCCTTGTTGGCAAGGGCCACCGTCTGGCCGGCCTTGACCGCCGTCAGAACCGATGCCAGACCGGCCAGCCCGACAATGCCGGCGACAACCACATCAACCGGAATTCGCGCCAGCTCGGCGCAAGCCGCTTCGCCATGCACAATCTCGATGCCGGTGCCGGCAAGCGCCTCGCGAAGCACAGGAAGGCTGTCGCCATCGGCTATGCCGACGATCCGCGGCCGGCAGAGAAGCGCCTGTTCCGCCAGCAGGTGGCCATTACTGCCCGCGACAAGAACCTGAACATCGAACTGTTCAGGACAGGCCTCGACAAGGGCAAGGGTGCTGGTTCCGATTGATCCGGTCGAACCGAGAATTGTAAGCTGCTTTGCCACGCCTGACCTTGCCGTGTGCCGGATGACCATCCAACACCGCTAACCGCATTATATGATGGCAAGAATATAAAGATAGACCGCCGGCAATGTAAGAAGATATCCGTCGAACCTGTCAAGAAATCCGCCATGACCCGGGATCAGCCTGCCACTGTCCTTGACCCCCATTTTGCGCTTGAGAGCCGACTCAAACAAATCCCCGGCCTGCGCCAGCACCGCCAGCATGACCCCGCCCGCAACGGCCTCTACCGGTGAAAGCCATGATATGGTGGCAAGCAGCAGGCTGGCCAGAACCGCCCCGGCTGCCCCGCCAAGGGCGCCCGATCTGGTCTTGTTGGGGCTGATCAAAGGTGCAAGGCGTGGCCCGCCAACATGGCGACCGACAAAATATGCCGCAACATCACAGCTGGCGATGACAGCCGCGATGGCAAGCAGCATCAGATGACCATCAGCCAATCCGAGCATCCCGCGCGCCGCGAGGATGCAGGCGATCATGACGCCGACGAACAGGGCGGCCATCCGGTCCCGCCTTGTGGACCAGATCAATATGACCACAAGCAGGGCAAGGGCAAGGACCACAGGAAAAAGCGACATGCCGGCGGTTGCCTCAAGACGGGCAAACAAAGGCGCTGGCAAGGCGAAGAGCACGAAATCCATGACCAGAGCGGCACGCAGGGCCGGTGGCAGCGACACCATGGTGGAGAATTCGAGAACCATAATCGCCGCGAGCGCCAGCAACAGCCATTGCGCAATGGCTTGTGACATCAGCACAGCGGCCACAACAGGTATGAACAGCACGGCACCGGCAATGCGGCGCATGGTACCCGACATCGTGCCCCTTTCTGTCAGAGATTCAGGATGACCGGCGCTTTTCAGCAATTGAGGTCAAACGGTCTCCCAGACTTTCGACGGTGTCACCGCCAAATCGACGGTCTCGACTGGCAAAATCATCAAGTGCCGCGCCAAGGTCATCCTTGCCGAAGTCAGGCCAGAGAACAGGCGAGAAATACAGCTCGGCGTAAGAAATGTCCCAGAGCATGAAGTTCGAAACCCGCTGTTCACCGCCGGTGCGGATCAGCAGGTCAATCTCGGGAAGCGCGGCGGATGTCATACGGGATTTGATGACATCCTCCCTGATGTCATCGACGGACAGGATGCCGCTGCGGACTTCCGAGGCAAGCATGCGGACTGCGGCCGCAATTTCCTGACGCCCGCCATAATCAAGGGCAAGCGTCAAATTCAGGCCGGTGTTTCCTGACGTCGAACATTCCGTCCAGTCGATCAGGCTGACAAGTTTCTCCCCAAACCGCTCGCGGTTGCCGATGACACGCAGCTTGACGTTCTGGTCATTCAACTCGCCGATGTCATTTTCAAGGAAGCCGCGAAGAAGCCTCATCAATCCCTCGATCTCGGGCTTTGGGCGGCTCCAGTTTTCAAACGAGAAGGCAAAGGCCGTCAGCCAGCGGATGTTCTGATTATTTGCTTCGCGGGCGATATCCTTCAGCGTGTCCGCACCCTGGCGATGACCACGCACGGCCACAAGACCGCGCTGGCGGGCCCAGCGGCGGTTGCCATCCATGATGATCGCAAGATGATGTGGAACCTTGTTCATTCTCGTATCCCCGACTTTCAGCACCAGCACGTCGGTCCGGTCAGACCTGTGTGATTTCCTTTTCCTTGTTGGCAAGGGAATCGTCGATCATTTTCACATGCTCGTCTGTCAGCTTCTGGATGTCGCCTTCCAGATCGCGAAGCTCATCCTCGGAAATCAGGCTTTCCTTCTGCATCTTGCGGGCGGTTTCGATGCCGTCCCGGCGCACATTGCGCACCGACACGCGGGCGGCTTCGGCATAGCGGCTGGCGACCTTCACCATGTCACGCCGACGCTCTTCGGAGAGATCGGGGATCGGCACACGGATCAGCGTTCCCTCCGCCATCGGGTTAAGGCCGAGATCGGATTCGCGAATGGCTTTCTCCACCGCCGATGTCAGCGAGGCATCCCAAACCGTAACGGTCAGAAGACGGGGTTCCGGCGCGGAAATGTTGCCAACCTGGCTCATCGGCATTTTCGAGCCGTAGGCATCGACCATGACGGGCTCCAGCATGCCGGTGGAGGCACGCCCGGCCCGAAGCCCCATGAATTCGGTTTTCAGGCTGCTGAGGCTGCCTTCCATACGGCGCTTGATATCATCCAGATCAACGTCGGACATCTGCAACTCTCCATTCAATCCTGACTATGGCGGTGGACAGTTTGTTCAGTTCGAACAAATTTGTGAAGCTTTGAAATAAGTTAACTGACGATGGTAAACTTACCCTCGTGGCGCAGGACACGCTGGAAGCCGCCCGCGTCTTCGATGGAAAAGACAAGAATAGGAATATTGTTTTCACGCGCCAGCGACACCGCCGAGGCATCCATGACTTTAAGATCATCGGACAGGACCTGAAGATAGCTCAGCCTGTCATAGCGAACAGCTTTGGGGTCCTTTTCCGGATCAGCCGAATAGACACCGTCGACCCGCGTGCCCTTCAGCAGGGCCGCACATCCCATTTCAGACGCGCGGAGCGCGGCGGCTGTGTCTGTTGTGAAGAATGGATTACCTGTTCCGGCGGCGAAGATCACCACCCGCCCCTTTTCAAGGTGGCGGACAGCGCGGCGCCGGATATAGGGCTCGCATACCGCGCTGATGGGAAGCGCCGACAGCACCCGCGTCGGCATGTCCAGCGCCTCAAGCGCATTCTGCATGGCAAGGGCGTTCATCACCGTCGCCAGCATGCCCATATAGTCGCCAGTGGCGCGTTCCATGCCGGCGGCGGCACCCGACACCCCCCGGAAAATGTTGCCGCCACCAATGACGAGGCATACCTCGACGCCAAGATCAATGACGTCCCTGACTTCCTTGGCAACGGTCGCAACCATGTCCGGGTCGATGCCATAGGCCTGTTTGCCCATCAGCGACTCGCCGGAAATCTTCAGGAGCACCCTTGGATAAAGGTGCCCCGTTCCGCTGCTTTCACCGTCGCCCATGCGTGTGCCCCGCTTCCGCTGGATCAGGACAGTTGTGCCGCAACCTCGGCCGCAAAGTCCGTTTCCTCTTTCTCGATTCCCTCGCCGAGATTAAAGCGGACAAAACCTGTCAGCGCAATCTCCACGCCGGCATCCTTGCCCGCCTTTGCGACAACGTCGGAAATCTGCGTTTCGCCGTCGATGACGGAGACCTGCTCGAGAAGCACGACTTCCTTGTAGTATTTCTTCATACGGCCCTCGACCATCTTCTCGGCGATTTCCTGCGGCTTGCCGGAGGCCTTTGCCTGTTCGATCAGGACATCACGCTCGCGCTGGACCATGTCTTGGTCGAGATCATCGACCGACAGGCTTGCCGGCGCAGTGGCGGCGATATGCATCGCGATCTGCTTGCCAAGACCTTCAAGCACATCCACACCCGCGGTGGACTCCAGGGCAACCAGAACACCGATGCGGCCAAGACCGGCGGCGGTGGCGTTGTGCATGTAGGACACAACCGCGCCGGAACCGACCGACAGGGCCGCCATGCGGCGGAGCGACATGTTCTCGCCAATGGTAGCGATCTTGTGGGTCAGTTCTTCGGCGACGTTGCGGCCTGTCTCGGGATAGGCGGCGGCGGTCAGCGCGTCGATGTCACCTGCTGCAAGCGCAAGGCCGGCAAGCGTCGAGGCAAATTCTTGGAATTCGGTGTTGCGGGCCACGAAGTCGGTCTCTGCGTTGAGCTCAATCACCGCGCCCTTGGTGCCGTCCACGGCGAAGGCCACAAGCCCTTCGGAGGCCACACGGCCGGATTTCTTGGCTGCTGTGGCAAGGCCTTTGGTGCGGAGCCAGTCGATGGCGGCTTCCATGTCGCCATTGGTCTCGTTAAGTGCCTTTTTGCAGTCCATCATGCCTGCGCCAGATTTTTCGCGAAGTTCCTTCACAAGTGCAGCTGTCACGCTCATCGTCTGT
>CAJWVJ010000049.1 GCA_913048595.1 uncultured Alphaproteobacteria bacterium | reverse complement strand
GCATGAAGAACGGCATCCAGTTCGACGTGCAGCCGGAAGACCAGCCGCACTTCAAATATCTGGTGATGAACTGACAATTATGCCGGCAGCGGCTGTCCGCCGCTGCCGGTGATTGCCTTACTATGTTTACCTGGGCACTGTATCATACCGCCTGTTCAGCCGCGCGCGCCGGAGGTGTGCCGTGCTGATCATTCTCGCAAGACGACTTGCCCAGGCGATGCTTGTGCTGCTTCTCGTGGCTCTGATTTCCTTTGCCATTTTCCGCTTTGTCGGCAGCCCGGTCGAGAACATCCTCGGCCAGGACGCTACCGTTACCGACCGCAACGAGCTGATTGCGAGGATGGGTCTGGACGACCCGATCCCGGTGCAATATGCGCGCTTTGTCTGGAAGGCGCTGAATTTCGATTTCGGCATTTCCTACCGCACCGCCGAGCCGGTGGCGGACCTGATCGCCTCGCGGCTTCCGGCGACGCTGGAGCTTGCCTTCATCTCGGCGCTGATGGCGCTGAGCGCCGGTATTCTTCTCGGCATTTTCACGGCCATCAAGCGGGGCGGCTTCATCGCCGGGTTCGTGATGACCACCTCGCTGATCGGCGTGTCGCTGCCGACCTTCCTGATCGGGGTGTTGCTGATCTGGCTGTTCTCGGTGGAGCTTGGATGGCTTCCCTCCTTCGGGCGTGGCGATACGGTGCGGCTCGGCTTCTGGGAGACCGGGCTTCTTACCGTCTCCGGGCTGAAATCGCTGATCCTGCCGGCGATCACCCTTGGCCTCTATCAGATGACGCTGATCATGCGGCTTGTGCGCTCCGAGATGCTCGAGGTGCTGCGCCAGGATTTCATCAAATTCGCGCGCGCCCGCGGTCTTCCCGAAAGGATGGTGCATTTCCGCCATGCGCTTCGCAACACGCTGGTGCCGGTGACCACGGTGGCAGGGCTGCAGCTGGGCTCGATCGTCGCCTTCGCCATCATCACCGAAACGGTGTTCCAGTGGCCGGGGGTCGGGCTGATGTTCATCAATGCGGTCTATTTCGTCGATATCCCGGTGATGTCGGCCTATCTGCTTCTTGTCGGAACGCTGTTCGTGCTGATCAACCTGATCGTCGATCTTCTGTATCTGGCGATTGATCCGCGGATTCGCGACCGCAACCTGCGGGGGGGAGGGGGATGACGCACAGCCCACACACCGCGCCGCCGACCCGCCTTCAGCGGGTGCTCGCCAGTGATTTCGTCTTTGATTTCACCCGCGCGCCGCTGGCGATTCTGGCCGCTGCCGTGGTCGCCTTCCTGTTTCTCGTGGCGATCCTCGCCCCGGCGGTGGCGCCGACCAACCCGTTCGATCCGGCTTCGCTGAACCTGATGAACGGCTTCACCCCGCCGATGACGGACAATATGTTCACCGGCGAACGCTTTGTCATGGGAACCGATGATCAGGGGCGGGACCTGTTGTCGGCCATCATCTACGGGCTTCGCGTGTCGCTGTTCGTCGGGGTGATGTCAGTGTTGCTGGCCATGGGGATCGGCGTCTCGCTTGGCCTTGTGGCGGGCTATGTCGGCGGCTGGCTGGACAATCTGATCATGCGGATCGCCGACATCCAGCTGACCTTTCCCTCGATCCTGATCGCCATGCTGATCTTCGGCGTGCTGCGCGGAATCATTCCGCCCGACCTGCGGGACGAGATGGCCATCTTCGTGCTGATCGCCGCTATCGGCCTGTCCGAATGGGTGCCCTTTGCCCGCACCGTGCGCGCCACCACCCTTGTCGAGAAGGAAAAGGAATATGTGCAGGCCGCAAGGCTGATCGGGCTTCGCCGCGGGCAGATCATGTGGCGGCATATTCTGCCCAACGTCATCGGGCCGGTGCTGGTGATCGCCACCATCACGCTGGCGCTGGCGATCATCGCCGAGGCGACCCTGTCCTTCCTTGGTGTCGGCGCGCCGCCGACCGAACCCAGCCTCGGCACGCTCATCCGCATCGGCCAGGATTACCTGTTTTCCGGAGAATGGTGGATTCTGACCTTCCCGGCGGTGACGTTGCTGGCGCTGGCGCTGTCGGTGAACCTTCTTGGTGACTGGCTGAAAGACACGCTGAATCCGAGGCTGAGATGACCACCCCGCTTCTTCATGTCGATGGGCTCAGCGTCGAGTTTCCGCAGCGCCGGCAGCGCCTGCAGGCGCTTGACGGCATCTCCTTTACCCTCGAGGCTGGAGAGGTGCTTGGTTTTGTCGGTGAAAGCGGGGCCGGCAAGTCGCTGACCGGGGCCGCCATCATGGGGCTGCTGGAGCCGCCGGGGCGGATTACCGCCGGCAGCATCACGCTTGAAGGGCGGCGGATCGACGGTAATGCCGCCGGTGTGCGCGGGCGCGAGATCGGCATGATCTTCCAGGACCCGCTGACAAGCCTGAACCCGCTCCGCACCGTTGGTGACCAGCTTGTCGAGACCATCCAGCTGCATCTGAACCTGCCTGCCGAGGCGGCCGGGGCGCGCGCGGCACAGCTTCTGGAAGAGGTCGGGATCGACCCGGCGCGTCGCGGCGCCTTCCCGCATGAATTTTCCGGCGGCATGCGGCAGCGGATCGTCATCGCGCTGGCGCTGGCGCCGGAGCCCAAGCTGATCATCGCCGACGAGCCGACCACGGCGCTTGATGTCTCGATCCAGGCGCAGGTGCTGGCGCTTCTCCGCAGGCTGTGCAAGGAGCGCGGGGCGGCGGTGATCCTGATCACCCATGATATGGGGGTGATCGCCGAGACCACGGACCGCGTGGCCGTGCTATATGCCGGGCGGCTTGTCGAGGACGGGCTGACAGCCGCTGTCATCGCCGCGCCGCGCCACCCCTATACGCGCGGGCTGATGGCCTCGACACCGAACCTTGATGCCGTCTCGGTTGATACCGTGCTGCCGCAGATACCCGGAAGCATGCCGGGGCTGAGCGCACTTCCCGATGGATGCCGCTTTCATCCGCGATGTGATGTGGCACTGCCGGATTGCAGCCGTGTCGCGCCTGTCTTCGCCCATGGCGTGGCCTGTCACAAATTTGCGGCGGAACAGAAAGGGGAGGCGGCTGATGCCGGATGACAGCTATCTGACCGTCACCGGTCTCAGCCGCCATTTCGATATTTCCGAGCCTTGGCTGGCGCGGCTGGTCTCGGGCCGCGGCGGGCGGCTGTTGACGGCTGTCGATGATGTCAGCTTTTCAATCGCCAAGGGGCGGACCTACGCCCTCGTAGGCGAAAGCGGGTCGGGCAAATCCACGATCGCGCGGATGATCGTCGGGCTGGAACGTCCCGACAGCGGCACCATCCGCATCGACGGGCAGACGGCCTTTGACCCGGTCAGCGGCCCTACGCAGGACAGCAGCCTTCGCCAGAAGCTGCAGATGGTGTTCCAGTCGCCCTATTCCAGCCTGAACCCGCGCTGGCGCGTCGGGGACATCCTGATGGAGCCGATCCGCGCCTTCGGGCTGATCAGCGAGGAGACGGCGCAGCAGCGCCGCGTGCAGGAGCTTCTTGACCAGGTCGGGCTGTCGGCGCCGGATGCCGACCGGTTCCCGCATGAATTTTCCGGCGGCCAGCGCCAGCGAATCTCGATCGCGCGGGCGCTCGCATCGAACCCGCACTTCATCGTCTGCGACGAGCCGACATCGGCTCTGGATGTCTCGGTGCAGGCGCAGGTTCTGAACCTGCTGAAACAGCTTCAGCGGGACCTTCAGTTGACCTATCTGTTCATTTCGCACGATATGGCGGTGGTGCGGGTGATGGCGCACCGCATCGGGGTGCTGAAGGACGGCCGGCTTGTCGAGGAGAACGAGCCCGGCGCGCTGATCGAATCGCCGCGCGAGCCCTATACCCGCATGCTGATGGATTCGACCCCGCGCTTCGCCGGCGGGATGGCCGGATAGACGGCATTGACGGGCGTCACAGGCCGTTGGATTATTTGCCTATACGGGTTTGCGGGAGACGGAATATGGGCATTATTCACACAACGAAGCTGACCGGGGCAAGCATTTGGAAGGGCCCGGATTTTGCCGGTGACGACAGCTGGATCAGGCCGCTGACACCGGCCCAGTGCGACGAGCTTGAGGCGGCGGTCGCCGCCGTGCGGCGTGCCGGAAAGAGCTTTCCCGATTTCACGATTGACGATTTCCCGCTTCCCGGATTCGGCGCGCAGCTTCGCGCCTGGGGCGATGAGCTGGAGAGCGGCCCCGGCTTCATGCTTGTTCGCGGGATTCCGATCGGGCGGTTTGACGAAGATGGCGTCGATATCCTGTATTTCGGGATTGGCCTGCATATGGGCGTTCCGGTGCGGCAGAACCCGGCCGGCGACCTGATCGGTCGGGTAATGAATGTCGGCGATCTCGAGGACCGGCAGACCCGTGTCTATGAAACCAACGCCTATCTTCCCTACCATACCGACCCGTCGGACATGGTCGGGCTTCTGTGTGTCCGCCCGGCAAAATCCGGCGGCATCAGCAGCCTGATTTCCTCGGGCGCGCTGTACAATGAAATGCTGGCCCGGTATCCGCAATATCTGTCGATCTTCTACCGGCCGATGTACTACCCGCATCTCGGCGGTGACGAGCCGGCGCTGTCGCCTGTCTTCAGCTATCATCAGGGCAAGATGAGCGTTCGCTATCTGCGGCAGTATCTCGAGCTTGGCGCCGACATGATGAACCGGCCGCTGTCGGAGGTGGAACGCGAGGCGATGGATGTGTTCGACAAGATCATGCATGAGCCTGACATGCCAATCGACATGATGATGCAGCCTGGCGACCTGCAGCTGGTGAACAACTACACGGTGATGCATTCGCGGACCAGCTTCGAGGATCACGACGACCTGGCGCTGCGGCGGCGCAAGCTGCGGCTGTGGCTGAAGCTTCCCGGGGCCCGCCAGCTTGGCTATGCGTTCCAGGGTCGGCACGGGTTCCCGGATTCGGCCTGACGCTGTTGCGCGGTTTTGTCATTCAGCGCAAACATCCTCTTTCAATCAGCAAGATAATTAGAAAATACGTTCTTTCTGGGCCGTTCAGACTGGTGTTTTTGAGAAAAATTTCTCAAATCGTGGGTGAGACAAAGACGCGCCGCTGGCCGGCGCATTTCACGGAGACCCAGATGAAACAGCTTATTCGCGGCGTCATGTCCATGGCGCTCATCCCGTTCGCCCTTGTCATCGCCGCCATGACGGCGGCGGTAGCGTCGACCCCGCTTGTCGACAGCGCCTGGCTGGCGAAGCATCTTGATGATGACGAGCTGGTCCTGATCGACCTTCGCAACAAGATCGATGGCGGCAGCTACGACACCTATCTGGAGGGCCATATCCCCGCGGCGATTCATTCCGACTATCTGAAGGATGGCTGGCGGGTCGGCCGCGATGACGTGGTCGGCCTGCTGCCGGAGGCGGCGCAATTCGAAGCGCTTGCCCGCAGGCTCGGCGTCTCGGATGACAGCCATGTGGTACTGGTGCCGGCCGGTGTCGGAGCGACCGATTTCGGCTCGTCGGCGCGCGCCTACTGGACCTTCAAGGTGTTTGGTCACGACAATGTATCGATCCTTGATGGCGGGTTCGCCGGCTGGAAGGCCGCCTATCCCGACCAGATCGAGAGCGGCGCGCCCTTGGCTCCGGCCGCCGGCAATTTCACCGCCGCGTTCCGGCCGCAGGGCTATGTAACCACCGAACAGGTCCGGCAGATCGTCGATGCCGGCAAGGGGGCGACCCTTCTTGACGGCCGCACCGAGGAGCAGTTTTTTGGCGATGCCAAGCATCCGAAGGCCGCGACCGGCGGACGTATTCCCGGGGCCGAGCTTCTGTTCCAGGAAAACGCCTATGATCTGTCGGCCAACAGGCTGAAGAGCGTCGGCGATCTCGAGGCCATCTATGGCGATCTTGATCCCCAGCTTCCCATCGTCAGCTATTGCAACACCGGCCACTGGGCGGCGACCAACTGGTTCGTGCTGTCCGAGGTTCTCGGCCGTGACGACGTGAAGCTCTATGACGGATCGATGGTCGAATGGACGGCCGATGGCGACAACCCGCTTCTGGTCGGCGAGTCGAACATGGACAAGGTCAGGAATTTCCTGAAGAACATTCTCGGCTGATTTGTCCGGGCCAATTTGTCCGGGCCCATGCATCAGGGTTGATCCTTGCAGGGTCGCCCGATCCGGTGCCGGGGGCGTTAGCTGCCTCCGGCATAGGACCTTTTTTATTTAACGGACTTCAGGATTGTGACATGGCCAAACCAACTGCTGCTGCCGTATCGCCGGTGATCGATGAACGCGGGCCGGTTGTGATGATCGGCATCGCCGGGCTTTTCCTCGCCGCGCTGGTGGCGCTGGATACCGGCGGGCGGGGTGTGGCCCTGTTTGCCCTTGGCGGCGCGCTGGGGGCTGTCTTTCTCGGCTTTCAATACGGGTTCGCATCGGCCTGGCGGCGGTTTCTCACCGGCGGCGAGGCGATGGGGCTGGCCGCGCATTTCCTGCTGATCGGCCTGTGCGCCCTTGTCTTTCTTGGCGCGCCGACAATGGGGCTGGATGCGGCGGGATCTATCGCCCCTGTATCGGTCTCGCTTGTCATCGGCGCGTTCCTTTTCGGCATCGGCATGCAGCTTGCCAATGGCTGCGGGTCCGGCGTGCTGTTCAGCTTCGGCGGCGGGTCCGGCCGCATGATGGTGGCCCTTCCGTTCTTCATTCTCGGCTCGCTTCTGGGATCCTTCATGCTGCCGACGGCGCTGGCGTTGGGCTCGCTTGGCCAAATTCCGATTGCCGCCGGCGATACCGCATTGCCGGGCCTTGCGGTCAATCTGGCGCTGATCGTCGTGGCTGGCGGCGGGTTCTTCTGGCTGGGACGCCGCCGCGGCGAGGTGATGCCGCGCCGGCTTCTGGCGGCGAGCCTGACCATCGCGGTGCTCTGCTGGCTTGTCTTCGCCCTGTCGGGTCAACCCTGGGGGGTCACCTTCGGCTTTACCCTGTGGGGGGCGAAGATCGCTGCCGCGCTTGGCGTTCCGGTCGACGGGTTTGCCTTCTGGCGATGGCCCGGGCCGCGCCGTGCGCTGGACCATTCGGTTCTGGCGGATGTCAGCAGCCTGATGGATTTCGGCATGGTGCTTGGGGCCGGGGCGATGGCCGCGGCAGGCGGCGCGTTGCGTCGCCAGGACTGGCCGCCAGCGCGCCAGCTTGTCGGGGCGGCCCTTGGCGGCGTTCTGATGGGGATCGGGGCGCGGCTCGGCTTTGGATGCAACATCGGGGCGTTCCTTGCCGGAATCGCTTCCGGGTCGCTTCACGGCTGGATCTGGTTCGTCATGGCCATGGCCGGAAGCTGGGTCGGCATCCGTGCGCGGCCGCAATTCGGCATGACGGCGTGAGGGCGGACCCATGGCGCGCCTGACCCCGAAATTCGCCTATATCCTTGTGCTTCTGGCCGGGCTTGCGCTTGCCATTGGCGATCACCTGGCAAGCCGCAGCATGGCCGGGCTTGGCGCGCCTAGCGACCTTGGCAATGCCTGCGCGCCATGCGGCGCGCCCTGCACCAAATGACAGCAGCGCCCTGCGGCGCCCCCTTCGCCGAACAGCGCTAGGGAGCCACCCGGGCCATCGGTAGATAAAGATACTCCTCCAGAATGATGATGTCGGAAATGCCGAGAACGGCCTTCATGTCTGGCCAGGCCGGATTATCGCGAAACTCGAGGATGGCGTCACGAAGGCGGCTGACCACATCATCGGGAAGGCCCGCATCGGCAACAAAGGGAATCCCGGGATAGGGCCGGGTCTCGCCAATCACCGTGACCCCCGCCACCTCATCCGGCACCGTCCGGCGTGCCAGCGCAAAGCTGATGCGGTCGATGGCGGCGAGCTCCGCCTCGCCGCGCGCCACCATGACGACGGAGGCCAGATGCGCCCCCGACTGAAGAGCCATTCCAAGGCCGCGGTTATGCGCCGACGCCATATGGGCCGTGAAGGTCAGACTGCCGGAAAACGATCCGGCCTGGTTGATCACTGCCCGGTGTCGCGCCGGATCGAAATCCGCCGGTGTGGCGAGCCCGCCAGCGCGTGGCGTGATCAGAAGCGAATTATAATGCCCGGCCGGCACCGCCGGATCATCGGCCACCATGGTCGCCAGATAGCGCATCTGCCCGGCCGGGGCGGTGGCATAGGTGATGCCGCAAACCTGCCCAACGGCAAAACCCGCACCGAAGGATGCCGACAGGTCGATCCCCGCCTCGGTCAGGACCGCCCGCAGGCTGGCACCAAGCGCCGCGAAGACAGCTTCGCTCGGCGGGGCAAGATACATGTCGAGCTTGATGCCGTTGGTGATCATCTGGCGGTCTCTTTTGGGCGGTCTCTTCTGGGCGGCCCGTCAGCCGCGGGATTGCAGGATCATGGAGGCGCCCTTTTCACCGATCATCAGCGACGGCGCGTTGGTGTTGCCGTTGGTGATGGAGGGCATAATGGAAGCGTCGATGACTCGCAACCCGTCAATGCCGTGAACCCGCAGATCCGGCGCGACCACCGACAATTCATCCTGACCCATGCGGCAGGTCCCGCAGACATGGTAGGCGCTGTTGGCTTTGGCCCGGACAAAGGCGTCGAGATCGGCATCGGATGTCGCTTCGGGGCCGGGGGCCACTTCCGGTCCGCGAAGCGGGTCAAACGCGCGCTGCGCGGCGATTTCGCGGGTGATGCGGATGCTGTCGCGGAACACTTTCCTGTCAGCCTCTTCCTGAAGACCGTTCAGCCGCATGATCGGCGGCGCCAGCGGATCCGCGCTTGCCAGCCGGACCCAGCCGCGGCTTGCCGTCTGCACTGGCCCCACATCAAAGCAATAGCCGTCATTGTCCAGCGGCGGCGACCAGCCATCCAGGAAATAGGGCCAGAAATGATACTGGATGTCGGGATAGGCCACATCTTCGGCCGTCCGCAGGAAGGCGCCGACTCGGCTTGGCGTGGTGGCGGCCGGCCCGCGCCGCGCCAGGAACCACTGAAGCCCGATTCCCAGCATGCGATGCGGCTTCAGCAACCCGTTCTGCGAGCTTCCGTCGGCCGACCTGTGCTTGATATGCACCTCAAGATGGTCATGCAGATTCTCGCCGACACCGGCAAGCTCATGCCTGACCCTGATGCCGTGGCCGCGAAGCTGGTCCGCGGGCCCGATGCCTGACAGCATGAGGATCTGCGGCGACTGCACCGCCCCTGCCGACAGGATCACCTCGGCGTCGCAATGCGCCCGATGTTCCGCCCCGTTCCGGATATAGGTGACGCCGGTGGCCCGTCCGCCCTCGATGATCAGACCGGTCACATGCGCGCCGGTCACCACAGTCAGGTTCGGCCGGTGCCTGATCCGGCCGATCAGCGCTGCGGTAGCGGACCGTTCGCCGTTCGCGATATTCACGTCAAATGCGGTGCCGCCATCCTGGTCGGCGCCGTTGTAATCCTCGGCCGCGCCGTATCCCGCCTCGCCGACGGCGTCCAGAAAGGCCTGTTCCAGGGGATGGAAATCATCCAGCCTGTTGACCGAGATTGGGCCGTCCGCCCCGCGATAGTCATCCGCCCCGCGCCCATAGCTCTCGATCGCCCGGAAATGCGGCAGAACAGCCGCATATCCCCATCCGGTGGCGCCAGCCGCCTCCCACCGGTCGAAATCAGCCCGGTGCCCGCGCACAAAAACCATGCCGTTGAGCGAGGATGAACCGCCAATGACCTTGCCGCGTGGCTGAAAGATTCGCCGGTTGTCCATCCAGGGTTCCGGTTCGGTGGAAAAACACCAGTTCCGCGGCCCGCCCAGGAAATTGTTGCGGGTGGCTGCCGGCATCCGGATGGTCCAGTGCCCCTCGTGCCCGCCGGCCTCGAGAAGAAGCACCGAAATCGTGCTGTCCTCGCTCAGCCGTGCCGCCACCATGCCGCCCGCCGACCCGCTGCCGATCACCAGATAGTCAAACCGCATCCTGCCATCCCCAAGGCGTCCCGTGGTCCCGGGCTGTGTTCCGGTGCCGCTTGGACCCTCGCATCTGTGGTGCTAGGGTGCAGCCACCTTGATCCGAAACGGGGACCAGTTCAATGCCGCCATGCCGAATTTTGTGTCCGGCCTTCGGTCCGGAAACCTTGCCCGCCTGATGATGGCCCTTGCCGTGACGGTCATGATGGCAGGCATCACTGGTCCCGCGGCGGCGGCAAGCGAGTCCGAACGCGACGCTTTTCGCCAGGCGTTCTCCGACGCCGTCAGCGATCCGGCGATGATGCAGGCGGTGACGCAGATCGCCGATCTGGGCCCTGAAAAGACACCCCGGTTCCGACGTTATATCGAGGAGGTGATGGCCGACCCGGCCTTCCTCGACAGAATGACGGACGAGATCGTGGCAAGCGGTTTGCTGCCGACAATTGCCGGGCCGGAAGCGGCTTTCGAGACCGGATTCTCGCTTGGCTATGAAATCGTCGTGGCGATCACCGCCCGCGGCCTGTCGAAGATGAGCCATAATGACATTCACGCCTTTTTCAGCCTGATGTCGCAGATGTTCACGCTTGTCGAGCCGCGCTATTGCCGGGTGATGATGCAGCAGCAGGGCGCGACGCAGGAAGCGCAGATCGAGACAAGCTACGCGATGATGCGCGGTATGAGCCCGGCGCAGTTCCGCAGCTATCTGTCACTCTCGCAGACTGCGATCAGGGCCGAGCTTTCGGCGGCGCCGCCACGCGAGCTTCCCAGCGCCGCGCAGATGGATCTGGCCAACCAGGCCTTCGTGATGAAGTTCGATGCCGCGTTGATGGCGCTTCCTGACCCGCGCGGGGTGATTGCCTCGCTGTCCGCGCCGCACGCTGCCGCCGACATGAATTTCTGCGATGCGGGCAGGCTGATTTTCTCGGTCCTCGCCGATATGGAAGGGATGACCGGCCAATGGATGCGGCTGGCGACGCTCGCCGCCGCCGGTTGACGGCAGGATGATACTGTCTTCAACACGGGCGCAATCTGTGACAGGCTTGACTCCTGCGCAGGGTGCCCTGTGCAGTCAGGCGAGGTCCGCATGAAAAACAAATCGAATGATCCGGTGATTGCCCTTCGCGAGCTCCGCAAGAGCTATGACAGCCTCGAGGTTCTCAGGGGCGTCGATCTTGCGGCGCATGAAGGTGACGTGATTTCGCTTATCGGGTCGAGCGGGTCCGGCAAGTCGACGCTGCTCCGCTGCATCAACATGCTCGAGGTCAGCCAGGCTGGCGATATCTCCTTCTGCGGCGCGCCGGTGCGCTGGCGCGGCGAGGGGGCCGACCGGCAGCCGGCCGACCGGCAGCAGGTGATCGATATGCGAACGCAGCTGTCGATGGTCTTCCAGCAATTCAACCTGTGGTCCCATATGACTGTGCTGAAGAATGTGATGGAGGCCCCGGTCACCGTGCTTGGCCGGCCGCGCGCCGAGGTTGCCGACGAGGCGATGGCGCTTCTGGGCAAGGTCGGGATTGCCGACAAGGCGGATGCCTATCCGGCGCAGCTGTCGGGCGGCCAGCAGCAGCGTGCCGCCATTGCCCGCGCGCTGGCGATGAGGCCGAAGGCACTGTTGTTTGACGAGCCTACATCCGCCCTCGATCCCGAGCTTGAGCTTGAAGTGGTGAAGGTGATTCGCGAGCTTGCCGCCGAAGGGCGCACAATGATTCTCGTGACCCATGACATGCGGCTTGCGCGGGATGTCTCGTCACATGTGATGTTTCTCAATCAGGGGGTTGTCGAAGAACAGGGCGCCCCTGAAGATGTTTTCGGGTCTCCGAAAACCGAACGGCTGCGACAGTTCCTTCACGCGACGTCGCCAGCCGCATGATCCAGCGTGAATTCCCCGCATGGCGGGGCGCTGCCAAGGCAGTGATGAAATGACAATGGGAGAAGACTATGAAGTCACTGATCAAAGGCGTGGTTGCCGGCCTCGCGTTCAGCGTGGCGTTTTCCGGTATCGCGAACGCACAGACCATCCGCATGGGAACCGAGGGCGCGTACCCTCCGTATAACTTCATCAATGACAGCGGCGAGGTCGACGGCTTCGAGCGCGAGCTTGGCGACGAGCTGTGCAAGCGTGCCAGCCTGACCTGCGAGTGGGTCACAAATGAATGGGATTCGATCATCCCGAACCTTGTGTCCGGCAACTACGACACCATCATCGCCGGCATGTCGATCACTGAGGAACGCGACAAGGTGATTGATTTCACCCAGGACTATTTCCCGCCTTCGCCGTCGCTGTTCGTGGCGCTGTCCGGGGGGTCGGTTGACTTGGCAGGTGGCGTGATCGCGGCCCAGACAGCCACCATCCAGGCCGGATTCGTGTCGGCCAGCGGCGCCACCCTTGTTGAATTCGCCACTCCGGACGAGACCATCCAGGCCGTTCGCAACGGCGAGGCAGACGCGGTGCTGGCGGATGGCGACTATCTGATGCCGATCGTCGATGAGTCGAATGGCGAGCTTGCCGTTGTCGGCCAGGAAAGCATCGGTGGCGGCATCGGCATGGGAATCCGCGAGTCGGATGCCGAGCTGAAGTCCCGCATGGACAAGGCCATCGGGTCGATGAAAGCCGACGGCACGCTGAACACCATGATCAAGAAGTGGTTCGGCGACGACGCCAACGTCTTCTAGGCGTGGGCTGATCATCCTGCGGCGGTGGCGGCCCTTGGTCGCCACCCCGCGCTTTCATGCGTCTTTATTGCTATCCTGTTTGATTTTTTTATGGCTGAACATCGGATCATCATCGTCGGATCGGGCATTGTCGGCGCCTGCCTTGCCTATGCGGCGGCCTTTCGCGGCGTGCGCCCGCTTGTCATCAGCGCCGGTCCGCCGGCAGGCGGCGGCGGGGCGACGGCGGCAAGCTGGGCCTGGATCAATGCCTGCTCGACCGAGGATCCGGACTATTTCAGGCTGCGCCATGCCAGCCTGCACCGCTGGCAGATCTGGATGCAGCAAGTTGACGGCATCCGTTTTTCCGCGCGTGAAACCTTTCTATGGGACCTGCCGCCGGCGGAGCTCTCCCGCGCTGTCGAGGGGCTGGCGGCCCTTAGCTATCCGGTGACCCTGATCGGCGGGGCCGAGCTTGCGATGCGCCTGCCGCGCCTCTGCGAAATTCCCGATTGCGCGCTTCACACAGCGATAGAGGGCGCGGTGGAGCCGCAGGCGACGGTCGAAGCGCTGTTTGCCGCCGCCGGCGCCGACCATCGGCAGGCGCATGTCCATGGGCTGATCAGCGATGGCGGACGCGTCACAGGCGTGATGACTGATGACGGTCCGGTTCATGCCGACGAGGTGATCCTGGCGGCAGGCAACGCCACCCAGCGGCTTCTGGATACGGTCTCGGTCGCGCTCGAGATGCAGTCCAGCGACGGGCTTCTGGTGTTGAGCGAGCCGATGGAGCCGTTCCTGTCGGCGGTCGTGGCCGGTCCGGATTTCCATGTGCGGCAGCGCGAGGATGGCCGTCTTCTGGTCGGTGGCACGTTCGGGGCCTATCAGCCGCGCCCCGGCAATTCGACCCTTGCCGAAGATGCCGGCGACCAGCTGCTGCGGATTGGCGAGGTGTTTGATCTGCCCGCCTTTCCGAAGGTGGAAGGTTTCACGCTTGGCACAAGACCGATTCCGAAGGGTGGCATGCCCCGTATCGGCCGCTGCCCGAGCCCCGACGGCGGGCGCTATGAGGGGCTTTACCTGGCGGTCATGCATTCCGGCTTTTCCAACGGGGCCGGCGTTGCCCATGCCGCGATGGCGGAAATCCTCGATGGCGAGTCCGCCGCCGAACTGGCACCCTTCCGCATGCCGGACGCGCCGGCGGGGCGGGGCTGATGCTGGAGAGCTGCGCCGACCCGTCATCCCTGTCCGGCCTCGCCTGGTTTGCCTGCTATTTGACCACCGGCAAGCATATGGCGTTCTACCTGTCCTTCGGGACGGTGCTGCTTCTGCTGGTCATCACCGCGCCGGCAGCCCTGCTGTTCGGCTTTGGAGGGGCGCTGGCAAGCCGCTCGGGGATCGCACCGCTTCGCTGGTTTGGCCGCGCCTATATCGCCATGGTGCGCGGCGTTCCCGAGATCATCTTCTTCCTGTTCGTGCCGCTGGCCATCGACCAGGGATTCGAATATCTGCGTCACAAGGTGATGTGCCCGGACTGGAGCGAGCCGATCCGCCAGGGCAATGACTTCGTCGTCTGCACCGCGGCCAAGCTGCCGCTCAACGCCGATCCGCAATGGATGCATGAAATCTATGGCTTCCTGCTGGCGATCCTGGCCTTCGCCATCGTCTATGGGGCCTTTGCCGCGAACACCATCCGCGGGGCCTTTGATGCGGTGCCCCGTGCCCAGATCGAGACGGCGCAGGCCTTCGGGATGACTGGCAGGCAGGTGTTCTGGCGGGTGCATATGCCGCAGATGTGGGTCTATGCGCTTCCCGGCCTGTCGAACCTGTGGATGATCCTGACCAAGGCGACGCCGCTTCTCTTCCTTCTCGGGATCGAGGACATCGTGTTCTGGGCGCGCGAGCTTGGCAGCATGAAGACAAGGGCCTTTGCCTATCCGCACCCGAACTGGCAGCTCTGGTACTTCCTGGGATTGCTGGTCTTCTATCTGGGCCTGACGCGGGTCAGCGAGATGGTGCTGGCGCGCCTCAACGCCCATTTCAGCCACGGGCAGGCGACGCTGGCCGGGCGCGGGCAGGGGGGGATCGGGCGATGAGCTGTCTCGAGACCATCCAGGCCTACGGGCTGCGCTCGCTCGGCATTGGCGAACGACTGCTTCCGAAATCGGATTTCACCCTGTGCGAGCAGGTGGTGCTGATCGGCAGCGGGATGATCTGGAATGTCTATTTCGCGGCGATGGCGCTTGCCATCGGATTCTGGTTCGCGATGGCGCTGGCGGTCGGCAAGAATTCGACCAACCGGCTGATCCGGCTTCCGGCGAGCGGCTTTATCTTTCTGTTCCGCGGATCGCCGCTCTTCATCCAGTTCTTTGTGGCCTATCAG
>CAJWVJ010000048.1 GCA_913048595.1 uncultured Alphaproteobacteria bacterium | reverse complement strand
TGATGTCCGCCAGGGCATCGTCCATGTGATCGGGCCGGAACAGGGCTTCACGCAGCCGGGCATGACCATCGTCTGCGGCGACTCGCATACCGCCACGCACGGCGCGTTCGGGGCGCTTGCCTTCGGCATCGGCACCTCCGAGGTCGAACATGTGCTGGCTACGCAGACGCTGATCCAGAAGCCGGCCAAGAACATGCGGATTACCGTCGACGGCGAACTCGCCCCCGGGGTGACCGCGAAGGACGTCATTCTCGCCATCATCGGCAGGATCGGCACCGCCGGCGGCACCGGGCATGTGATCGAATTTGCGGGTTCGGCGATCCGCGACCTGTCGGTGGAAGGCCGGATGACGGTCTGCAACATGGCCATCGAGGGCGGTGCCCGCGCCGGCATGATCGCCCCTGACGAGAAGACCTTCGCCTATCTTCAGGACCGCCCGATGGCGCCGAAAGGCGAAATGTGGGACCGGGCCGTTGATTACTGGCGCTCGCTGCCATCCGACGAAGGCGCAAGCTACGACACCGAGATCGTGCTTCCCGCATCCGAGATCGCGCCGACCGTGACCTGGGGCACCTCGCCCGAGGACGCGCTGGCGATTACCGCCTCGGTTCCCGATCCGGACAAGGAAAAAGATGAATCGAAGCGCGCCAAGCTGCAGCGGGCCATCGACTATATGGGGCTGACCCCCGGACAGAAGCTGACCGACGTGACGATCGACACGGTCTTTATCGGATCCTGCACCAACAGCCGGATCGAGGATCTGCGGTCCGCCGCCGCCGTCGCCGAGGGCCAAAAGGTTGCCGAGGGAATCCGCGCGATGGTCGTTCCCGGCTCCGGACTGGTCAAGGAACAGGCCGAGGCCGAAGGTCTAGACAAGGTGTTTACTGCCGCCGGCTTCGAATGGCGTGAGCCGGGCTGCTCCATGTGCCTTGCGATGAATGCCGACAAGCTGACCGAGGGCGAGCGCTGCGCCTCGACCTCGAACCGTAATTTCGAGGGCCGCCAGGGCCGGGGCGGACGTACCCATCTTGTCAGTCCGGAAATGGCCGCCGCCGCCGCCGTGACCGGTCGTCTGACCGATATCCGCGAGTTCCAGGGCTGAGCGGGAGGGAGTGAGCCATGCAGAAATTTGATCAGCTGACCGGTGTTGCGGCACCGCTCAACATCCTGAATATCGACACCGATATGATCATCCCGAAGCAGTTCCTGAAGACCATCAAGCGGTCCGGGCTCGGCGCCAACCTGTTCGATGAGATGCGCTTCACGCAGGACGGCAAGGAGATTGCCGATTTCGTGCTCAACCGCGAGCCCTATCGCGGTGCCGAGATCATCGTCGCCGGTGACAATTTCGGCTGCGGGTCAAGCCGCGAGCACGCCCCGTGGGCGCTTCTCGATTTCGGCATCCGCTGCGTCATTTCCACCAGCTTCGCCGACATCTTCTATAACAACTGCTTCAAGAACGGAATCCTGCCGATCACCGTTTCGGCGGATGAGCGCGACGCGCTGATGGCCGACGCGGCGGATACGGAAAACCCCGAACTGTCGATTGATCTGGAAAGCCAGACCATCCGCCGTCCGAACGGAGCCGAGATCAGTTTCGAGATCGACCCGTTCCGCAAGACGTGCCTTCTCGAAGGTCTCGACGATATCGGCCTGACCATGGAAAAGGGCGATTCGATCGACAGTTTCGAGGCAACCCGCGCCGCCGAGAAGCCCTGGCTCTAGAGGCCGGCCGGCACGGCCGGCAGAACAGCAATCCAACCAAACGAGGGCAGGACAGGCGAATGGCGTCAAACCGCAAAATCATGGTGCTTCCTGGTGATGGAATCGGCACCGAAATCATGAAGGCCAACATGCGGGTCATGGACTGGCTCGCCAAGCACCGCTCGCTCGGCTTCGACATGCAGGAAGGCTTTGTCGGCGGCGCGGCCTACGACGCGCACGGCACCCCGCTGACCGACGAGACGCTTGCCGACTCGATCGCATCCGACGCGGTTCTGTTCGGGGCCGTCGGTGGCCCGGCCTATGACGACCTGCCGTTCGAGCTGAAGCCCGAGCGCGGCCTCCTGGCGCTTCGCAAGGAAATGGACCTGTTCGCCAATCTGCGCCCGGCCATCGTCTTTCCATCGCTTGTCGAGGCTTCGACACTGAAGCCGAACGTCGTGTCAGGCCTTGATATCATGATCCTTCGCGAACTGTGCGGCGGCTCCTATTTCGCCGAGCCGCGCGGCATCGACGATCTGGGGGATGGCTCCCGCAAGGGCTATGACACCAATGCCTACACCACGCCGGAGATCGAGCGTATCGGCCGTGTCGGCATGGATCTGGCGCGAAAGCGCGGCGGCAAGCTGACCTCGGTCGAGAAGTCGAATGTGATGCATTCCGGCATCCTCTGGCGCGAGGTGATGACAGCGCTTCACGCCGCCGAGGGCGACGGTGTCGAGCTTGGCCATATGTATGCCGACAATTGCGCCATGCAGCTTGTCCGCAACCCCAAGCAGTTCGATGTGATTGTCACCGACAATCTGTTCGGCGACCTGTTGTCCGACTGCGCGGCGATGCTGACCGGATCGCTTGGCATGCTGCCTTCGGCCTCGCTTGGCGCGCCGGACCCGGAGACGGGTCTTCCCAAGGCGATGTACGAGCCGGTCCACGGATCGGCTCCCGATATTGCCGGCAAGGGGATCGCCAACCCGCTGGCGCAGTTCATGAGCTTTGCCATGATGCTTCGCTACAGCTTCGACCAGGGGGCCGAGGCGGATCTTCTGGAAGCCGCCGTCGACAAGGCGCTGCAATCGAACCGGACCGGCGACATCATGACCCCGGGCTGCACTGAGACAGGCACCGAAGGCATGACGGACGCCGTGCTCGATGCCATGGACAGGCTGGCGCGTTAACGCCGATCAGAACGGAACAGACCGGCCCCTGCCGTGAAATCGGGGGCGGATGAGGATCAAGATGGGATACAGAGTTGCTGTTGTCGGCGCCACCGGCGCTGTCGGACGCGAAATGCTGCAGACACTGGCCGAGCGGAATTTTCCGGCGGACAAGGTGCATGCGCTGGCCTCGTCACGCTCGGCAGGGCGCGAGGTCTCTTACGGCGAGGACGAGGTGCTGACCATCAGCGCCCTCGACAAGTTCGATTTCGCCGAAGCCGACATCGCCCTGTTCTCGGCCGGTGGCGAGACCTCCAAGGCCGTCGCCCCAAAAGCCGGCGAGGCAGGCTGTATCGTCATCGACAATTCCTCGGCCTTTCGTATGGATGACGATGTGCCGCTGATCGTGCCCGAGGTGAACCCCGACACGGTCGATGGCGCGCTTCGTGCCAATGGCGGCCGCAACATCATCGCCAACCCGAACTGCTCGACAGCGCAGCTTGTTGTGGCGCTGAAGCCTGTTCATAACGCCTTTGGCGTGCGCCGCGTCGTGGTCTCGACCTATCAGGCGACATCCGGTGCCGGCAAGGATGGCATGGACGAGCTGTTCAACCAGACCCGCGGCATCTATGTGAACGATCCGGTGCAGCCGGAAAAATTCACCAAGCAGATCGCCTTCAACGCCATCCCGCATATCGACAGGTTCCTTGATGACGGCTTCACCAGGGAAGAATGGAAGATGACGGTGGAGACGAAGAAGATTCTCGACCCGGCGATCGAGCTTGTGGCGCATTGCGTCCGCATCCCGGTGTTCATCGGCCATAGCGAGGCGGTCTTCATCGAGACCGGTAAGCCGATGACCGAAAAGGGATTCCGCGATCTTCTTCGCGAGGCCCCCGGGGTCACCGTGATCGACCACCGCGCCAATGAAGGCTATGTGACGCCGCATGAATGTGCCGGCGAGGACGCCGTTTTCATCAGCCGCATCCGCAAGGACCCGACGGTCGAGAACGGCATGGTGTTCTGGTGCGTCTCCGACAATCTTCGCAAGGGCGCGGCGCTGAACTCGGTCCAGATCGCCGAGCTTGTTGCCGAGCGCGGCCTGTCCGGCCGCTGATCGTCCAGCCGATCGCCCGGCCGAATGAGTGCCGGTCAGCCGCCGAGCCGGGCCACCTCGTCAAGTGAGTCCAGAAGCGACAGGTCGCGCCCGTCCGGGCTGGCGGCAATGATCGCATGGGCCGTCTTGCTGGCGCCGGCAAAGGCATCGGCAAGCGGGTGGCCAAGACCTAGCAGCCCGGCCAGAAGCGATGTCAGAAGATCGCCGCCACCAGCGACATTCTTGGCCGTGGCCCCGGCCGGCTGCCACAGGGCGTCGCCCTCCGGCCTGACAAGCAGATCACCTGTCCTGCCCTCTGCGTCGAGGATGCCGGTCGCGACGACAGCCTGCAGCCCGTGCCGCGCGATCAGCAGCCCGGCCGCCTCCGCGGCCCCGGCCCGGTCATTGACATCCTGGCCCGACAGGTAGGTCAGCTCATAGCGATTCGGTGTGATGATATCGGCGCGTGGCAGCAATTCGTCCTGCATCGCGGCGGCGATCTCTGGCGCGACATAAAGCCGCCCGCCATCGCCAAGGACCGGATCGAGAATATAGGTGCCAGCAGCCTGCCTGCGCCATTCGTCAATGAAGGCGGCAATCCCCTCGACCTGCCCGGCGGTGCCAAGATAGCCGCTGATGATGGTGGCGATCCGCGACGCATCGGCAAGCGTCAGGACACCCTCCAGGACCGCTGCCAGAATATCGGCAGGAATCGCGCCGCCAGCCCGTTTTCCATAGCCGGGATGGGCTGCCAGCACCACGGTATCCACCAGAAGCGGATGATGGCCAAGCGCCGTCAGCACCGGCCCGGCGATGGTGTTGCCGACAAAGCCGACAGCGACAGATGACTGGATGGACAAAAGCTGGGTCATGATGGGCGAGTTGTCTCTGGAAACGCCCGATGAGGCAAATGAATTCTTCCGGACCGGCGTCATCCTGCCTGAAAACCCCGTCCTACGGCAGGTGTGGCGCGGGTTCGGGTTGCTTTCACATTGACTAATATCCGCCCGCCGCCATACAGTCCGGTAAGGTGCAAACCTAGCAAAAGGAAGTCCCTCATGGCGAGGACACGTCCGCTGTCGCCACACCTTCAGGTGTATCGGCCGCAGCTCACATCCATGATGTCGATTGCGCATCGCGCGTCGGGCATCGCCCTGACCACGGGAACGGTTGTTCTGGCCGGCTGGCTGATCGCGTTGGCCCAGGGCGCCGAGACCTATGCGATGCTGGCCGGCTGGCTGACACATCCTTTGGGGCAATTTGTCCTATTCGGATATTCGGCCGCGCTGATCTATCATGCGCTGAATGGAATCAGGCATCTGGGGTGGGATATTGGTTATGGGCTGACCATCCCGGAAGTCTATCGGAACGGCCACATCGTGCTATTCCTGACGCTGATCCTGACGGCGGGACTCTGGACCGCCGTGTGGATGTAGAGGACAGATGTAATGGCGGACTATCCCGCAGGCATCGAACACAGGAGGCGCCATTCCGGTGTGGCACACTGGCGGTGGCAACGCTATAGCGCGGTGCTGGTTCTGGCGTTGATGACCTATTTCACTGTCCTTCTTGCCAGCCTCGGCGGGCTTGACCATGCCGGGGCGGTGGCGCTCGTCGGGCATCCGGCCAATGCGGTGGCGCTGGCGGTTCTGGTCACGGTTGGTCTTTGGCATGGCACGCTGGGGCTGCAGGTGGTGATCGAGGATTACATCACCGTTGGCGGGGGGCGGCATCTGGCGCTCGCAGCGATGCGGGGCGCCATGGCGGTAATTGGACTTGCAACTTTATGGGCCGTGTCTCAGATCGCCTTCTAGGCGGTCTTTCGGTCTGGCAGATAATTCAGAAGGGCAGGCATATGTCGGCTTACGAGATCACAGACCATTATTATGATGTCGTCGTTGTCGGCGCCGGTGGTGCCGGCCTGCGGGCCACGCTGGGCATGGCGGCGTCCGGGCTGAACACGGCCTGCATCACCAAGGTGTTTCCGACACGCTCGCACACGGTTGCGGCGCAGGGCGGCATTGGCGCCGCGCTCAACAATATGGGTGAAGGCGACAACTGGCAGTATCACATGTATGACACGGTCAAGGGGTCCGACTGGCTTGGCGACCAGGACGCCATCGAATATATGTGCCGCAACGCCATCCCGTCGGTCATCGAGCTTGAGAATTACGGCGTTCCCTTCTCGCGCACCGAGGAAGGCAAGATTTATCAGCGCCCGTTCGGCGGCCACACGCTGGATTACGGCAAGTCGATGGCGCGCCGCGCCTGTGCCGCCGCCGACCGCACCGGCCATGCCATCCTTCACACGCTTTACCAGCAATGCCTGAAGCACAAGGCGCATTTCCACATTGAATTCTTCGCCCTCGATCTGTTGATGAACGAGGAGGGCGAATGTGCCGGCATCATCGCGCTCTGCATGGAAGACGGCACGCTTCACCGCTTCTGGGGCCAGCAGACGGTGCTGGCAACGGGCGGCTATGGCCGTGTTTATTTCTCCTGCACCTCGGCCCATACCTGCACGGGGGACGGCAACGCCATGGCGCTACGCGCCGGACTGCCGCTTCAGGACATGGAATTCGTGCAGTTCCACCCGACAGGTGTCTACGGCGCCGGCGTCCTGATCACCGAGGGCGCGCGCGGCGAGGGCGGCTATCTGACCAATTCCGAGGGCGAGCGGTTCATGGAACGTTTCGCCCCGACCGCCAAGGATCTGGCAAGCCGCGATGTGGTCAGCCGGGCGATGACCATCGAAATCAACGAAGGCCGCGGCGTTGGTCCCAACAAGGACCATATCATGCTGCATCTCGAGCATATCGACGCCGACACGCTGCATCGGCGGCTTCCGGGGATCACCGAGACAGCGAAAATCTTCTGCGGTGTCGACGTCACCCGAGAGCCGATTCCGGTGCTGCCGACCGTGCATTACAATATGGGTGGCATCCCGACAAACTATCATGGCGAGGTGATTTCGGCAGCGAACGGGGACGAGAACGCCACAGTGCCGGGGCTGATGGCCATCGGAGAGGCCGCCTGCGTGTCGGTGCATGGCGCGAACCGCCTTGGCACCAACTCGCTCCTCGATATCGTTGTCTTCGGGCGGGCTGCGGCGCACCGCGCCGCCGAAACCTGCACCGCCGGGGGGACCGCGCGCAGCGCACCGCAGGAGGCCACCGACAAGGCGCTTGACCGCTTCGACCGGATGCGCCACGCCAAGGGTGATGTCGGGGCTGCGGAAATCCGCCTTGAGATGCAGCAGGTGATGCAGCGCCACGCCGCTGTCTTCCGTTCGACCGACAGCCTGACCGACGGCGTCTCCAACATGGACAATATCGCCGCGAAGATGGGCCATATCGGAGTCAAGGACCAGTCGCTGATCTGGAACACCGACCTTGTCGAATCACTCGAGCTCGAGAATCTGATGGGACAGGCGCTTGTCACCATCCGCTCGGCCGACCAGAGGCAGGAATCGCGCGGCGCGCACGCTCATGAGGACTGGCCGGAGCGCGATGACGAGAACTGGATGAAGCACACGGTGATGTGGCTCGACGAGAACAACAAGTCGCACCTTGATTATCGCGGCGTGGTGATGAATACCCTCAGCAATGACGTGGCGCCGATCCCGCCGGCACCGCGCGTCTACTGAGTTAGCAGGTCAAGGTCACGAGGGGAGCGGAATCATGGCGGAATTTACCCTGCCGGCGAATTCGAAGATGAATTCGGGTGTCCATCACAAGGCACCGGACGGGGCGTCCAATGTCCGCGTCTTCCAGATCTATCGCTGGTCGCCGGATGATGACGAGAACCCGCGGCTCGACAAGTTCGAGGTCGATCTCGATGATTGCGGGCCGATGGTTCTCGACGCGCTGATCAAGATCAAGAGCGAACAGGACAGCAGCCTGACCTTCCGCCGCTCCTGCCGCGAAGGCATCTGCGGCTCCTGCTCGATGAACATCGACGGCACCAACACCCTGGCCTGCCTGAAGAGCATCAGCGAGGTGACAGGCGAGGTGAAGATTTTCCCGCTGCCGCATATGCCGGTGGTCAAGGATCTGGTCCCCGACCTCAGCAACGCCTATCGCCAACTTGCCTCGATAGAGCCGTGGCTGAAATCGGACAACGACGCGCCCGAGGGCGAGGAACGCCGCCAGTCACCGGAACAGCGCGAGAAGCTCGACGGCCTGTGGGAATGTGTGCTGTGCTTCAGCTGCTCGGCAGCCTGCCCGAGCTATTGGTGGAACAGCGATGAATATCTCGGCCCGGCCGTCCTCCTCCAGGCCTATCGCTGGGTGGCCGACAGCCGCGATGACAGGACCGACGAGCGCCTTGACGCGCTGGATGACAGTTTTGCGCTGTATCGTTGCCATACCATCATGAACTGTGCCAAGACCTGTCCCAAGGGCCTGAACCCGGGCAAGGCGATCGCCGGAATCAAGAGCGAGATCGCCAGCCGCTAGGGCGACGGCTTTGTGCCACTTTCCCGGACGGGACGATGCCGGATACCGGACTTGACGACAATGACACCACCGGCGGCGGCCATGGCCGCCCGGTGGCATCGGCGATGCAGGCGCGCATCATGGTGGGCGAACTGTCCGCCGATGCCGGGCAGCAGGCCGTCACCCATGCTCTTGATTCCCTGATTGACCGGCTTGCCGGAAGCAGGAAGCGGCGCTGGCTTGGCCTGCGGCGACGGGCACCGGTGACCGGGCTCTATATCCATGGCGGTGTTGGCCGCGGCAAGACCATGCTGATGGACATGTTCCACGATGCGCTGGTCACCGCGGTGCCATCACTCACCCCCTTCCGGCTGCATTTTCACGATTTCATGGTGATGGCACAGGATGAGGTCCATGCCGCGCGCGAAGCCGGCACGGCCGAGCCGATCGCCGCCGCCGCCGATGCGCTGGCGCGGCGCGGGCAGGTGATGTGTTTCGACGAGATGGAGGTCCGGGACATTGCCGATGCGATGATTCTGGCGCGGCTGTTCACGGCGCTGTTCGACCGTGGTGTGACGCTTGTCGCCACCTCGAACCGGCATGCGGATGATCTTTACAGGAACGGGCTCCATCGCGACCGGTTTCTTCCCTTTATCGCCCTTCTGAAGACACGATGCGACATCATCGAAATCGCCGCCGGGCAGGATTGGCGCTCGCGCATGCTGGCCCAGCTTCCGGCCTGGTACACGCCGGATGACGTAGCGGCGGTGGCGGCGCTGGACAGGGCGTTCGCCAGCCTTGCGGGCTCGGTCCCGGTCAGCGCCGATATCGTCCGTGTAGCCGGCCGCGAGATCGCGTTCGAAAAGGTGGCAGGTGATGTGGCGCGGACCGATTTCGCGGCGCTGTGCGAGGCGCCTCTGGCGGCGCGCGACTATCTTGCCATCGCCGGCAGGTTCGCCGGGCTGGTGCTGGCGCAGGTGCCGCGGCTGAGTGATGCGAACGAACCGGCGGCGCGGCGTTTCATGTGGCTTGTTGATGCGCTCTATGACCGCCAGCGCTTTCTCATCGCCTCGGCGGCGGATGACATAGACGGTCTCTATGACGGCCATCAATTCGCGTTCGAGTTCGACAGAACACGGTCACGGCTTGGCGAAATGACCCGCCGCGCCGGCAATGGCGGCTGACGGGGCGGTGCCATCCGGCCTGTTGCAAAATCGACACCAATTCTTCTTGTTTGACCACCCAGATTCCGCTACACCACCGCTATGTCCCGCAGCGCCTGCTGACGGTGTGGCCGGGACAATGTCCCGTCCCGTCTTCAGGAATAGATTTCAATGGCCCGCAGCAAGATTTCTCTCGTCGGCGCCGGCAATATCGGGGGCACCTTGGCGCTCCTCGCCGGCCTCAAGCAACTTGGTGACGTCACCCTTTTCGACATTGCCGAGGGCATCCCGCAGGGCAAGGCGCTCGATATCGCGCAGGCAAGCCCGATCGAGGGGTTCGACGCCGTTATGGAAGGCTCGAACGGCTATGAGGCGCTTGCCGGCAGCGATGTTGTCATCGTCACCGCCGGTGTCGCCCGCAAGCCCGGCATGAGCCGCGACGACCTGATCGGCATCAACACCAAGGTCATGCAGCAGGTCGGCGTCGGCATCCGCGACAACTGCCCAGATGCCTTTGTGATCTGCATCACCAATCCGCTCGACGTCATGGTCGGTGTGCTGCAACAGGCGTCCTGCCTGCCGACGGCCCGCGTCGTCGGCATGGCGGGCGTTCTGGATTCGGCCCGTTTCCGCTATTTCCTCGCTGAAGAGTTCAAGGTCTCGGTCGAGGATGTCACCGCCTTTGTTCTTGGCGGCCATGGCGACACGATGGTGCCGCTTGTGCGCTATTCGACGGTGGCCGGTATCCCGGTGCCGGACCTTATTAAGATGGGCTGGTCGACCGAAGAGAAGATTGGCGAGATCGTGCAGCGCACCCGTGACGGCGGTGCCGAGATCGTCGGGCTGCTGAAGACCGGTTCGGCCTTCTACGCGCCGGCCTCTTCCGCCATCGAGATGGCAGAAGCCTTCATCCATGACAAGAAACGCGTCCTTCCCTGCGCCGCCTATGTTGACGGTGCCTACGGGCTGGACGGGCTGTATGTGGGCGTGCCGGCTGTCCTCGGGGCCGGTGGCGTCGAGCGTGTTGTTGAGATTGCGCTGAATGACGATGAAAAGGCGATGTTTGACCATTCGGTCGCGGCCGTGAGGGCGCTAAACGAAATTGTTGAGTCTCTGGAGTAGAGTGAAGTGCGGGCGCAGGCCCGCGAGTGGGGGTTTCCATGAATATCCATGAACATCAGGCAAAAGGCCTGCTGGCCGGGTTCGGCGTTGCCGTGCCGCGCGGCATGGCCGCGTTCTCGGTCGACGAGGCGGTCTCAGCCGCCACCGAACTTGGCGGTCCGGTCTATGTGGTCAAGGCACAGATCCACGCTGGCGGCCGCGGCAAGGCCGGCGGCGTCAAGGTGGTGAAGTCGGTCGACGAGGTCTGCGACATCGCTGGCGAGCTTCTCGGCAAGACACTGGTCACCCACCAGACCGGGCCCGAGGGTCGCGAGGTCCAGCGCCTATATGTCGAGGAAGGGTGCGATATCGGCGACGAGCTGTATCTCTCGCTTCTGGTCGATCGCGGCAACAGCCGGGTGACCATCATCGCCTCCAGTGAAGGCGGCATGGACATCGAAGAGGTCGCGGAATCGCAGCCCGAGAAGATCCTGTCGCTCGGCATCGACCCGGCCACCGGCCTGCAACCGCACCACATGCGCCGCATTGCCGGTGTTCTCGGTCTGTCGAAGGATACGGCGAAGCAGCTTCCAGGTTTCCTTGGCGGCATATACCGCGCCTTCAGCGAGCTTGATGCCAGCCTTGTCGAGATCAACCCGCTTGTCGTCACCGGCAGCGGCGACCTGCTGGCGCTCGACGCGAAGATGAGCTTCGATGACAACGCCCTGTACCGCCATCCCGAAATCATGGAGCTGCGAGACCTTGCCGAGGAAGATCCGGCCGAGGTCCGCGCCAGCGAATTCGATCTGAACTACATCAAGCTGGACGGCAATATCGGCTGCATGGTGAACGGTGCCGGTCTGGCGATGGCCACCATGGACATCATCCAGCTTCGTGGCGGCTCGCCGGCGAACTTCCTTGATGTTGGCGGCAGCGCCACCACCGAGCGGGTGACCGAGGCCTTCAAGATCATTCTCTCCGACGAGAATGTGAAGGGCATCCTTGTCAATATCTTCGGCGGCATCATGCGCTGTGACATCATCGCCGAAGGCGTTGTCAGCGCGGCGCGCAGCCTTGGCCTCGACAAGCCGCTTGTGGTGCGGCTCGAGGGCACCAACGTCGAGGAAGGCAAGCGCATCATGACCGAAAGCGGCCTCGACATCATTGCGGCAGACAATCTGGCCGACGCCGCGACGAAGATCGTCGCCGCGACAGCCTGACGGGGGAACATGTCATGTCAGTACTTGTAAACAGTCAGACCAGGGTCATCTGCCAGGGCTTCACCGGCTCGCAGGGAACCTTCCATTCCGAACAGGCCATCGACTACGGCACCAACATGGTCGGCGGCGTGACCCCGGGCAAGGGTGGCCAGAAACATCTTGGCCTTCCGGTCTTCAACTCGGTGGCCGACGCCATGGCCGAGACCGAGGCGAACGCCTCGGTGATCTATGTGCCGCCGCCCTTTGCCGCGGATTCGATCCTTGAGGCCATTGATGCCGGCATGCCGCTGATCATCTGCATCACCGAAGGTATTCCTGTTCTCGACATGGTGCGGGTGAAGCGGGCGCTTGATGCCGGCAACAGTCGCCTGATCGGCCCCAACTGTCCGGGGATCATCACCCCGGGCGCGTGCAAGATCGGCATCATGCCGGGCCATATCCACACGCCCGGCAAGATCGGCATCGTGTCGCGGTCCGGCACGCTGACCTATGAAGCCGTGGCGCAGACCTCGGCTGTCGGGCTTGGCCAGTCGACCTGCATCGGCATTGGCGGAGATCCGGTCAACGGCACCAATTTCATCGACTGCCTCAAGATGTTCCTGGATGACGAGCAGACCGAAGCCATCGTGATGATTGGCGAGATCGGCGGCTCGGCCGAGGAAGAGGCTGCCGCCTTCTTTGCCGCGCAGCCATCGAAAAAGCCGATTGCCGGATTCATTGCCGGTCAGACGGCGCCTCCCGGCCGCCGCATGGGCCATGCCGGTGCCATTGTCAGCGGTGGCAGCGGTGCCGCTTCCGACAAGATTGGGGCGATGCAGACGGCCGGATTCGAGATGGCGGAATCGCCTGCGGATATCGGCAATGCGGTCACACGGGCCATCGCCCGCGCCGGTTGATTCGCTGATGGCTTGAATCTGAGCCAATAGCGCATACACTGGACGGCAAAGACAAATGAACGGGTGCTATTCACATGGATGACGCGGCGAAGGTGCCGGGCCAGGCCGAACAGGTGGAAGAGCTGGATCTGACGTTTTTGTCGGCGGCGAACGCCACCTTCATTGCCGAAATGAACGCCGCCTGGCGGCGTGACCCCTCGGCGGTGGACCGGCGCTGGGCCAATTATTTCGAACGTCTAAACGCGCTTGGCGAAAGCAGCGTCGAAGTTGATCAGGGACCAAGCTGGGCGCGCAACGGAAGCCGCATTGTCGGGGCCGTTGATCCGGCGGATTCCGTCAACGCCGTGGCCGCCGGACATGCCGCCGGCCGGCATATGAACGCCGATGACATGCGGGCGGCTACGCTCGACTCGCTCCGCGCTGTCATGCTGATTCGCGCCTACCGCATCCGTGGCCATCTTCTTGCCGAGCTCGACCCGCTGTCGCTCGAGACCAAACCACTCCATCCGGAGCTCGACCCGGCCACCTACGGCTTTACCGAGGCCGACTGGGACCGCCCGATTTTCATCAATTATGTCCTTGGGCTGGAGACGGCGACGCTTCGCGAGATTGTCGATACGCTTCGCAAGACCTATTCGAGCACCATCGGCGTCGAATTCATGCACATCCAGGACCCGGCGCAGAAGGCTTGGATCCAGGAACGCATCGAGGCGATTGGCAACCGCACCGATTTTACCAAGCGGGGCAAGAAGGCGATCTATGAGCGCCTTGTCGATGCCGAGGAATTCGAGAAATATCTTCACAAGAAATATACCGGCACCAAGCGTTTCGGCGTCGATGGCGGCGAGGCGATGATCCCGGCCATCGAGCAGATTCTGAAACGCGGCACGCAGCTTGGCGTTCGCGAGCTTGTGGTCGGCATGGCGCACCGTGGCCGGCTGAACATTCTTCACAACGTCTTCGGCAAGCCGTTCCGCGCCATCATTTCGGAATTTCTCGGCAATCCGGCGAATCCCGAGGATGCCGGCGGCTCCGGCGATGTGAAATATCACATGGGCGCCTCTTCAGACCGGGAATTTGACGGCAAGTCGGTGCATCTCAGCCTGGCGCCGAACCCGTCGCATCTGGAAATCGTCGATCCTGTCGTGGTTGGCCGCGTCCGCGCCAAGCAGGAACAGCGCGGCGATGTCGACCGCAAGGAAGTTGTCGGTATTCTGCTTCACGGCGATGCGGCCTTCGCCGGCCAGGGCGTGGTCGCCGAGACATTCGCCTTCTCGGCGCTTCGTGGCTACCGCACCGGCGGCACCATCCACATCATTCACAACAACCAGATCGGCTTCACCACAAGCCCGCATTACTCGCGCTCCTCGCCCTATCCGACGGATGTGGCGAAGATGGTGATGGCGCCGATCTTCCATGTGAACGGCGATGATCCAGAAGCCGTCGTGCATGCGGCGCGGATCGCCATCGAGTTCCGCCAGGCCTTTGGCACCGATGTTGTGCTTGATGTCTTCTGCTATCGCCGGTTCGGCCATAATGAAGGCGACGAGCCGATGTTCACCCAGCCGCTGATGTACAAGACCATCGGCAAGCACCCGACAACCCGCAGCATCTATGCCGACAAGCTGGTTGCCGAGGGAATCATGACGCAGGAAGAGACGCAGAAGGTTGTCGATGACCGGATTGCCTATCTCGATGCGGAATTCGAGGCTGGCACAAGCTATCGCCCGAACAAGGCCGACTGGCTCGAGGGAAGCTGGACCGGCATGCGCACCGCACATGGGGTGGAACGCCGCGGCGAAACCGCTGTCGATATCGACACGCTTCGTGCGATCGGCGAGAAGATGACCACGGTCCCCGAACATATGACGCTGAACTCCAAGCTCAGCCGTATTGTCAACGCCCGCGCCACGCGCATTCGCGAGGGCGAGGGGATTGACTGGGCAACGGCCGAGCATCTGGCCTTCGGATCGCTTGTTCTCGAGGGTGACACGGTCCGCCTGTCCGGCCAGGACAGCTGCCGCGGCACCTTCAGCCAGCGTCATGCCGTGCTTGTCGATCAGGCCACCGAAGAGCGCTATGCGCCGCTGTCACACCTGTCCGACGATCAGGCGATGTTCGAGGTGATCGACTCACCCCTGTCCGAGGCCTCGGTCATGGGATTCGAATATGGTTTCTCGATGGCCGAACCGAACGCGCTTGTCATGTGGGAGGCGCAGTTCGGTGATTTCGCCAATGGCGCGCAGGTGGTGATCGACCAGTTCATCTCGTCCGGCGAATCCAAATGGCTTCGCATGAACGCGCTGGTGCTGCTGCTGCCGCATGGCTATGAGGGCCAGGGCCCCGAGCACAGCTCGGCGCGGCTCGAGCGTTACCTTCAGCTTTGCGCCGAGGACAATATGCAGGTGGTGAACTGCACCACACCTGCCAATTACTTCCATGTGCTGCGTCGCCAGCTTCGCCGGGATTTCCGCAAGCCACTGGTGATCATGACGCCGAAATCGCTTCTGCGCCACAAGGCCTGTGTCTCGAAGC
>CAJWVJ010000047.1 GCA_913048595.1 uncultured Alphaproteobacteria bacterium | reverse complement strand
TGGCATCCCGTAGGGGATTCGAACCCCTGTTGCCGCCGTGAAAGGGCGGTGTCCTAGACCCCTAGACGAACGGGACTTAAGGCCAGTGGGAGCGTTTTAGTCAAAACCGGCGAGCAAATCAAGCCGGATTTTGGCCTGATGGCCAGCGCCATTTTATTGCTCACAACTCGAATTGATACTCATCGACCACGTTGTTTTTTTCGCAATGCTTTGGGTAAGTTCATCGCGGCTGATCACCTTTCTATCCCACAGGTTCTTGTACCGCTCTGACAGGCCGACAACGGTATTGGACACTTCAAAATCAACATCGTGATAGATTGCCAAAGGGGAATTGCTGACATTCATTTCCTGCCATTTCCGGCAGTTTTCCTTGCTGAACAGCGACAGCACCATCGACGTGATCGGGCGAACATGCGTTGGATCGCCAAGATAGCCCTGCGACCGCGGATGCGGCACATGTATTCTGACCTTTGCCCCGTCTTTGCAGATTCGATAGAGTTCCTTCATGATCCCGATGAAGACATCCGGGTCGGCGCCAACATGCTCAAGACAATGAATAAAGGACACCTCATCCGCCGAAGACGTTTCAATCGGCCAGGGAAGCGTTTCAATATCCATCAGAAGGTCAGGCTCGCAATGTTCGAACTTGTCGATGTTCAAAAACCCGTCGAACTTGTTAAAGCCACATCCGAAATTATATTTCATGTCAAAGCACCTGAGTTTATAATACGACAACGCCAACCGACACCGTAGCGTGGCCCGTTTCCAAACGCTGAATGAGATTGTCAGCGAACGTGCCTGGCCGCATCCTCGATTTCCACCTGCATGGCCCGGCCACCCCGGAAATGATCCCGCCGCACCCGTCCCAGAATATGAAGCGGCGCCCCGTCCCGCCCAGCCAGAAGTGCTTCGCCAAGCGGTGTCCCGCCAGCCTGAAAGGCAATCGCATTGAGTGTTCCGCCACTGCCATCATCAAGACGGCATGAAATATGCGCGCCATCCCTGCCAACCGCCTTGGCAAATCCGATGCGGCAGTCGGGAAGCGCAAATCGCGGTTCCGGATTGCCGCTGCCGAACGGGCCCAGCCTTTCCATCCAGTCGGCAAGTTCCGGCAGCACGCCAGCGGTGCTGAGAAGGCCGGAGACAGCCCGCACCTGGCGCGGCGCTTCGGCCCCTATTTCACGCGTGAAACGCGCGCACAGGAAATCGTGAAATCCGGTCATTTGACCGGCATCCAGGCTGAACCCGGCCGCCATATCGTGCCCGCCGCCGCCAGCGATGACCCCGGCCTGCCGCGCCGCGATGACCGCGCTGCCGAGACGAAATCCGGGAATGGAGCGTCCGGATCCCTTGCCAGGACCGTCGCCCGAAAGGGACACAACGCAGGATGGCTTGCCAAGAACTTCGCGGAGCCGGCCGGCGACAATTCCGATCACCCCTTCATGCCAGTCCGGATGCCCGACAAGCACGACCGGCCTGTCTTCCTGGGCCGCCGCCATGTCAAGCGCGTGGGCGCGGATTTCCTGTTCAATCTCGCGGCGGCGTGTATTCAGCTCGTCTAGCGCCGCGGCGAGGCCGACAGCCTCTTCCCCGCTCTTGGTGGACAACAGCCGGACACCAAGGTCGGAAGACCCGATCCGCCCGCCGGCATTGATCCGCGGCCCCAGCATGAAGCCGAAGGTATGGCCGCTTGGCGGGGCGTTCAGCCCGGCAGCGTCGGCAAGGCAGGCGAGCCCGATATTGCCGCGCTGTGCCAGCATCTTGAGCCCCTGCCCGACAAAGGCGCGGTTGATCCCGGTCAACGGCACCACATCACAGACCGTGGCAAGCCCAACAATATCCAGCTGGCGCATTAGGTCGGGCGCCCGCCTGTCACCGTCAAAGGCCCCGCGACGCCGCAATTCTCGGACGAGCCCCACCAGCAGGATGAACACCACGCCGGCGGCGCAGAGATGGCCGTAGGCACCATCCTCATCCAGCCTGTTCGGGTTGATCACACTATGCGCCCGCGGAAGGTCCGGGCCGGCCAGATGGTGGTCGACCACAATCACATCCATGCCCGTCTGCGCCACCTTTTCCAGCGGGCCATGCGCGGCGATGCCGCAATCCACCGTGACGATCAGCCCGGCACCGCGGTCCTGAAGGGCGGCAAGCGCCGCCTCGTTCGGGCCGTAGCCCTCGCGCATCCTGTCGGGGATGTGGACATCGACCGTCAGTCCCAGCGCGCCGAGGACATTGATAAGAAGCGCCGCCGACGCCGCGCCATCGACGTCATAATCACCAAAGACCCCGACCGGCGTTCCGGCCTCGACCGCATCGGCCAGACGCGCCGCGCCCCGGTCCATATCCCGAAAGCGGGACGGATCGGGAAGAAGGTCGCGGATTTTCGGTTCAAGATAGATATCGAGATCAAGCCCGTTGGTATCGCGCCCGGCCAGAAGGCGGGTGACGGGAAGCGGCATGTCGGGATGGCGGTCGGCTATGGCACCGGCGATGCGATCAAGCTCGGCCCCCTCGCGAATCATCGGCGCGGCTTCCCAGCGCGTATTGGTCAGCGAGGTCTCAACCCCGAGGAAGGCACGCCCGTCCGTCAATCATCCCTCCTGACCGGGAACCAGGATCGGCATGGCGACCGGTGGTGCCTGGACACAGGACAGGGACTCGATCTCGGACAGGGCCGTCATCAACCGTTCCACCCCAACCTCGTGGGTCGTCAGAACAAGCGCGACCACATTCTGCGGGGCGCGCCCCTGTTGCAGCAGCGATTCCACCGAAATGTCATGCGTCTGAAGAACCGAGGTCACATCGGCCAGAACGCCTGGCTTGTCCACCACCATCAGCCTCACATAGAACGGCGTGTCGGGACCGCCCCCGTTTTCAACCGTGCTGCCATCGGCAAGCGCGTCGACAGGCCGCCCGAAGGTATACGGGATACGTTCACAAGCAATATCCACCAGATCGGACAGCACCGCCGAAGAGGTTGCCCCGGCACCCGCGCCGGGGCCTGTCAGCACGATGCTGCCAACCGGGTCAGCGTCGAATTCGACGGCGTTCAGAACGCCGTCGACCTTGGCAAGCTGGGTCGACATCGGCAGCAGGCAGGTCTGCATGCGCGGCATGCGCCCGGGCTCGGCCGTGCCGACAAGCTTGATGCGGAAGCCAAGTTGCGTCGCATAGGCGAAATCCACGGCAGAAACATCGCGGATGCCGGAAATGGCGACGCGGTCGAATTGCGGTGTCTGGCCGAAGGCGATGGCCGCCAGGATGGTCAGCTTGTGGGCGGCGTCGATGCCATCGACATCAAGCGACGGCTCGGCCTCGGCATAGCCAAGCGTCTGCGCGTCCGCAAGGACCTCGTCAAACGGCTCGCCGGTCTTTTCCATGCGGGTCAGGATGTAGTTGCAGGTGCCATTGAGGATGCCCGACACGCGCGACACACGGTTGCCTGCCAGCCCTTCGCGAAGCGACTTAACCGCCGGGATTCCGCCGGCAATGGCGGCCTCATACATCAGCGCGACATCATTCTCCTCGGCGAGGCGGGCCAGCCTTGTGCCATGATGCGCCAGCATCGCCTTGTTGGCTGTGATGACATGCTTTCCTGTTTCCAGCGCCCTTGTCACAAGATCCAGCGCGACGCCCTCTTCCCCGCCAATCATCTCGACCACGATGTCAACATCGTCACGATCCGCGATGACGGCGGCGTTATCGACCCAGTCAATGCCCGCCATGTCGAATCCGCGATCCGTATCACGGCTTCGCGCGCTGACGACGGTAATCTGGAACGGCCGGCCGGCCACTGCGGCCAGATGATCCGCCTGATGGCTCAGCTGGCGGGCCACCTCGCCGCCGACGACGCCGAGGCCGGCAATGCCGACACGAAGCGGGGCGGCTGATTTCTGGGGGTTGTCAGATGACATGGGAACAAACTTTCCGGGCTTGAAACGGTCGCTCAGATGTAGCGGGTGCGCCGCCAATATACAAGCGGCGGCTGGCCGCGCCTTCAGCTGATTTCGAGAATCACCGCCCCGGTCCGGGCCTCCCCCTCCACCAGCTCATGCGCCCGCGCCGCTTCGGCAAGCGGCAGCGTGGTGTCGATTGGCACATTGAGCGCCCCCCGCACCAGCATGTCATTCACAATCCCGGCATAGGCGGCGGCCTCGCCAGCCTCAAGAAGATAGACCAGGATCGAGGACAGGGTCAGGTTCTTGAACATCATCTTCAGGAAGGGAAGCTCGGTGACCGGCTTCAGCACGGCCCCGTAGCCGACAATCGTTCCCTTCGGGTGAAGAATGTCGATGCTTGTCGAGAGGTTCTTTCCGACCTCGGAATCGATGATCCGAGAGACGCCGTCGGCCCCGGCGATGGCCGCCACAGCCGCCACAAGGTCGGGATCGCGATAATCCAGAACCGCCATGGCCCCGGCATCGCTAATCGCGCCGGCCTTCGCCATGTCGCCCGTTGTGGCGATCACCCGGGCGCCGGAATCCGCGGCAATCTGCACGGCAAGCCGCGCCACCGTGCCACCGGCGCCGTGGACCAGCACCGCGTCGCCATCCACCGGGCCATCCTTCAGCACCGCACAGGCGGCCGTCAGCGCCGGGATGCCGAGCGCCGCGCCAGTGGCAAAGCTGATCGCGTCGGGAAGCGGATGCACAAGATTGGCATCCAGCGCGATATACTGCGCCGCCGTGCCATCCGGGCGCTGCCACTGGCCATTGCGAAGATAGACGCGACCGCCGACCAGCGACGGATCGCCGCCATCCCCCACCGCCTGGACGATGCCGGCGCCATCGCTATGCGGGATCACCCGGTCGAACCCCATCGGGCGGGAGCCTGCCCGCGCCTTCACATCCGACGGGTTGACGCCGGAGGCGGCAAGCCTAACAAGCAGCTCGCCGGCGGCCGGCACCGGAACCGGCATCTCGCCATGGGTCAGCACTTCGGCGGCATCGCCATTCGCTTCGTACCAGACAGCCTGCATCGTTGCGGACATGGGCTTTCACCTCAATTTATGTTTCTCTGCCGGCCTTGCGGCCGGTCACATGTTCGTGGCGCTTCGTGCCGCCTGCCCATAAAGGCCGGACAGGACGCGAAGCTGGCGCGCCAGCTCGCCAAGACTGTCGGCATCGACCTCGCCAAGCGCCGAGAAGGCATCAACAAGACAGGCCTCGCGAATGTCGCGATAGCGGTCGATCACCGCCTTGCCGGTATCGCTTGTCTCGTAGAAGACCTCCTTGCCCTGTTTCTGGCTGGTGACAAGGCCGGCCTTGAGCAGCTTCTTCAGCGCATAATTGACGATATGCGTGTCCTCGATATTCAGCTTGAAACAGATATCGGCAAGCTTCTTGGCGCGGGCGCGATGGTTCACCGAATGGAGGCAGAGAACATCGATCACGCCAAGATCGGCGACGGCGGGAAAGTCGGCGGCGGCGGCGGCGGTGCCGCGCACTGCCCACAGCCCGAAGGCGTTGCTGGCGACGATAAGCCCGTATTCAACCTCGCTGAGTTCGGCCGCCTTGTCCGAGACCAGATGCGCCGAGGATACGATGCGGTCAGTCATCGGAACCAAACCCGCCGCCACCCGGCGTCTCGATGACAAAGACATCGCCCGGCTCCATCTGCCGCAGATCGGTGGCTGTCAGCATTTCGGTGCTGCCATCCGTGCGCTCGACCCAGTTGCGGCCGACAGCCCCCTCGCCGCCGCCCGCCATGCCATAGGGCGGCACAATGCGATGGTTGGCGAGAATCACGGCTTCCATGCTTTCCAAGAACCGTATGCGGCGGCGCACGCCATGCCCGCCGCGGTGACGGCCGGAACCGCCCGACCCGTCGCGAATCTCGAAGCTCTCCAGTAGCACCGGATAGCGCCACTCAAGAACCTCCGGATCGGTCAGGCGGCTGTTGGTCATATGGGTATGGACGGCGTCGCACCCGTCGAAATCCGGCCCGGCGCCCGAACCGCCACACAGCGTTTCGTAATATTGGTAGGTGTCATTGCCATAGATGAAATTGTTCATCGTGCCCTGCGCCGCCGCCATCACGCCAAGCGCGCCATAGAGCGTGTCCGTGACAATCTGCGATGTCTCGACATTGCCGGCGATCACAGCCGCCGGATATTGCGCCTGAAGCATGCAGTCGTCGGGAAGAATGATGGTCACGGGTTTCAGGCATCCCTCGTTCATCGGAATGTCATCATCGACGAGGGTGCGGAACACATACAGCACCGCCGCCCGGCACACCGCCGCCGGCGCGTTGAAATTGTTCGGCCCCTGCGCGCTCGTGCCGGTGAAATCCACCACCGCCGAACGCGCCTCGCGGTCGATCGACACCTTCACGCTGACCTGCTGGCCATTATCCATCGGATAGGTGAAGCTGCCGTCGGTCAGCACGTCGATGACGCGGCGGACCGATTCCTCGGCATTGTCCTGAACATGGCCCATATAGGCCATAACCGTCTCTAGACCGAACTGCCCCACCATCTTGTGAAGTTCCTGAACACCCTTTTCATTGGCGGCAAGCTGGGCGCGCAGGTCGGCGATGTTCTGGTCTGGGTTGCGGGCCGGATGAAGCGCGCTTCGCAACACCGCTATCATGTCCGCCTCGCGATAGGTACCCTGGTCGACAAGCTTGAAATTGTCGATCAGAACGCCTTCCTCGTCGATATGCGCGGAATCCGGCGGGGCCGACCCCGGCGTCTTGCCACCGACATCGGGGTGATGGCCACGGCAGGCGACAAAGAACAGGATCTCGCCCTTGTCGAACACCGGCGTGATCACGGTGATATCGGGAAGATGCGTGCCGCCGTTATAGGGGTTGTTCAGCACATAGGCGTCGCCCGGCTTGATCTCGCCCGCATTGTCGCGAAGCACCGCACGTACGGATTCCCCCATCGATCCCAGATGCACCGGCATATGCGGCGCGTTAGCGATAAGCGATCCTGTGGCATCGAAGATGGCGCAGGAGAAATCCAGACGTTCCTTCACATTCACCGAAAGCGCCGTGTTCTGAAGCGTGTAGCCCATCTGCTCGGCAATCGACATGAACAGGTTGTTGAACACCTCGAGCATCACCGGATCACAGCTTGTGCCGATGGCCACCCGCTCGGCGCGGGCCACCACGCGTCGCAGGACAAGATTGCCGATGGCGGTCATCTCGGCCTGCCAGCCCGGCTCGACAATGGTGGTCGCAGTCGCTTCGGTGATCAGCGCCGGCCCGTCGACCATGCCGCCCGCCGGGATCGATTCCCGCCGATAGACCGGAGCACGCACTGCCGCGCCGCCCATATAGGCATCTACGGTGGCCAGCGGGGCAAAGGAGTCGCTTGCCGCGGCATGCGGCGCGGCTTCGACATCAAAGGTCAGGCCGATCGCTTCAACAGAAATGGTGGCGGCGATCACCCCCTTGCCAGGCATGGTGAAGCCGAAACGCGACCGGTAGGCATGCTCATAGGCCTCGACCATGTCGCCGACAGACCCGTAAGGCACTTCAAGCGCGGTGTCTGACCCGTCATAGCGCAGATGGACATAGCGGCGGGTCTCGGTGCGGTCCTCGCCAATGCCCTGGGCCGCGACCTCGGACTCGGCGATTTCGGCCAGCTCGTCAAGCTCGCTGACAAGACGGGGGACCAGCGTGTCGGCAAGCGGCGCCTCGATGGTGCGCTCACGCAGCGCGCGGACATCGGCAAGCCCCATACCATAGGCCGAAAGCACCCCGGCAAAGGGATGCACCAGCACCGTGTTCATGCCAAGCACATCGGCGATCAGGCAGGCATGCTGGCCGCCGGCACCACCAAAACACTGAAGCGCGTAGTCGGTCACGTCATAGCCGCGCTGCACCGAGATTTTTTTGATGGCGTTGGCCATGTCCTCGACCGCAATCCGCAGGAACCCGTCGGCAAGCTCCTCCGGCGAACGGGAAATGCCGGTTGCCGCCTCGACCTGCTGTGACATGGCGGTGAATTTCTCGCGCACGGCGTCCGCGTCCAGAGGCTCATCTTGGCTCGGGCCGAAGACGGGCGGGAAAAATTCCGGCCGCAGCTTGCCAAGCATCACGTTGCAGTCTGTCACCGCAAGCGGCCCGCCACGGCGGTAGGAAGCCGGCCCGGGATTCGCCCCGGCGCTTTCCGGCCCGACACGGAACCGCGCGCCGTCAAACTGGCACAGCGAGCCGCCACCTGCCGCCACCGTATGGATCAGCAGCATCGGCGCCTGCATCCGCACGCCGGCGACGATGGTCTCGAACACCCGTTCGTAGCTGTTCTCGTAATGCGCGACATCGGTGGAGGTGCCGCCCATATCGAAGGTGATCACCTTGTCGAACCCGGCCTGTTCGGCCGTACGGACCGCGCCGACAATGCCGCCGGCCGGTCCGGACAGGATGGCGTCCTTGCCCTGGAACAGACTGGCCCCCTTCAGCCCGCCATTCGACTGCATGAATTGCAAATTCACGCCGCCAAGTGTGGCGGCAATGCGGTCGATGTAGCGGCGCAGTATCGGCGAAAGATAGGCATCTGCCACCGTGGTGTCGCCGCGCCCGACAAATTTGATCATCGGGCTTGTCTCATGACTCGTGGAAATCTGCGTGAAGCCGATCTCGCGGGCCAGTGTGGCAATACGAAGCTCGTGATCCGGCACGCGGTATCCATGCATCAGCACAATGGCGATGGAGCGGATGCCGTCATCAAAGGCGGCCTGAAGCCGTGGCCGCAACCCTTCAAGATCAAGCGGCACGAGAACCTGGTTCTTCGCATCGACGCGCTCGACCACCTCTTCCACCCGCTCATAGAGCATTTCCGGCAGGGTGATCTCGCGGTCGAACAGGCGCGGGCGCGCCTGATAGGCGATTCGAAGCTGATCGCGAAAGCCCTCGGTGACCACCAGAAGCGTCCGGTCACCCTTGCGTTCCAGAAGGGCGTTGGTGGCGACGGTCGTTCCCATCTTCACCGCGTCGATATCGGATTCCGGAATGGGATCATCCCCGGCGATGCCAAGAAGGTCGCGAATCCCCTGCAAGGCGGCGTCCTCATAGGCCTCGGGGTTTTCCGACAGCAATTTGTGGGTGTGAAGGCCACCATCCGGCGCGCGGCCGACAATGTCGGTGAATGTGCCGCCGCGATCGATCCAGAACTGCCAGCCCGCCAGTTTCACACCCGTCTCGTCCATGCCAGTGATTCCCGGTTGATGTTGCCAGAATATCCTAACGTTGATATTTTATCGACAAATTGTCAACGTTGATTCATCATCGCGGACCTGTCTCATGAACCTTGAGCTGTTCATCCCCTTCCTGCTTGCCACGGCGATCCTGCTCGCGACACCCGGGCAGACCATCCTGCTTGTGGTCTCCCATGCGCTGGCGCAGGGACGCGGCGTTGCGCTGGCGGTCGTCGGCGGCGTCATCGTCGGCGACTTCCTGGCGATGAGCGCGACCTTGCTTGGCCTCGGCGTGATTCTGGCCACCTCGGCGACGCTGTTCACGGCCATGAAATGGGCGGGTGCTGCCTATCTTGTCTGGATGGGATGGCGGATGATCCGGACTGCAGGAACGGCGACGGCGGACCTTGCCAAAGTGGCGCGGAAATCGCGCGCCGCCGCCTTTCGCGACAGCGCGCTGGTGACGGTGCTGAACCCAAAATCCATTGGCTTTTTCATCGCCTTCGTTCCCCAATTCTTCGACCCGACCGCGCCGGTGGCCCGGCAATTCACCGTGATGATCGCGAGTTTTGTCGGGCTTGGCGGGCTGAACGCGCTGGCCTATGCGCTGCTTGCCGGACAATTGCACCGGCAGATCACAAGGCCGGCCATTCTTGCCTGGCTGCAGCGGGGCGGCGGGGCGGTTCTGATCGGGATGGCGGCCTTTACCGCGACCCTCTGGCGGGTGTGAGGCCACCGGACTCAGCCAGCGCCATAAAGGCATCGGCGCCCTTCTTCACATTGTCCTGCCAGTTCGCGGTGGCGTTCTCATCGGCAAGGTCGGTGACATATTTCCAGCAGGCGAAGGGCACCCCCGCCCGCATGCAGGCCTTGGCGATGGCATAACCCTCCATATCGACGATGTCGCTGGCAAGTTCGGGGGGCGCTGTGACGAAATTGTCGCCCGTCGACAGGCTGACCCCCTGCCCGCCAAGGTCGATGACGCCGGCCGCAGCCCCCTCTTCAAACGGCGTGTTGCCAAGCGCGGCAAGCGGCCGGGCATCCATATCGCGCTGCAACAGGCGCGAAACCCGAAGAAGCTGGCCGGCAAGCTCTGGCCGAAGCGATCCGGCAGTGCCGAAATTCACCACCTGCCGGCAGTCCGGCCGTGCCAGAATGGCGGCGGCGGCAAGGGCGGCGTTGATCTTGCCAACACCGCAGAAGGTCACACGCATCCCCGGCGGAAGGCTGCGCCCGGCCAGTTCAGCCTCAAGCGCGACAACGAGATCGATCATTACAGGCCCCTTCGTCCCTACGTTGACAAGTCTTGCCAAAATCGGGGATGAATTCAAGGGTCTGTCGCCGCGTTAACAGGCGTAATCTGCGATTGTCCGACATCCGTCAAGGAGCGCGCATGACACTGATGTCATTTGCAAAATACGAACAGCAGCTGAAATGGGTCGCGCTTGGGCTCGGCATCCTCAGCACCATTGCCATCATCCGCGACTGGTACCCGTGGACGATGTTCATCGGACTGCCCTTCTGCCTGATCTGGGCCTATTGCGCCTGGCTTCATACCGAACGCCAGCTGAAATGGATCAACCTGATTTTCCTGGCGCTCTACAGCTACGGCATTCTTGATTATTTTGTCTGACGCGTGGCGGCGAGAACGCGCATGCGCCGGGCCAGATCATCCTCGGTGAAGTGGGACGGCAGATACATCATTTGTCTTCCGGTGTTGGTTTTCATTTGTCTTCCGGGTGGGAAAAATGTTTCTCGAAATAGACACGGTCAAACCCGTTCACGCGGCGGCGGCCTGTTTCGGTGAAGCCGGCGCGGCCATACCAGGCGATATTGGCGGTCATCATGACATGCGTGTAAAGGCTGTAGCGCCCCGTGCGCTGGCGAAGCCATGACTCGACCGCCGCCAGCAGCCTGCCGCCGATACCCTGCCCCTGGGCCGCCGGATCGACGGCGATGTTGTCGAGCCAGAACCCGTCAGGCTGGTCAAGAATGACAGCATAGCCCCGCACGACCTCGGCCCCGTCAAGCGCCACCAGCACCACATCCGCGGCCAGATGCGCCGGGTAATCTGCCAGCATCGGGCCCGGTTTCCTCCCCATCGCCGCCACATGGACGGCGTAAGCCTTGTCGGAGATGGCCTGAATGGCGGCCAGGTCGGACGGCGTCGCATGCCGGATGGTGCTGGTCATCTGAAGGGGCCGTCTCGTTGTCATGTCCTGATGGGGATGATAGCCGCTGTCTCGATCATGTGCGCATTTTTTCAGCCTGCTCACGCGGTTGTGCATAGCACATCGACATTGCCAGCGGCATCATGGAAGCGCGTTTTGCCAAGGGGGTGCCACCCATGGAATCACTGTCTCAGTCACTGTCGATCTGGCTTCAAACCTCGGTCTTCTGGATTGCGATCGCAGTCCTGTTTCTGGGGCTGGAACTGGTCAACAGGCGCATGGTGCTGTTTTTGCCGGTCTCGATTGCCAGCCTTGCGGTCGCCGCGCTTGTCCAGCCGATACCGGCAAACTGGCCGCAATTTGATGTCATGCCGCAGAGCTGGCCGGGCATCCTGGCGATCTGGGCCCTGATCTCCCTTCTTGGGTCGACATTCTGCACCATGTACCGCCGCCGCCAAAGCAGCAAACGCGCCCGCCGCCGGAAACTGACCCGCGCCGGGGTCTAGACAGGATTGGGACCGCATCTGGCCGGGACGCAAATCCGCCAGACATCTGCCCACAAAAAAACAGGCGCCGGACCCTGCCGACGCCTGCCCTTGAATTCGGGTCTGTCCGCGGCTTAACGCTTTGAGAACTGGAAGCTCCGGCGGGCCTTGGCCTTGCCGTACTTCTTACGCTCGACAACACGCGGGTCACGGGTCAGGAAGCCGCCGGCCTTCAGCGCCGGACGAAGCCCCGGCTCGAACAGCGTCAGCGCGCGGCTGATGCCGTGACGGACCGCGCCGGCCTGGCCGGACAGCCCGCCGCCCTTGACGGTGGCGATGACGTCGAACTCACCGACACGCTCGGCGGCTTCGAACGGCTGTGCCAGGATCATCTGCAGGACCGGGCGCGCGAAATATTCGGACACGTCCTTGCCGTTGATCTTCATCTGGCCGGTGCCCCGCTTCACCCACACGCGGGCGGCGGCATCCTTGCGGCGGCCGGTCGCGTAGGAACGGCCCAGATTGTCGATTTTCGGCTCGGCCGGTGCGGCGGTGGCAGCGGCCTCGGGCGCGCCATCCTCAGTCAGGGCGCCAAGAGCGGCCATGCCTGCCGGCGCTTCGGTGGTTTCAACCTTGGTTTCGTCAGACATTGCTACCTCTTGTTCTTCGCGTTCATGCCGCCGAGATCGAGCACGGCGGGCTGCTGCGCCTCATGCGGATGGTCGGGACCGGCATAGACATGCAGGTTGCGCATGGCGTTGCGGCCAAGCGGGCCACGCGGGATCATGCGCTCGACCGCCTTTTCGACCACCCGTGCCGGGAACCGGCCATCGAGGATCTTGTCGGCGGTGCGCGACTTGATGCCGCCCGGATAACCGGTGTGCCAGTAATAGGTCTTCTGGCTGCGCTTGTTGCCGGTCAGTCTCACCTTCTCGGCATTGACCACGATGATGTGATCACCACAATCCATATTCGGGGTGTAGGTCGGCTTGTGCTTGCCGCGGACGCGCAGGGCGATGAGCGAGGCAAGCCGGCCGAGAACGACATCCGCCGCGTCGACAACGAACCATTTCTTCTCGATGTCCTTCGGCGTTGCCACATAGGTTCTTGGCAAAGGCATGTTGATCTCCAATTTTGCCGCCGGATCGGCTGTTCGGACCTGACGGCTGTCCAGGGCGTGTGAGGTCACGCCGGTAACTGGCGCGGGTTATAAGCGTGATCTGGGTCACCGTCAAACGCTTTCTTTTTCATATTTCTGTAATTTTCATTTATTTTCAATATGATGTAGATACGGTGCTATTTTACCGTATGTTTTCAACCTCCATATGGCAGGGATCGGCTGTTTGCGCCCGCCCGCGGACATGCTACACCCGTCGCCTGACAACCGGACGGCAGACCCATGATCATCCTGATCGACAATTATGACAGCTTCACCTGGAACCTCTGGCACTTCCTGTCGGATCTGGGGGCCGAGGTGGAAATCGTCCGCAATGATGTGACAACGCCGGCCGACATTCTGGCGCGCGCGCCGCAGGGGATCGTTCTGTCGCCGGGCCCCGGCACCCCGCAGGACGCGGGAATCTCCATCGATCTGATCCGCGCCGCCGCCGGCACCACGCCGGTACTGGGAGTATGCCTTGGCCATCAGGCGCTTGCCGCGGCCTTTGGCGGCACGCTACGCCGGGTCGATCCGCCGGTGCATGGCAAGCTGTCGCGTGTGAAACGCACCTACGCCAATGCGGTCAATGGCGACCTGTTCGCCGACTGCCCGCCGGACTTTCCGGTGACACGGTATCACTCGCTGGTGGTCGAGGATGAGACCCTTCCCGAGGAGATCACGGTGACCGCGCGCACCGAGGCGGGCGCCATCATGGGGATGAGCCACCGCGACCATGACCTGCATGGCGTGCAGTTCCACCCGGAATCCATCGCCTCGGTCGCCGGCTATCGTATCCTGGCGAATTTCCTGCGGGTCTGCGGCATGACCGTGCCGTCCGGCGGGGATATGGCGGCGCTGGAATCGCAGGTGCTGCGGCTCGACGAGCGATTCCCCGGGCAGATGCATCCGTAACAGCAAATATCCACAAAACAGGGGACCGCAGGAAGGAGGCATGTCCCGCGGCCCAGGCCTCCCGAACAGGAAGGCTTATAAGTTACCCGCCTACTCGGCCGCCTCGGTCAGCGCGGCACTGACGGTATCCAGCGCCTGCGACAGGTCGGCGATGATATCGTCGATATGCTCGATCCCCACCGACAGCCGCACATAGCCCTCGGTCACGCCGGTATCCCGCTGGTCCTCGGCCGCAAGCTGCGAATGGGTTGTCGAGGCCGGATGGATGGCAAGCGAGCGCGCATCGCCGATATTGGCGACGTGGTAGAACAGCTTCAGCCCGTTGACAAAGGCCTGGCCGGCGGCAAAGCCGTCCTTCAGCTCGAACCCGACAAGCCCGCCATAGCCGCCCCGCAGATAGGCATGCGCCCGCCGCGCCGCGTCACCGTCCTGAAGCCGCGGATAATTCACCTTGGCGACGGCGGGATGCGCGGCGAGGAAATCGGCTACCGCCGAGGCGTTCTTCACATGCTCCCTGATCCTGAGCGGCAAGGTCTCAAGCCCCTGGATGATCTGGAAGGCGTTGGCCGGGCTGAGCGCCCCGCCAAGATCGCGAAGCAGCGTCACCCGCGCCTTCAGCGCATAGGCGATGGGGCCGAGCGGGGCCGCCGCCTCGGTCCAGACCGCCCCGTGATAGGAGGGGTCCGGCGTGTTCAGCGCCGGCTGCTGGTCCGGATGCGCCACCCAGTCGAAATTGCCGCCATCGATGATCACCCCGCCGATCGAGGTGCCGTGCCCACCGATATATTTGGTCAGCGAATGAACGATGACGGCCGCGCCATGGTCGAATGGGCGGGCCAGGATCGGCGCCGCCGTATTGTCGACGATCAACGGGATACCGCGTTCACGCCCGATGGCGGCCACCTTGGCGATGGGAAACACCTCGAGCTTCGGGTTCGGCAGGGTCTCGGCGTAATAGGCGCGGGTGTTCGCGTCGCTTGCCTCGGCGAAATTCTCCGGCCGTGACGGATCGACAAACCGCACCTCGATTCCCTGCTGGCGAAGCGTGTTCTGGAACAGGTTCCAGGTGCCGCCATACAGGTCTGTCGAGCTGACGATATTGTCTCCCGCCTTGGCAAGATTCTGCACCGCATAAGCCGTCGCCGTCTGGCCGGAGGAAACGGCCAGCGCCGCCGCCCCGCCCTCGATGGCGGTGATCCGCTGTTCCAGCACATCCGTCGTCGGATTCATGATGCGCGTGTAGATATTGCCAAGCTCCGACAGGCTGAACAGGTTCGCCGCATGCTCGGCAGAGCCGAACTGGTAGGACGTCGTCTGGTAGATCGGCACGGCGACGGCGCTGGTGGCCGGGTCGGCGCGATAGCCTGCATGAAGGGCAAGTGTAGCCGGATTGGCGCGGGTGGTGGTCTTGGTAAGGTCTGACATCATCAGTCTCCTCTTTAGTGCTTTCGGCGACATGCCGGGGCGCACAAGCTGAAATC
>CAJWVJ010000046.1 GCA_913048595.1 uncultured Alphaproteobacteria bacterium | reverse complement strand
GACGACGCGTGGCCGGTGAACCGAGCCGGCTATGTGATCCACGCCGCCATCCACAAGGCGCGCCCGGACGATCTGCATTGCGTGATGCACACGCATGAACCCTTCAGCCAGTCGATTGCCGCGCTGGATGTCGAGGTGGTGCCGATGATGCAGGAGGGCTGCCAGCTGTTCGAGCGCATCGGCTATCATGATTTCAACGGCATCGTCCTTGACGAGGGCGAGCAGAAGGCGCTGACCGGCGCCATGGGCAATGACAAGCATACGCTGGTTCTGAAAAATCATGGGTTGCTGACCGCCGGCCCGAATGTCGCCTGGGCCTTTGTCCGGCATCAGCTGTTCATCCGCAATGCCGAGATCATGCTTCGCACCATGTCGTCAGGCGCGCAGATCAGCTATATCCCGGACGAGATCATGCGCCATACGCGCGAGCAGTTCGAAGGCGGTGCCGCGCAGGCGGGCGCCACGGTGCGGCATCCCGAATGGCCTGCCTTCTGGCGGATGCTGGACCGGATTGATCCTGGCTGGAAAAAGTAAGTCCCGACTAGAGCGCCGACAGCCGGTCCGGCAATGCGGCAATCACATCGCGCCCGGCATTGGCGAAGGCAAAGCGCAGGAAATCCTCCTGGCCGTCGCCAAAGAAGGTTCCCGGGATCGTGAGCACGCCGGATTCACGCGCCATGCGCTTGGCCACATCCAGCGACGCCTCGCCAGCGAACGGATGCCTGACATAGCCGAAATAGGCCCCGGTGCTGAGAAGCTCCCAGCCGTTGAGGCCCGACATCACCTCGCGGAAGATGGCTGACCGCGCGGCGATGCGCTGGCGGTTTTCCTCCCGCCAGCCGGCAAGGTCCTTCAGCATCGGCGTCACAGCCATCTGCGGCGCGCGGGGCGCGCAGATCTGGATGTTGTCGATGATCTTGGCCAGCTCATAGACAAAGCCGGAGCCGGCTGTGAGCGCGCCAAGCCGGTGTCCAGGCATGCAATAGGATTTGGAGAAGCTGTAGAGCTGGACAAGCGTGTCCTGCCAGCCATCTGTTGCCAGCAGATCATGCGGCCTGGCATTCGGCACCGGCAGGAAATCACGGTAGGTCTCATCCAGGATCAGCCAGATTCCCCGGTCCCGGCACAGGGTGAAGATGTCTGTCAGAAGCCCGGCCGGATAGATTGACCCGCATGGATTGTTCGGCGACACGATAGCAAGCGCACGTGTGTTCGGCCCGATGGAAGCATCGATATCGGCCGGTGTCGGCAGCATGCCGTTTTCCGCGTGGCAATCAACATAGCCGATGCCGACTCCCAGCATGCCAAGCGTCGATTCATGGTTGAAGTAGCAGGGGCGGGTCATCAGGATTTCATCGCCATGGCCTGCCACGGCCAGAATCGAGGCGACGAAGGCCTGGTTGCAGCCTGACGTGATGTGGATTTCAGCGGCCGTGACGCTGGCGCCATAAAGCGCGTCCAGATGCGCGGCATAGGCCTCGCGCAGGTCAAGATCACCCTCGACCCGTCCATAGCGGGCGCTGTCCGGATTGGCGGCTGCCGATTCCAGCGCCGCCGTCATGTCGGGATGCGCCGCATAGCCGGGAACGGCCTGGCTCATATCGATCAGCTGGCCGCGCGCTCCGTCATAGGAGGCGCGCCAGTCCTGAACCACGGAAACAGGTGGTGCCGTCAGTCTGGAAATGGCTGGATTGAACATCTTCGACCTCCAAATACCGGAACAGGACGAGATTTAGCATCTGCCCTGACCGAGACAAGGGAAAAGCATCTCCGGCCCCGGGTGGCCCTGTGTCAGCGGTTGTAGGGATCGCTGACCCGCACTATGTCATCCTCGCCGAAGTAGCTTCCCATCTGTACCTCGATGACGATGACCGGCTGGTCCGTGTCATTGCCGAGGGCGTGATGCGCGCCAAGCGGGATATCGATCGAATGACCGGCTTCCAGTGTCAGTCTTTCGCCGTCCAGCTGCACGGTTGCCGTTCCCTGAACCACCACCCAATGTTCGGACCGCCTGTGGTGATATTGCAGGGACAAATGCTGCCCGGGATCTACTGTCAGCCGCTTTACCTTGCAGACGTCGCTGTCGAGCAGATTCTCGAACATGCCCCACGGCCGGTACTCGAAGCTGTGCTGGGTGGCGACGGCCTTGTTGGCTGTCATCAGCTGGTCAATGACGGTTTTCACATGTTCCGTCTGACCCTTGCGGACAATCAGCGTCGCGTCATCATCATCGATGATGATCAGGTCTTCCAGCCCGATGCCGGCGATGGTTCGCCCGCTGCCGTGAACAAAGACATTCTGTGATTCGACAAGCACCACGTCGCCGCCGGTGCCAGTCGCGTTTTCCGCCATCAGCTTCGACAGGCTGTCCCAGCTGCCGACATCGCTCCACCCGCCGTCAAAGGGAATCAGGGCGATGTTGTCCTGCCGTTCCATGATCGCGTAATCGACGGAAATGGAGGGGACGTTCTCAAGGTCCGGCTTCAGAAGAATATCCTCGTCAGACCGCTGGTCTCGTGACTCCCAGCACCGCGCGGCGGCGGCGGCCAGCTCGGGCTGGTGGGTGTCGAAACTGTCAAGGCAGACATCTGCCCTGACCATGAAAATCCCCGAATTCCAGAAATAATTGCCTGCCTCGAGATAGGAAGCGGCGGTGGCAAGGTCGGGTTTTTCTGTGAAGGAGCGGACATTCGCAACCTCCTCACCTGCCTCGGCAACCTCGATATACCCATATCCTGTCGCGGGGTCGGTGGCGGTGATGCCAAAGGTCACCCAGCGGCCTGAATCACAGATTTCGGCACCGTGCGCCACTGCCTTGGAAAAGCTGTCTATGTCCTCAATCCAGTGGTCGGACGGCATGATCAGCAGGATGTCGTCAGGGGTGCTGGCTCTGGCTGCAAACCAGATCGCCGGAGCCGTGTTTCTGCCCGTTTCCTCAAGGAGATAGCGCGCCCTGACGCCAAGGCGGTCCATGGCCTGGCGACACAGAAACCCCTGTTGGCGGCTTGATACGACAAGGGGTGCCGCGGCGTTGCTTAATGCTGTGGCACGCTCGGCGGTGCGTGCGAACAGGCTTCCCGTTCCGGGAAAGGAAATGAATTGTTTTGGCAATGATTTCCGGCTGGAAGGCCAGAGCCGCGTTCCTAATCCACCGGAGAGAATGACGGGGCGAATTTTCATGAAAATGACAGCCTTGGCTTGACGCTGAACCAACGTGCCGTCTGAATAACAAAAACGATTACAGTCGGTCCAGAAATTTGCGCGGTTTTTGCAGGTCCGACCCCACTATTGACCAGTCTGCCGGGAAAGGCTGCCAAATGTCAGGTTTCTATGCAGAGGCCGCCAGCGCCGACAAGGACCGAAGCACAGCCGCTTTCGGCTCACTTGAAGCCCAGGCCATACAGATTTTTCGCGAGGTCGCGGCCGAAGCCGAAAATCCCGTATTTCTCTATTCTGTCGGCAAGGACAGCGCGGTGATGCTGCATCTGGCGCTGAAGGCGTTCTATCCGGCAAAACCGCCTTTCCGGTTCCTGCATGTCGACACGACCTGGAAGTTTCGCGAGATGATCGAATTCCGCGACCAGAGAATGGCACAGCTCGGGCTTGATTTGCTGGTCCACACCAATCCTGAAGGGCTGGCTGACGGGGTTGGCCCATTTACCCATGGATCGGCGCGTCACACCGAGATCATGAAGACCGAAGCGCTGAAGCAGGCGCTTGACAAGCACCAGTTTGACGTGGCCTTTGGCGGCGCGAGGCGAGACGAAGAAAAGTCGCGCGCCAAGGAGCGCATCTTTTCCTTCCGCACAGGCGATCATCGCTGGGACCCGAAGAACCAGCGCCCGGAATTGTGGTCGATCTACAACACACGCAAGCAGCCCGGTGAAAGCATCCGCGTCTTCCCGCTTTCAAACTGGACGGAAACCGATATCTGGCAATATATCCTGAGCGAGGACATCCCCATCCCGTCGCTTTATCTGGCGAAGGAACGTCCGGTGGTGGAACGTGGCGGCACGCTGGTAATGGTTGATGACGAGCGCATGCCGCTCAAGGACGGCGAGGAGCCCCGCATGGAGATGGTCCGTTTCCGGACCCTTGGCTGCTACCCGCTCACCGGGGCTATCCGGTCACAGGCAACGACACTTCCCGACATCATTCAGGAAATGCTTGTATCGACGACCTCGGAACGCCAGGGGCGGGTCATTGATGCCGATGGCGGCGCCTCAATGGAAGCCAAGAAACAGGCGGGGTACTTCTGATGACTGACGCTGGGGTGAGCGCCAAAACGCTGCCAGCCTGTCTGGACCAGCAGGTGGCCGAGGATACGCTTCGCTTGATCACCTGCGGGTCGGTCGATGACGGCAAGTCGACATTGATCGGGCGGCTCCTCTATGAATCCAAGATGATCTTTGACGACCAGCTGGCAGCTCTTGGCCGCGACAGCAGGAAGTTCGGAACCCAGGGTGACGAGATCGATTTCGCGCTTCTTGTCGATGGCCTGGCAGCCGAGCGCGAGCAGGGCATCACGATTGATGTGGCCTATCGCTATTTCAGCACCCGCGCCCGCAAATTCATCGTCGCCGACACCCCGGGCCATGAAGAATATACGCGCAACATGGCGACAGGCGCTTCGACGGCGTCACTCGCCATCATCATGATTGATGCCCGCAAGGGGGTGCTGGCACAGACGCGGCGCCACGCCTTCATCGCCTCGCTTCTCGGCATCCGCCAGATCGTTCTCGCCGTTAACAAGATGGATATGATCGGCTATGCCCGGGACAGGTTCGAGTCCATCGTCGAGGATTTCATGCCGTTGAACGAGGTGCTCGGCTTTGACCGGATCATGCCTGTTCCGCTCTCCGCGCTCGTCGGGGACAACATCATCAGCCCGTCCGGCAACATGCCCTGGTATGAGGGGCCGGCGCTTCTCCCCATCCTGGAAACTGTCGATGCTGGTAAGGAAGGCAGATCGCCGCTGCGCCTTCCGGTTCAGTATGTGATCCGCCCCAATCAGGATTTTCGCGGTTATGCCGGCCGCATTGCCGGCGGCGTGCTCAAGCAGGGGCAGGCGGTCAAGATCCTGCCCTCCGGCAAGACGTCATCCATCAAGTCGATCGCGATAGGGGACGCGCAGATGCAGGCCGCCGCCACCGGTCTGTCGGTAACGGTGACGCTAGATGGCGAGCATGACATATCGCGCGGCGACATGATCACCGATGCCGAGTCTCCGGCCGAGACCGCCGACCAGTTTCGGGCAAAGCTGATCTGGATGGACGACAGGCCGATGCTGCCCGGGCGCGCCTATATTTTCAGAACCGAGACGGCAAGCCTGACCGCGACGCTGGCAAAGCCGCGCTATCGGCTCAACGTCAATAATTACGAACGGATGCCGGCCAATACGCTGGCGCTGAACGATATCGGGTCCTGCAATCTGTCTCTTGACCGGAAGATTGCCTTTGATCCCTATGTCGAGAACCGCGCCACCGGCGCCTTCATCCTGATTGATCCCGAGACCAACGCCACGGCCGGCGCCGGGATGATCGACTTTGCCCTGCGACGAAGCCACAACATCCACTGGCAGGCCACGGATGTCGACAAGGACCAGCGCGCAGCGGCCAAGAACCAGCGATCATGCGTGCTCTGGTTCACCGGCCTGTCCGGGTCCGGCAAGTCAACCATCGCTAATATTCTCGAGAAGAAGCTGCACGCGATGGCGCGCCACACCATGATTCTGGACGGTGACAATGTGCGGCACGGGCTGAATCGCGACCTTGGCTTCACGGATGCGGACCGGGTCGAGAATATCCGCCGCGTGTCCGAGGTCGCAAGGCTCATGGTTGAAGCCGGGCTGATCACCATCGTGTCATTCATCTCGCCCTTCCTCGCCGAGCGGAAAATGGCCCGCGCGATGATGGCGGACGGCGAATTCGTCGAAATCTTTGTCGACACGCCCCTTGCCGAGGCCGAGCGCCGTGATGTGAAGGGGCTCTACAAGAAGGCCCGCGCCGGCACGCTGAAGAACTTCACCGGCATCGACAGCCCTTACGAGGCCCCGGAACATGCCGAGATCACGCTGCCGACGATGGAGATGGATGCCGAAGCCGCGGCCGACGCCATCATCGACTGGATGAAGGCGCATCACTACCTCTAGGCCATGGCATCGTCTGGCAGATGGTCATCAGGAAAGATCGTGCTGCCGCGCGCAGACAGAGCGCAGGAAATCCATGAAGGCCTGCGTTTTCTTGGGAACGAGGCGGCGTCCCGGATACAACAGTGACAGGCTGGATTCCTCGCGAATGTGGATGTGGGGATAGAGCTGCACCAGCCCCCCCTCGGCGATGGCGGCCCGGCAATAGATGTTCGGCGCAAAGGACAGCCCGCCGCCCGATCGCACAATCTCACGAAGAACGATGGGGTCATTCACCTGCATCATCTGCCGGGGATCAAGGGTCACGCGCCGTGCCCCGTGCCTGTCGTCGCTTACCGACAGGGATGATCCGGCATAGCGCGTCTCGGCAACGCGGACCAGCGAGGCAAGCTCTTCCGGCGCCGCTTCCTGCGGCAGGCGTGCGGCCACATCGGGGGCGGCAATCCAGATCAGCGGTGTGTCGATCAATTGCTGACGGATCAGGTCGGAATCGGCTGCCGAGCCGACGATGACGGCGATGTCGATGGCGTCGCGGAACAGGTCCGGCTGACCGCTGCCAATCCGCACATCCAGCCGGATATCCGGAAACCGGGCCTGAAAGCCGGCAAGATGCGGCCCGACAATCTCGCGGCCAAAGGCCATCGGCAGGGCCACTGTCAGCGTGCCGCGTGGGGCCTGGCTGAGCCCGGCAAGCTCGGCGCTTGCGGCTTCGACCTGTTCCAATATCCGCACCGCGTGCCGGTAGAACTGGCTGCCGTCATGTGTCAGCCTGAGAGACCGCGTACCGCGCACGAACAGCTGCAGCCCCACATCCTCTTCAAGCCGCGTGATCGCCCGGCTGACAGTCGATTTCGGCTCGCCAAGAAGGCGGGCGGCAGCCGAGATGCCGCCCTGCTCGGCCACCGCGATAAAGGTGGGAAGGTGGTCAACGTTCCATTTCATGAACAAATCGTCCATTAATTTAGTATTTGTTCCAAAAATGGTATCAGCTATCCTTTTTACCTACAATTCGATTGCAGCTGGAGGCGGCGGCCGGCATGGCCGTGGCGCAAGCAAGGAGGGCAGCGATGACAAGCCGTGACTATGACGATGTGCCGGGGACCTATGTCTTCGACAGCCGGAACTACCGCAAGGGCTACCATCTCAACATGTTCTGCATGTCGCTGAACAAGGCCGAATGTCGCGAGGAATTCGCCCGTGACGAGAAAGCCTATCTCGAGACATTTCCGATGACTGCGGAACAGCGCCAGGCCGTTCTCGACCGTGACTATATCCGGCTGCTGCAGCTTGGCGCGAACGTCTATTACACATTCAAGATCGTCAGCCATGACCGGCAGCCGCCGCAGGTGATGTACGGCAAGATGTCGTCACCGCCGATGAGCTTTGACGAGTTTCAGCAGATGATGATCAATGGCGGGCGCCCGATTGACGGCAACCGTTCGAAGAAGGAGAGCTGACATGGCCAGACTGATTGCCGGAATGGGAACCTCGCATGTGCCCGGCGTTGGCGCCGCGATGGACAATGGCAAGACACATGAGGATTACTGGGTCGAACTCTTCAAGGGGTTCGAACCGCTTCGTGCCTGGCATGCCGAGAATGTGCCGGATGTCACCATCGTCGTGTTCAATGATCACGCCACCTCGATGACGCTGAACCATTATTCCACCTTCATGATGGGGGTCGCCGACAGGTTCCGGCCAGCTGACGAGGGATGGGGCCCGCGCAAGGTGCCGGTCGTCGAAGGCCATCCCGAGCTGGCCTGGCATCTTGTCGAAAACCTCATTCTCGACGAGTTTGACATGGCGGTAACTGCCGATTTCGATGTGGATCACGGATTGACCGTGCCGCTGTCGATCGCCTACGACCAGCCGGCTGCCTGGCCGACCAAGGTGATCCCGCTGTGCGTCAACGTCATCCAGTATCCGCAACCGACGGCGCTGCGCTGCTTCAAGCTTGGCCAGGCCATCCGCCGCGCCATCGACAGTTTCGAGGAGGACATCACCGTCGGCATCTGGGGAACAGGCGGCCTGTCGCACCAGCTTGGCGGTGAGCGCGCCGGCGTGGTCAATCCCGATTTCGACAGGAATTTCCTCGACAATCTGGTCCATGATCCGATGGCGAACACCCGCCTGACCCATACCGACTTCATCCGCGAGGCCGGAGCGGAGGGTATCGAGATGATCATGTGGAACGTCATGCGCGGCGCGCTGGACGAACAGGTCCGCGAGGTATACCGGCTCTATCATATCCCGGTGTCGGCGACCGCCTATGGCGCGATCATTCTGGAAAATGAGTGATTGTCCGAGCATGTGGGTAGATCAGCAGGAAGGGGTGGTGCGATGAAAACGGTGGCTGTGAAACAGATCACGCGGACTGATGCCGATCTGGCGGCGCGGCTCGGCGCTGCCGGGGCCTCGACCGTGCATGAGGCACAGGGGCGCACCGGCCTGATGGACCGGGCGCTCCGCCCGATCTATCCGGGCGCGCGCATCGGCGGCACGGCTGTGACCATTCTGGCGGCGCCTGGCGACAACTGGATGGTTCATGTTGCCATTGAGCTGTGCCAGCCCGGCGATGTTCTGGTGCTTGCCACCACCTCGCCGAACACCGACGGCTATTTCGGCGACCTGCTGGCCACCTCGGCGCAGGCGAGAGGCGTCAGGGGCCTGATCAGTGACGCCGGTGTTCGTGATGTGGCCGACCTTCAGGAGATGGATTTCCCGGTCTGGTCGCGGGCTGTGTCCTCCATGGGAACGGTGAAGAACACGCTAGGCGCGGTGAATGTGCCGATTGTCTGCGCTGGCCAGCTTGTCTTTCCGGGCGATGTGATCGCCGCCGATGATGACGGCGTCACTGTCGTGGCCCGGGCCACTGCCGAAGCGGTGATGGAAAAGGCGCAGGCCCGTATCGACGCAGAGGAAGACAAGCGCCAGCGGCTGGCCTCCGGTGAAATGGGGCTGGATATCTACAATATGCGCGGGCGCCTTGCCGAGGCCGGGCTGACCTATGTCGAGACGCTCGACGAGCTTGGTGACTTCAACGGAATCGACTGCCGCGGGCGATAGAGGTGCAGGCCGGGCCGGTCACTTGATTCGCTTGCACTGATATTCCGACTGGCAGCGCACCTTGCCCTCATCAACGCGGATCACCGCATCCTTGCCGCCTGACTGCCTTTTGTAGATGCAGGTGGTGCCGCCATCCACATATTCGCGGCGGCGAAGCCGGCACAGCTCCAGCCGCGGCTTGTCGTCCTCGTTCTGTGGCTTGTAGGTGCGGCCAGCCGCCAGTGTGGAAACCGGCGCGGCAGAGACCAACAGGCCCCCGGCCAGCGCCAGGAACCGGCGGCGATCAATCCCCCTCGACGTCGACATCGTCTTCTGATCCCGGAAGATAGGCCTTGCCCTGAAGGGCGCGGGCGCCAAGTTCGTCGACAAGAACCGGGTTATCGCTGATCACCTTGCGAAGAACCTCATCAACATGCGCCTCGCCAGCTTCCAGCGAGTCCATTTCAAGTTCGGCAACGCCGTCAATAATCCAGTGAACCTTAACTTTCATCTGGCGCCTCCCATGCGCTAGTCGATGATAATCTCGAGGCTTTCATAAATCGTGCCAGCCTCACTCTGAAGTTCGATGATCCTCTCGCCATCCACATTCTCGCGCGCATCATCGCGGGCTTCAAGCGCCCCTTCGAGACCAAGCGCCGCACTGATCGAAAACCATATATAGGCGGTCTCGTGGTCCGGCTCCTCCAGCATCAGCAGGTGGAAGGTGGCGAATTGCGACACCGCTGCGGCATGCCCCTTGTCAATACGTGCCCGAAGCCTCTCCTGCACCGCCTCACGCACTGTTTCAATAGATTTTTCAGGAAGATAGCCAGCAAGATCCTCTGCAAGCTCCTCGGCCGCCTCGATGCCGCCAAGCTGCGCCGCCCAGGCCCAGGTCAGCGCCTTGAGGAAGTCCTGCGGCGCGCCCTTGCCGGCTTCGAGAAGCAGGGCCAGATTGTACTGCGCGTCATGCTGGTCATTCTCCGCCTGAATGGTGAACAGCCTCACCGCATGGCGGAAATCCTTGTCCTTTACTGCCTGCACCGCTTCTCTGAAGGTGGCATCGCTGCTGTCGATCTGCGCAGCTGCCGGCTGCAGTGCGGCAAGGCTGATTCCCGCCGCCATGATCGCGGCAAGTGACGCGGACCACGCTCTCTGAAATAGCCGGGCCATCGGTCTAGCGGCCTGCCATCATCACAAGTTGAAGGTACAGGACCCGAAGCTTGAAGTTTGAATTCGGGCGGCGCTCATACACCACGATCCGCGGCCTGTCGGTGCCCGGCTTCTGGAACTCGATGGCCATGTTTTCCGGCAGGGATATCCCTTCGGCCTCCAGCGTCCCTTGCGGATCACGGGCGAAAACATCGGCGAACTCCCTGTCGATCCAGATCATCGCCAGCGCCTTTCCCAGAATGTCGGGAAGGCGCTTCCGGACCTCCTCGCGCGAGGTGAGGATCACCTTGTCGGACACTAGGTCGTAGCGCGACCCGTTGGAACGGCGCGCAGGCGGCTTGTTTGGCTTCACGGGAACCAGCGCGTTTTTTGTTGTCTGGCTCATGCAGAAAACCGGTCTCTCGAAGGAACAAAAAATATCAAACCTTTCTAATATGATGCCATTTTCCGGCAAAATCGCAACATTTAACCATGATCAGCTTCGCGCGACGGTGATTCACCGGCCCTGTTGGCACGGAAATTGAAACAGGGCAGGCAATCTATCAGACGAGGGCATCATGATTCCGACCATTCGCAATGCTTTGAAGATGGCGACATCCGAACTCAATATTGTCACCAACAATATCGCCAATGCCGGATCTACGGGATTCAAGCGAAGCGACGGCAATTTCCTCCATTCATATGCCGAGGATATTCCTATTCCGGGCATGAATGTCGGCTTTGGCGTGGTCCATGAGGTGCCGCGCCGCTCGGACAACAAGCAGGGTGCGCTCAAGGTGACCAACAATTCGCTCGATCTCGCGGTCAGCGGGGTCGGCATGTTCATCACCGCCAGCCCTGATGATGGCGGCATCAGCTATACACGTGACGGGGGTTTCCTGATTGACCGTGAAGGGGTGCTGAGGACCACCGACAAGCGCCTTGTGCTGAGCGAACTGGGCGAGCCCATCGTGATTCCACCACAGCGCGTTGACGAAAACGGCGAGACATCCCTTCTCGACACCATCCAGATCAACAACCGCGGCAGCATCAGGCTTGCCTACGGTGACGGCTCGATTGTCGATGTCGGCAATATCGGCCTTGCCCGCTTTGGCAACATCGCCGGGCTGAGGCCGTCCGGCAGCGCACAGTTCGTCGTCACCGAGAAATCCGGTCCGGCGATTGTCGGTGTGCCGATGGCCGACGGCTATGGGCAGGTCATCCAGGGCCATCTGGAATCGTCGAACGCGGTGATCGCCGATGAACTGGTCAGGCTGATGCGCGCGCAACAGGCCTATGCCGGCTCGTCACGGCTGCTGCAGTCCGCTGTCGAGATGTCGAAGCGCCTCACAAGCTGATCACTTACAACCTTGGAATGGTCCCCATCAGCCTGATCATTTCGACGGCTGGCCACCGCGTCAGCTGGCACATGATCCGTCGTTCGATCAGACCCTATTTCAGGGGAAGGGTGACGGACAGGTCGGTCACGGTGACTTCGGTTACGTCATTGATCCGCAGGTCGCCCTCCAGGCTCACCGCCAGTTTTGTCGCGATGGTCAGGCTCAGCGAGATGGGGCGCGGCGGGGCGCTGGAAAGGCGCGCCACAAGCGAGTCATAGAGGGCTTGCGGGATTGTCGCGGTGCCGCGCATGACCGGCCTGTCAATCTCGATCACAAGGCTGCCGATGGCCACCATGCCGGCATCATCGGCGCCGCCATGCCGGCCGGCATCAATCTCAAGCATGCACTGGCCGCGGGCGATATTCACCAGACTGCAGGACAGATGAAGGCGTGGTTGTTCCGATATCCCCGGCTGTCGCAGCTCGGCTGTCTGCACGGACATCACGATCTGGTCGGTCTGCTGCCAATTGTCATGCATCAGGGGGACTACCCTTTCAGGACAAGCGCCTCGCGCTCGCCAAGGAAATGCCTGAGTGAGCCAATGGCCGACTTCTTGATCTGCGAGACACGGCCTGTGGTGACTTCCAGCACCTCGGCGATCTCGTAGACATTCAGCTCCTCGACATAATAGAGCTGGATCACTAGCGCCTCGCGCTCGGGCAGGGTGCGAAGCGCATCCTTGAGAAGATTGCGAAGCTCATCCTCATTGATGTTTTCTTCCGGCGTATTCTCCGGCGACTCGAACCAGATCGAAAAATCGTCATAGACGCTGTCCAGCGACTGGTGGACATTGGCCTGAAAGGCATGTTCCCAGCTTTGCATCTCCTCTTCGGAGATATCCATATGATCGGCCATTTCCGCCGAAGACGGCTCGCGGCCAAGGCGGCTGCGAAGCTCGCGCCCGGCAAGATTGGCCTTCTTCTGCATCTCGATGGTGGTGCGGCAGAGGTTCGAGCTCTTGCGCAGATGATCGACAATGGCACCGCGAATCCGGATGCCGGCATAGCTTGCGAAAGTCGCCCCTTCACGCAACGTGTAGTTCTGGGCCGCCGTGACAAGTCCGAAATAGCCGATCTGGATCAGATCCTCGATCTCGATGCTGGAATGGACCCGACCATGCATATGCCAGGCAATCTGGCGCACCAGCTCCATGTGGCTGGTGATCAGCTCCTCGACATCGGGTTTTTGTTCGAGATACTGGTTCCGCATGATCATCCGCTTGCCGAGGCACCCCCGGGCGAAGAAAAGAACTTGATGCCGCCATGGTCATTCGCCGGTGACGTCATCACCGATTTCGAGATCTGCATGAAGGCCTGGTTCTCGGGAAGATCAGGCTGGTCCATGCTGATCGGACGACGGGCCACAACCGCGCGGCGCATGCGCTCGGACAATGGCAGATGGCCTGCAAAGGTCAGATTCACGTCAAGGAAGCGGGTTGCGGTCGCCTTGAATTTCTCGAAATGCTGCCTTGCCTCGCTGACGGAGCGCGCCATGTTCACCACAATTGCGAAATTCTGCACATTCGCCTCCAGGCTGGCGGCCTTGATCAGGGAATAGGCGTCCAGAAAGCTGGTCGGCTCGCCGACAAGAACGACGATTACCCGGTCGGCCGCCGCGACAAAGGCGATCGAACTGTCGGACGCGCCAGCCGGCACGTCGGCGATCAGAACCTCTGTCTGGTCGCGAAGCTCGTCGACCATACGGATCGTCTGGTATCTGGTTGTCTGGTCGAGGTTCAGCATCTCGAGCAATCCGCTACCACCGGAAATAAATTTCATCCCATGCGGTGCGTCACAAAGCACTTCCGACATGCCTGCATCACCCTGGATGGCGTCCATGACAAAGCGCTGCGGGTTCGCACCAATAAGGATGTGTGCATTTGCCATGCCAAAATCGGCATCCAGAAGAATCGTGCGCCGACCCTGCCGCGCCATGGTCAGTGCGAGATTGACCGCGAGGCTGGTCTTGCCGACCCCTCCCTTGCCACTTGCTACGACGATTGAACTTGCCATATCAGCCTGATTCCCTTGAATTTTTCACGCGGGTTTAAACGAAACGGATGGCGGCTATCTGGCGGCGTTTTCCTGTAAATACTGCGCCAAGATGGGCATGGTCGCAATTGCTATTCCACCGACGATGGACTTGGTTCCGGTCAGGAGGCCAACGCCTGTTCCCTCGAGCGCTAGCGCCGACAGCTCGGCCGGCATCGCCTCGCATTCATCAAGCTTCGTCAGGGCGATCATCGGGTTCAGCTTGCGATAGAGGTTGCATTGGTGGTCGATCATGGTGGCACTGCTGCCGCCGGGAATGGCCTGGACGACCGTCACCTTGCGGGTTCCCAGCCGCTGAATGATCTCGCGCACCGCGATGGTCGTATCCTCCGGCGATGCGTTGACATCGATGATCATCCGGTTGCTGGTTTCCTGAACCGCCGTTGAAATCTCGCCGATGCCGAACTGCGCCGCCCGCATGTTCAGCAGCCGCGCATAGGATTTGATGTCTTCGCTGGCCCCCTGCCCGGGACCTGCTGCATTGGCCAGGATCATGCGTTCGGAAATGCCATGTTCCTTGAAATAGGCGGCGATCTTGGTGGCCAGCGTTGTCTTGCCTGTGCCGGAGCTGCCGATAACAAGGACAATGCGCGAATCAAACACCGATTCCGCGTCGGCGTGCACCACGCGGGCGGCAAGCGCGTTGATGAAGGACGCAACCGCGTCATCATCATCAAGGCCGACCATATGTTCATGAAGTTCCTGAATGGCCTTCGAGGAGAAGCCCGCCTGATGGAGCCTGACCGGCGCAGCGCGGCCAAGCGTCACGTCGAGCCCCTCAGGCCTGGTGATCATCATGCCGTTCATCATCTGCCGGATGCTGCGAAGCTCGGTCAGAATATCCAGATTGTCCGACGCATCGATGGCGCGTCCGACGAGGTGGTCAACCGTGCTGGTCGCCTTCGCGCCGCGGTCCCGGACAGACTCGATCATCTGTTGGTCAAAGAGGTCGGTAAAGCCGGTGCCGCCGCCGATCTCGATATTCAGGCCGGACAGCTCCTCGCCCGCGGGGCGTGGTGTGGGCGCGGCCGGCGCGGGCGGCTCGACGTCCTCGGCGGTGTCGGTGGCAACCATCTCTATGCGGCCATTTCGTTTGACGGTTTCAAGGATCAGGGCATCCTCGCCAAGCCGTTCGACGATCTTGTCCATGGCCTGTGCCGTATCGGCGGCGGTGACAGTGATGGTGGTCATGACAAACTCCCTTTTTGTCTCTTCGTGGCGGCTTATTCGGCCTCGCCACTAATTGTGGCCACGACTTCGATTTTCCGGCTGTCGAGCAGCTTGGTGAATGCAAGCACGGTGAGATCCTCGAGATGCTGGCGTATCAGCTGTGCAAACTGACGGCGGATGGCGGGCGAAACGACCATCACGGCCTGGTCACCCTGTGCGCTAACCCTCTCTGAAACTTCGGAAATTTTCCTGAGAAGTTGTTCTGCGAGTGAATTGTCCAGAATGAGACCTTCCTCGCCGCTCTGCCGCACCATGGTGATGAGCATGTGCTCGAGCTCGGAATCCAGCGTCATTACCTTGAGCGCCTGGTTCAGCGGTGCGATCTGCTGGATCAGCAGTGGCGCCAGACGTGGGCGAAGTGCCTCGGCGGTATCAATCGAGCTGAGGTTGCGCGCGGAAAGCGTTGCGAGGTCTTCAAGAATGCTGCGAAGGTCGCTTATAGGAACGCCTTCCTCGAGAAGTATGCGGA
>CAJWVJ010000045.1 GCA_913048595.1 uncultured Alphaproteobacteria bacterium | reverse complement strand
GGCGCGAGAACGCGAAGAATTTCCTGCGCGAGAACAAGGAGCTTGCCGACGAGATTGAAGCCGCCATCCGGCAGAATGCCGGACTTGTCGGCGACCAGATGCTGGACCAGTCGATTGCTGACTCGCCGGAAGCCCTGGTGCCGGCCTCGCCGGATCAGCCGGAGGCCCCGGAGCAGGCCTGATCACGTGACGCAGGAGCGGCGCGAGGACCAGTGATCCATGCTGGTGGCGCATGCCGGAACAGACATTGATAAAAGGCCCTGCCGGCATTGCTGGCAGGGCCTTTTGCTGCCTGATGCCATCCTGCTGCCACCCTGATGCTGTCTTGACCGGAAAGCGCCATGTTTGGCTGGACATACGACCGGCTGGCCGCGTAAATATGGACCCCGCGCCGGTCACGCCGTGCCCGTCACCCTGTGACCGTCATGGCGCGCCTTCCAGGCCCCCTTTCGGGTCGCGTTCCCGGAACATGGTTCACCCATGGATGATTGCAGGACAGAGTGATGAGCAGCGTTAACGACATCAGAACCGCCTTTCTTGATTATTTCGGGGCCAACGGCCACGAGATCGTGTCCTCCAGCCCGCTTGTGCCACAGAACGACCCGACGCTGATGTTCACCAATGCCGGCATGGTGCAGTTCAAGAACCTGTTCACCGGCCTTGAGACACGCGGCTACAACCGCGCCGTGACATCGCAGAAATGCGTCCGCGCGGGCGGCAAGCACAATGACCTCGAAAATGTCGGCTATACCGCGCGCCACCACACCTTTTTCGAGATGCTCGGCAATTTCTCCTTTGGCGATTATTTCAAGGAACACGCCATCGAGCTTGCCTGGAACCTGGTGACCCGCGAGTTCGGTCTCGCCAAGGACAAGCTTCTGGTCACCGTCTATCACGAGGATGACGAGGCGGCCGACTACTGGAAGAAGATCGGCGGGCTGAGCGACGAGCGCATCATCCGCATCGCCACATCAGACAATTTCTGGGCGATGGGCGATACCGGCCCGTGCGGCCCCTGTTCGGAAATCTTCTACGATCATGGCGACCATATTCCGGGCGGCCCGCCAGGCTCGCCGGACGAGGATGGCGACCGCTTCATAGAAATCTGGAATCTTGTCTTCATGCAGTTCGAACAGCTGCCGGACGAGCGCATCAGCCTTCCGAAGCCGTCGATCGACACAGGCATGGGGCTCGAGCGGATCGCCGCCGTGATGCAGGGCAAGCATGACAATTACGACATCGACATGATGCGGGCGCTGATCGAGGCCTCGGCCGACGCCTCCAACACCGATGCCGATGGCGAGAAGAATGTCTCGCACCGTGTGGTGGCCGACCATCTTCGCGCCAGCTCCTTCCTCATTGCCGACGGGGTGCTGCCGTCGAACGAGGGGCGCGGCTATGTTCTGCGCCGGATCATGCGGCGCGCCATGCGCCACCTTCATCAGCTTGGCTGCGCCGACCCGGTGATGTTCAGGCTGGTGCCGGCGCTTGTCTCCGAGATGGGCGCGCAATATCCCGAGCTTGGCCGCGCGCAGCCGCTGATCGCCGAAACGCTGAAGCTTGAGGAGACCCGCTTCAAGGAAACGCTGGGACGCGGGTTGCGGCTGCTGAACGAGGAGATCGAGGGCAAGGCCTCTGGCGGCACGCTCGCCGGTGAGACCGCCTTCAAGCTCTATGACACCTACGGTTTCCCGCTGGACCTGACGCAGGATTTCATGCGCGGCTATGGCTGGAGCGTCGATACGGACGGCTTTGATGCCGCCATGGCCGAGCAGAAGGCCGCCGCGCGCCGCGCCTGGAGCGGCTCGGGCGACGCCGCCACCGAAACCATCTGGCTTGATCTTGGCGAGCGGCTCGGGGCCACCGAATTCCTTGGCTACACCTCGGAAAGCGCCGAGGGCCAGGTGACAGCGCTCGTCGTTGACGGCAAGGAGGCGGACCGCGCCGCCGGCGCGGTGTCCGTCGTCACCAACCAGACGCCGTTCTACGCCGAATCCGGTGGTCAGCAAGGCGATAGCGGGGTAATCAGCTGGGATGGCGGCAAGGCTCGCGTCACAGATACCTTCAAGACGCCGGCCGGCATGTTCGTTCATCGCGCCGAGGTGTCCGACGGCGAGCTGACGGTGGGCACAAGCCTTCGTCTGGAGATTGATCATGACCGCCGTCGCCGGCTTCGCGCCAACCATTCGGCGACGCATCTTCTGCACGAGGCGCTTCGTCATGTGCTTGGCGATCATGTCGCGCAGAAGGGATCGCTTGTTGCGCCGGACAGGCTGCGGTTCGATTTCTCGCATCCGCGCGCCGTCGAGGCGGACGAGCTTGCACGCGTGCAGCAGATCGTGAATGAACGCATCCGCATGAACAGTGATGTCTCGACCCGCATCATGACCCCCGACGCCGCCATCGAGCTTGGCGCGCTGGCCCTGTTCGGCGAGAAATACGGCGATGAGGTCCGCGTTGTCCAGATGGGTGGCGCGGCCGAGGAAGAGGGGCGCGGTGCCTGGTCCGTGGAGCTTTGCGGCGGCACCCATGTCGGCCGCACCGGCGACATCAGCCTTCTTCGCATCGTGTCTGAATCTGCCGTGGCCGGCGGTGTCCGCCGCATCGAGGCGGTGACGGAAGCCGGCGCGCTGGAATGGATCGACGGGCGGGAGCGCGCCCTTGGCGCGGCGGCGGACCTGCTGAAAGTCTCGCCGGAACAGCTTGCCGAACGTGTGGCCCGGCTTGTCGAGGACAACCGCAAGGCCGAGCGCGACATCACCGCCCTGCGGCGCAAGCTTGCCGCCGGCGGCACCGGCGGCGATGCCCCGACCGTTGTCAACGGGGTGAGTTTTGTCGGCCGTCTTCTCGAGGACACCCCGGCGCGCGAACTGAAATCCATGGCTGACGAGATCAAGGGCAATATGACCAACGCCGTGATCTGCCTTGTCGCGACAGACAACGGCAAGGCGTCGATCGTCATCGCCGTGACGCCGGATCTGGCGGGCAGCCGCAACGCGGTTGATCTGGTCAAGGTGGGGTCGGCCGCGCTTGGCGGCGGCGGCGGCGGCGGCCGCCCGGACATGGCCCAGGCTGGCGGTCCGAATGCCGATGCCGCGGCGGCGGCCATCGAGGCGGTGTCGGCAGCGCTCTAGCCGCCGACATCTCTGGTCGCGTCGGTTCGGCCGATCAGGCGTTCATCGCCGATTTCAGATTGGCATCCAGCGCATTCAGGAACTTGTCCGTTGTCAGGAAGGGCTGGTCCCTGCCGACGAGAAGGGCGAGATCCTTTGTCATCTGGCCTGCTTCGACAGTCTCGATGCAGACACGCTCGACGGTCGCCGCGAATTCAGCCACATCAGGGGTGTCATCGAACTTCGCGCGATAGCCAAGCCCGCGGGTCCAGGCAAAGATCGAGGCGATCGGGTTGGTCGATGTGTCCTTGCCCTGCTGGTGCTGGCGATAATGGCGTGTGACGGTGCCGTGCGCGGCTTCCGCCTCGACCGTCTTTCCGTCGGGCGTCATCAGAACGGAGGTCATCAGGCCAAGCGAGCCGAAGCCCTGGGCCACGGTGTCGGACTGGACGTCGCCGTCATAATTCTTGCAGGCCCAGACGAAGCCGCCGTTCCATTTCAGGGCGCAGGCGACCATATCGTCGATCAGCCGGTGTTCATAGGTGATGCCGGCATCGCGGAACTTGTCCTCGAATTCGGTCTCGAACACCTCTTCGAACAGATCCTTGAAGCGGCCATCATAGGCTTTCATGATGGTGTTCTTGGTCGAAAGATAGACCGGCCAGCCGAGATCAAGGCCGTAATTCATGCAGGCCCGGGCAAAGCCGCGGATTGATTCGTCGAGATTATACATCGACATCGCCACGCCGCCGTCCGGGAAGTCGAACACCTCGCGGGTGACCGGCGCGCCGCCGTCCGCCGGGGTGAAGGTCAAGGTCAGTTTGCCGGCGCCCTCGACCACGAAATCCGTGGCGCGGTACTGGTCACCAAAGGCGTGGCGGCCGATGACGATCGGGCGGGTCCAGCCCGGCACAAGGCGCGGCACATTGTTACAGATGATCGGCTGGCGGAAGACGGTGCCGCCGAGAATGTTGCGGATGGTGCCGTTTGGCGAGCGGTACATTTCCTTCAGACCGAATTCTTCGACCCGCGCCTCGTCAGGGGTGATGGTCGCGCATTTTACACCGACGCCATATTCCTTGATGGCGTTGGCGCTGTCGATCGTAATCTGGTCGTTCGTCTCGTCACGTTTCTCCATGCCGAGGTCGTAATATTTCAGATCGATATCAAGATAGGGGAAGATCAGCTTGTCTTTGATTTTCTGCCAGATAATACGGGTCATCTCGTCGCCGTCGATTTCGACGACGGGGGTCTTCACTTTAATCTTGGACATGGATCATTCCTTCATTTGTCGTGGCACATCATCGGGTTGGAGCCTGAAGGGCGGCCGCGACCGGCACCGGCGCTCGCCCCTGTTACTGCCGCTATTTGCTGCCCGTCTTGTAATGGCCACATAGCGCATGCGCAAGGCAAATGCGCCCCGCTACCCGTCAGGCGTCGTTAAGCGCCTTCAGGTGGGGTAACAGATCTGCGACTGTCGCGACCGTCTCGAAATGATCAAGATGGTCCTGATGCATGAATCCTTCGGCAATCACCGTCTCCAGCATCGCCAGAAGATGATCCCAATAGCCGTTGATGTTGAGGATGATGACCGGTTTCTTGTGAAGATCGAGTTGCCGCCAGGTGGTGATCTCCATGGTTTCGTCGAGCGTGCCAAGCCCGCCCGGAAGCACCACGAAGGCATCGCTTTCGGCATACATCATTTCCTTGCGCTGGTGCATCGTTTCGATGACGTGAAGCTTGGTGACACCGGCATGTCCGATTTCGACCTTGTCGAGAAATTTCGGAATGATTCCCGTGACATGACCACCAGCATCAATCGCGCCGTCGGCGGCGCGCCCCATCAATCCGTTGCGCCCGCCGCCATAGACAATGCCCATGCCAAGGCCGGCGACAAGCCTGCCAAGTTCGTAGGCGGCGTCGGCGAATGCCGGGTTGTGACCCGCGGCGGCGCCGGCAAACACGCAGATATTTTTCATGTGTGACCTTATCCCGAGATTGAAACAATGGGTTTCAAGCATTACGCTGGTTACAGGTTTTAGCCAATGAAAAGGTGGGTGTCCGTGCGGTTACTGACATATATTCTGGTCGGTGGCGGTGCCGCCATAGCGGTTGTCGCGCTGGCAGTCGTGCTTCTCGACAATGGTGAAACGAAGTCGGTCGAGCCGCAGGCCGATGCCGGGCAGGCGGCGGTGACACCCGCTCCGGTGGCGGATGACAGCCCGGCGGAAACGGCCGCAGACGCGGATGCCGAAACCGCGGCGGCGCAGCCTGCGGCCTCCGAAGCCGAGGCGGATGGCCCGGCCGAAGCCGGGGTCAGCATCGATCTGGCCCAGGTCACGCCGGCTGGCGAGGCTGTTTTCGCCGGAAAGGCCGCTCCCAACGCCGAAGTCACCGTGTTTGAAGGCGACGTCATTCTTGGCACGGCAACGGCCAATGCGGATGGTGAATGGGTGATCGTTCCCGAACGGGCGCTTGCACCTGGCGAGCATCTTGTGTCCGTTGGCGCGAAAGGCGCCGACGGTACCACAACCGTGGCCAATCTGACCATGGCCATCAAAGTTGGCGAGACCGAGGATGAACAGCCCCTTGTCGCCCTGCTGCCGCAGGGTGAAACCGATGTTCCGGAACTGCTGCAATCGCCGGATGACAAGCCGGAGAGCGAAATGGTGACGTCTGCCGCGCCTTCCACACAGGACGGTGCCGATGCCGATGCTGCCGAGCTGACGCCGGCGGTGGCACCGCGCTCGCTGTCCTGGAAGGACAATGGCGATCTTGTGGTCGCCGGTGCGTCACGTGGTGGCGCGCGGGTGACGGCGACCGCCGCGGACAAGGCCTTCGGCGAGGCTGCCGTCGGGGATGATGGCGCCTGGCAGATCGCCGGCAGGGTCGATATCAGCATGCCGCGCCGGATCATGCGCTTCACGCTGCAGGACGGCGATGGCCAGACCATCGCGAGCTATAGTTTGCCTGTGGCCTCGCGCGACCTGTCACAGGGCATGGATGGCAGCAAGATGGTCATTGTTCAGCAGGGGGATGCGCTGTGGCGCATTGCCTATCAGTCCTATGGCGAGGGGATCAAATATGTCGATATCGTGCGCCGCAACGCCGCTGCCATCAACGATCCCGACCTGATCTTCCCGAACCAGATCTTCGCCATCCCCGAATAGACAGAGCCAGAATAGACAGACGAAGCAGCAACCATGCAGGACATCACCGGCGACAGTGCATCAGACCAGAGCTGGATTGCCCCCGAAGGATGGCCGGTCATGGCGCTTGCCGGCGGGGTGACCATCCTGCTGACGCTGGTCTGGCTGCCGCTTGGATGCATCGCCCTTGGCCTGATGGTCTGGTTGCGCCACACGCTGCGAACCCCGTCCCGGCAGGTTCCGGACGCTGAGGGTTCCGTGCTGGCGCCTGCCGACGGCATTGTTGTCGACATCAGCGATGGCGAGGTCGAACCGCCTGCCGGAACCGACATGGGGCGCGGCCGCAGAGTGACCATCCGCACCGGCCTTGCCGATGCGCAGCTTCAGCGCAGCCCTGTTGCCGGGCGGATCACCGACAATTTCCTGATCCCCGGCCTGTTCCGCAGCGCCGGCGATGTCGATCTTGCCCGGCGCGACAATGAGCGCCGCGAAATCACCATTGAGATCTCCATGGACGCCGCCGGGGCGGGTGAGCGCCTTCTTCTGGTGCAGATCGGCACCGCCACCGCACGCCAGCTTGTCTGCCGCCATGGGCCGGGAAAATTCCTTGAAGCCGGCGCGCCGCTCGGCATGCCGCGCATTGGCGGCATGACAGAACTGTTCCTGCCCGCGGGAAGCCGTCTGTCCGTTTGCAAGGGCCAGTCGGTCGTGGCCGGCGAGACCATCATCGCCGCGCTGCCGCGCTGATCGCATGCTGGACGCGCATCTCAGGCCGTTTGTGGACCGGTGCCTCAATCCCGTGGGCGGTATGCTGGCCCGTGCCGGTGTCACTGCCAACCAGGTTAGTTTCGTGGGGTTCGGTCTCGGGCTTGGCGCGGCGCTTGCCGTGGCGCTGGGAAGCGAGATTGCGGCGGTCGTGCTGATCATCGCCAACAGGGTGTGTGACGGTCTGGACGGGGCGGTGGCCCGGGCAAGCGGCACCAGCGATCTTGGCGCCTATCTGGATATCACGCTGGATTTCCTGTTCTACAGCGCCATTCCCTTCGCCTTTGCCGTCGCCGACCCGGACAAGGCTCTGGCCGCCTGCTTCCTGATCTTCAGCTTCGTCGGCACCGGGTCGAGTTTTCTGGCCTTCGCCATCATCGCGCAAAAGCGCGGCATTTCGACCGAGATACGCGGAAAAAAGGGCTTCTTCTATCTGGGCGGCTTGACCGAGGGTGGCGAGACCATCATTTTCCTATTGATCGTAGCATGGCGGCCAGACTTTTTCGTGCTGCTGGCATGGATTTTCGCATCCCTGTGCTGGGTTACCACGGTGACAAGGATACGGTTCGCCATCAAGCGGTTTTCGCATCACGAGCAGGAGTGACGAGATGAAATTCGGCGTCGGACAACCCATTCTAAGGATCGAGGATCCGCGGCTTATCACCGGACAGGGACGTTACACCGACGACATAGAGCCCGGAACGGGCCTTGCCGTCGCCTTTCTTCGCGCCCCTCTGGCACATGCCCGCCTTGTGTCGGTCGATACCGCGGCGGCGGCGGCTCTCGACGGCGTTCATCTGGTGATCACACAGGCTGATCTTGATGCTGACGGGGTCGGTGATATCAAATGCCAGCACCGGCTGACAAATGCCGATGGCGAAAAGATGACCCTTGTCGATCATCCGGCCATGGTGCGCGGCGTCAATCGTGCGGCGGGAGACATTGTCGCCGCCGTGGTTGCCGAGACGGACACCATCGCGCTCGACGCTGTCGAACTGATCGACGCCCGTTATGACAGCCTGCCGGCTGTGACTGACGTCTATAATGCGCTGGAGGATGACGCCCCGCAGCTCTATGCCGAATATCCGCGCAACATCGCCTTTGACTGGGAGGCCGGCAACCATGACGCGACGGATGCCGCGATTGAAGGTGCCGCCGCTGCGGGCATGGAGTTGTTCGACATCGATGTGATCAACAACCGGGTGATCATCAATTCGATGGAGACCCGCCCGATGATCGCCGGGCCGGGCGAGGAAGACGGCACGCTTGACATCTGGTGCGGCACACAGGGGCCGGTCGGCATTTCCGAGCAGATTGCCGAGGCGCTTGGCATGTCGCCGGCGCAAGTGCGGGTGCGCACGGGCGATGTCGGTGGCAGCTTCGGATTCAAGATCTTCCTGCATCCCGAACAGCTGATCATCGCCTGGGCGGCGCGGCGGCTCGGCCGCCGCATCCGCTGGCAGCAGGCGCGGTCCGACAGTTTCGTGTCCGACCTGCATGGACGTGACAACCGCACCAAGGCCCGTGCCGTGATCGACAGTGACGGCAAGGTGCATGCGCTTGCTGTGACGGTGCACGCCAATATGGGATCCTGGCTGTCGAACTTCAGTACCTATATCCCGACCCTGTCCGGGTCACGGACGCTGACCACCAACTACGCCATTCCGGTGGCAAGCCTTCGGGTGCTCGGCATCATGACGAACACGCCGGCCGTCGACGCCTATCGCGGGGCAGGCCGTCCTGAGGCCAATTACGTCATGGAACGGCTGATGGACCACATCGCCGAGCATGTTGGCGTCGATCGTGTTGAAATCCGCCGCCGCAACATGATCAAGGCAAGCCAGATCCCCTATACCATGGTCTGCGGCGGCACTGTTGATGGCGGCGAAATGCCGGAACTGATGGAAGCCGCGCTGCACCGGGCGGACCAAGCCGGCTTTGCCGCGCGCCGGGCAGAGTCCGAGCGCCGCGGCCGGCTTCGCGGCTTTGGGTTCGGCATGTATCTCGAGCAATGCGGCGGAGGCACAGATGGCGGGGTCGATGTCCGCTTCCGTGAGGACGGCACCATTCTGGTGCTGGCGGCGCAGCAGGAAAACGGCCAGGGACACCGCACCACCCTGACGCAGATCCTGTCCGACAGTCTGGGATTCGACGCCGACAAGATCGAAATTCTGCAGGGTGACAGCGCGCGCACGCCGCCCGGCACCACCGGTGGGGCGCGGATGACCCCGATCCTGGGATCGGCCTTGGCCGAAGTCGCTGCCAAGACCATAGAGACGGCAAAGCCACACGCCGCCGAGGCGCTGGAGTTCGAGGAGGGTGAGGTGATTTTTGCCGACGGCGTCTTCTCCGCCGCCAACACCAACCATTCCATCAGCATCGAGGATCTTGCGCTCCGCCTTGTGCCAGCCAAGGGGGCGCATCCGTTCGACATCAAGCACCAGTACACCACCGATGGCGCGACCTATCCCTATGGCTGCCATGTCGTGGAACTGGAGGTTGATCCCGGCACCTGCCAGGTCGATCTGCTTCGCTATACCGTGGTGGATGATTTCGGTGCGGTGATCAATCCGATGACACTGGAAGGTCAGGTTCATGGCGGGATCGCCCAGGGCATCGGCCAGGCCATTCACGAATATGCGGCCTTTGACGATCAGGGGCAGCTTGTCGCCGGATCGCTGATGGACTACAGGCTGCCGCGCGCCGACGACCTGCCGCGATTCGACATCAGTTTCCGCAATATTCCTTGCAAGAACAATATTCTCGGGGTCAAGGGATCTGGCGAGGCGGGGGCCATCGGCGCCCCGCAGGCGGTGATCTCGGCGCTGACGGACGCGCTTGGTGTGACGCATATCGACATGCCGGCGACACCGCAGGCCATCTGGGAGGCGCTTCGCAGCAAACAGGAGGCCGCCGAATGACCGGAAAGATCATCAAATCAGATGCCGAATGGCAGGCCCAGCTGACGCCCGAGCAGTTTCAGGTGACGCGCCAGCATGGCACCGAACGGGCCTTCACCGGCGCGCTGGACAAGCACTACGAGGATGGCACCTACGCCTGCATCTGCTGTGGCGCGCCGCTGTTTTCCTCGGACACCAAGTTCGATTCAGGAAGCGGGTGGCCAAGCTTCTATGCGCCCATGGATGGCGATGCCGTCGGCGAGACCGAGGATAACAGCTTTTTCATGCAGCGGGTCGAGGTGCATTGCAACAGGTGCGACGCGCATCTTGGCCATGTGTTCCCGGACGGACCTGCCCCGACCGGTCTTCGCTACTGCATCAATTCCGCCTCGCTTGCCTTCGAGGGCGCGCACGAAGCGGAATAGGGAGGTCTGGCGGGTTTTATCCCGCGCTGCCCGGCGGTGTGATGATCTGCTCAACACTGCCCTTGCGCATCCCGTGATGGTGATGATGGCCGCCCTTCTTGAGGCGGCGGGGCAGTTCGTCACCTTCGAGTATGCCATTTTTGTCGACGTCCATTCGGCCGAACATGCTGGCCAGACGGGCCCCGAATTCCTCGGGCGTGACCGTGCCATCGCCATCGGCGTCGAGCCTGTCAAACCGCATCTGGCTGTGCGCCATGACTTCGTCCATGGTCAGCACGCCGTCGCCATTGCCGTCGATCGAGACGGGGTGGAGCATGCGGTGTTTTTTGGACTGGTGGCCGGCATTGCCGGCAACGGCGAGGCTGGCGACGATGACGCCGGAGAGCGCCAGCCCGCCTGCGATGACGATGGTCTTGTTCAGTGCTTTCATTTTATCTGTCCTCTGTGGTCTGATGATCTTCTGGCTCGCCCTTTGGCGAAGGTTGCAAGGCAGGTCGTGACACCGGTACACTGGCCCAGTGGTGGGTGGTCCGGTCACATGCACCGGTGTCTTGTGCCTGTGTGGTTCTGAATCGCGGCACAAAAGCGGCCCCGCAATGTTCATTTGTCGAATTCTTATGGCGATGCCCGCCACAATTCATCGGAACGGAACAGGCCATGAGCCAGAATGACAGCGTGAAAATACCTGCCGAAACCATGCCATGGGTCACTGGAACGACACGGGTCTTCGGGACCATCGCTCATCCCGTCGACCATGTGCGGGCACCAATGGCGTTCAACCCGGTGTTTGCGGCGCGCGGGCTCGACCAGGTGATGGTGCCTGTCGACGCGCCGCCCGAAGCCCTGGCGGACGTCGTAACTGCGCTGCGGGCGATGCCGAATTTCGGCGGTCTTGCCGTGACCATCCCGCACAAGATGGAAATGGCCAGGCTTTGCGACACGCTGGGCCCGGAGGCGCGGCTGACCGGCGCTGTCAATGCGGTGCGCTTCGATGCCGATGGCAGCATGCATGGCGACAATTTCGACGGGTCGGGATTCGTGGCCGGGCTGCGCCAACAGGGGTATGAACCGGCCGGCATGGATGTTCTGATGGTCGGGGCTGGCGGCGCGGCACGGGCCATCGCGCTGGCGCTGTGCGAGGCTGGTGTGGGCCGCCTTCGGATCAGCAACAGGACGGCGGCGAAGGCGGATGCCATTGTTGCCGCGCTCGCCGATCTTGCCGGCCATCACCAGGCCGAAACCGCGACAGGCCATGATGGTGCCGGCGTCGACATGATCGTCAACACAACCAGCCTCGGCCTCCATGACGGCGATGCGCTGCCGATCACGCTAGACGCGGTGGATGCGGCAACGCTGATTGCCGAGATCATCATGATTCCGGAACGCACCGACTGGCTTGCCGATGCCGAGGCGCGGGGCCTGACAACCCATTACGGGCGACACATGCTGGACTGCCAGCTTGACCTGATTGGCGGCTTTATCGGGGCGCTCTGACAAGAGTGCCGATGGCAATTGCCGATTGAGTTTGCCGGGCTGCGCGATTATATCTCTTCCACCGCCTGCGTGTGGTAGCTGCAAGTGAGGATAGCATGACGGATTCTGCGAACGTCTGGACGGAGGAACGCCTCGCACAGCTGAGAAAGCTGTGGGATGACGGCCTATCCATTTCGCAGATCGGAGATGCCCTTGGCGTATCGCGAAACGCGATTGCCGGCAAGGCGCACCGGATGGGGCTGCCGAAGCGTCCGTCCCCGATTTCCAAGGCGGCCACCGAAGCCAAAAAGCCCGCCAAGCCGAAGCCGCCCGCCGAGCCGGTGAACCTGCCACTGCGGCTCGAGCTTCGCAAGCTGCAATGGTCGCGCAGCAGATGCTGCTGGCCGACGGGCGATCCCAAGCTGAGCGGCTTTTCCTTTTGTGGCGAGCCGGTTGTGCCTGGCAAGCCCTATTGCTTGAAACATTGCGAAGAAGCCTACACCACTTCGCGTGACAATCGCTGACATCTGACGCCCGCATAAGCCGGGCAGGAGCGCCCGACCGATGCTGAAACTCCGTTCAGACTATCTGCCGCCATCCTGTAAGGTCATTGCCGCCGACCTTGATATCCGTATCTTTGAAGACCATACGCGTGTCACCACGCTGCTGCAGCTTGAGCGGGCGGACGACGCGCCCTTCATTCTGAACGCGCGCGACCTGACGCTGCATGAGCTTGCCATCGACGGGCGCGTGCTGGATGAGGCCGACTGGCCTGTTTGCCCCGAGGGGTTGAGCCTTGAAGGCCTGCCTGAGCGTTGCGAGGTCCGGCTCGTGTCGCAATGCCATCCCGAGAGCAACACTGCGCTTGAAGGGCTGTATCTGTCCGGCGGGATGTATTGCACGCAGTGCGAACCGGAAGGGTTTCGCCGCATCGGTTTCTTCCCGGACAGGCCGGATGTCATGACGGTCTTCACCGTTCGCATCGAGGCCGATACTGCCTTTCCCCAGCTTCTGTCCAACGGCAACCTGGTCGAGACAGGCAAGGCCGACGGGAACCGGCATTTCGCCGTCTGGCACGACCCGCATCCCAAGCCAAGCTATCTGTTCGCCTGCGTCGTCGGCGATCTGGACCTGGCTGCCGAAAGTTTCACCACCGCGTCCGGGCGCAAGGTTGATCTGCATATCTATGTCGAAAAGGGCAATCTGGCGCTGACCGGCCATGCCATGGAATCGCTGAAGAAATCCATGAAATGGGACGAGGACAGCTATGGTCTGGAATATGACCTCGACCTGTTCCAGATCGTCGCCGTCAGCCATTTCAACATGGGCGCGATGGAAAACAAGGGGCTGAACATTTTCAACAGCAAGTTCGTCCTTGCCGACCCTTCGACAGCGACCGATGAGGATCTTCACCGTGTTGAATCGATTGTGGCGCACGAATATTTCCACAACTGGACCGGCAACCGCGTCACCTGCCGCGACTGGTTCCAACTGACCCTGAAGGAAGGCCTGACAGTCTATCGTGACCAGTGCTTCTCGGCCGATATGCATGATGAAGGCGTTCAGCGGGCCGGCGATGTCAGCCTGCTTCGCGCCGCGCAGTTCCCCGAGGACAGCAGTCCGACGGCGCATCCGATCCGTCCCGAATCCTATCGCGAGATCAATAATTTCTACACGCCGACGGTCTATGAGAAGGGGGCCGAGGTGATCCGCATGATGGCCGGCTATCTTGGCCGTGACGGCTTCCGCCGCGGCATGGATCTCTATTTCGAACGGCATGACGGGCAGGCCGTGACATGCGATGATTTTGTCGCTGCCCTTGCCGATGCGAACGAGCGTGACATGTCCGCCTTCCATGGATGGTACAGCCAGGCCGGAACGCCGTCGCTTCGCGTGACCCGCGAGGCGGATAATGATGGCGGCATCGCCCTGACGCTGGCGCAGGCCATTCCGGAAACCGCGGCCGGCACCCCGCGTGCCGCTTTGCCGATCCCGGTGCGGCTCGGATTTGTCGGGGCTGATGGCGCCCCGGCGCGGCTCCGCCTGGACGGCGAGAACGAGGCCCGGGACGAGCATGTGCTGCTACTAGACACGCAGATGGCGACATACCGCTTCCACGGCGAGGTCGGGGCCGCCCTTGCGATTCCGAGCGTGCTTCGCGGCTTTTCCGCGCCGGTGCGGCTTGAGGATGACCTGAGCTCGGACGACAGGCTGCATCTGATGGCGCATGACGTCGACCTGTTCAACCGCTGGGATTCAGCGCAGATGCTTGCCACCGACGCCATTCTTGCGCTGGCGGCGGGCGAGGCGGCGATGGTCGACCGTCTGGCAGGCGGCTATCGCCGGATTCTGGCTGACGATGCGCTTCTTGATGATTTCAAGGCCAGGTGCATCCGGCTTCCGGGACAGGCTGTTTTGGAAGCGGCTTGCCAGCCGGCCGATCCGGTCGCGCTGTTTCAGGCACGGCGTGATCTGATGACGGCGCTTGGCCATGAGATGGCGCCGCAGATCGCCGCCGCGCTGGCCGACAGCCGGATGACCGCCACCGCTGGCGGGCGGGCGCTTGTGATGCAGCTGCTCGAGCTTGGCGTGGCGGCCGGTGACGCCGACGCGATCGCCGCCGCCGAGACCATGGCGGCGGACGTCAACATGACCATCTCGCAGGGCGCGCTGAAGGCGCTCAACCAGTGCGGGGACGAGGCCCGCATCCGCGCGCTGGCGGCGTTTCATGACCGCTGGCAGGACAATGCGCTTGTCATGGAGAAATGGTTCCAGATGGAATCGATGTCCTCAATCGGCGGCAGCATCGACCGGCTGGAAGAGCTGATGCGCCATCCCGGGTTCGACCCGAAAAACCCGAACAAGCTTCGCGCCGTCCTCGGGGCCTTCATGATGGGCAATACCCCGCGGTTCCATGCCGCTGACGGCTCGGGCTACGGCTTTATCGCCGACCAACTGATCGAGATCGACAGGCGGAACCCGCAGGTGGCGGCCCGCATGGCGCTGCCCATGACCCGCATGTCGGGTTATGACTCGGCGCGCCAGCAGGCGATGCGCGCGGCTCTGGAACGCGTGCAGAGCGGCGCGCAGTCCAATGATCTGAAGGAAGTGGTCGACAAGGCGCTGTAGCACCCTGTCATATCGACGCATCTAGCGAAGCAGGAAAGCCGGCACATGGCCGGTGTCATGCAGGGTATCCCCCTTGCAGTCCGGCGGTGGCGGAAGCTCGCCCGGATGCGCCTCTGCCTTGCGGCTGCGCCCGCGTCCCCGGCCACGATTGCTTTCGGCGGGTGCCCTTGGCTTGGCTTCGGACTTGGTTTCGGCCTTGGCCGGGTCATTCCCATTTGCATTTGCCTTGGCCGCCTTTGACCTGGACGCCTTTGACCTCGCCGGCTTGCTGTCGGCTGTCTCTGACGGGTCCGCGGCGGCCTCGCCGTCAACAAGCGGGATCGACTTGCCGATCAGCTTTTCAATGGCGGCGACATATTTCCTGTCATCCTCGCCAGCCGCAATGGTGAAGGCACGGCCGGATTTGCCGGCGCGTCCGGTCCGGCCGATGCGGTGGACATAATCCTCGGCATTGCCGGGAACGTCGAAATTGAACACATGGCTGAGGCCGGCGATGTCGAGGCCGCGCGCGGCGACGTCGGAGGCGATCATCAGCGGGACTTCACCGTCCTTGAATTTCTGCAGCGCTTCCAGGCGGGCGGATTGCGTCATGTCTCCATGCAGCGCCACGGCGCTGAAATCATGCCGCTTCAGCGACGTCACCAGCGTGCTGATGTCGCGCTTGCGGTTGCAGAAGATCACCGCGTTCTTCACATCCTCGCTGTTGAGCA
>CAJWVJ010000044.1 GCA_913048595.1 uncultured Alphaproteobacteria bacterium | reverse complement strand
ACGTCGGGGCAGCTCGTGTCAGCGTCCCGCCAATAAGGAGAACGGCCGCTGCCGACTACATGGTGGGGCCAGCACTGGCGCAAAGACCGAAGAGGGTCGAGCGCGGATCTCTGCGGCGAACCTTCGCCACGGGTTGTTCACCAAGGACAAGCTAGAGAAGCGGCGGGATAACGCTGCCAAGGGACGTGAGATACGTAAGGAGCTTCGCCAGATGGAGCGCGAGTTGATCGCTGGCGGGCTTCTCGACAAGCACTGGCGGGATGGCTTCCTGTCGTAGTCATCCAATTTGGGGCGGTTTTCAGGCCGAGGACGGGTTAGCTTTTGCTTGTCGGTATTGTCACCGGGCGATGTAGGAATGTAGGAGTTGTTTGATAAATCTCATCACTAGTTATTCCTACAGCTAACTATAAGTTGAGAGACTTACCCCTACATTCCTACACCAAAGACCGGCGTCTTACAGCGTTACCGTCACTAAGCCTGACTAATTCAAAGTCTAGATCGTTCTTTAAGTTGGCACGGAGCGTCTCCACAAACCGCCTATGCCCAGGCATAAATGCACCATCTGCCAGGTCGCTGACATCTTCTTTGAATTTGACATACAGCAATTTACACAGATTTGGCTTTCTGGTTGTGTGACGCTCAAGACCACCATCTTCCAACCATCCAAGCACAAGATCAGCATCATGAAACCACTGTGTTGTAGTTTCTTCAACGGTCTCAGGAATTTCGAAATAACCACGCTTTATGACTTCGCATAGTTGTATGACGGCTAGAGCAATCACTTGGTTTGTTTGCTGAGTAGCTACCGTTCTACCTATCCCAACAACCCGCTCAGTTTTGGGTATCGTTGTATCAAATGGAATGACGGACAAACGCCTCTCAACGCCAGAATCAACGCCACCTTGGAAGCTTGGTAGGCTATTTGTTGCAAAAATATTGATTGCTTGCGGCCGGAACGGCACTGGTGGCTGGTAAACTATTTTACCATTGAGCATATCACCCGTTACGACCTGCTTCATTTTGTCTGAAGCGATAGCTCTTGATGAAGCTAACTCGTCTGAGAGGTTTGCTGCCTTGCCAATTGGGTTGGCAATGAACTGTTCTTTGCCAAAATCACCGGGTGGCACGCATGAAATAGACGTCTCTGGCAGGAGGTAACGGATTAAATCCAAAATCTGGGATTTGCCATTTGCTGCTGTCGGCCCATAAAACACGAAAGCTTTTGGCTCTGCGATTGAGGTTGCCATTGATGCACAAGCGACACCAATAATCTGGAAAATTAAACACTTTATCTTTTCCGCTTCATCGCTCGTACCAAAGCAACCGTCCAGTAGTTTTTTTAGCAAGCCGTCTATGACGTATGTTTGTTTTTCATCCCATGTGGCATCAATTGTGTGGCGCCTTGCATGAGATGGATTGTGCGCTAACAGCTTTTTTTGCCCGGTATTGCTTATGCTAAGAAAGCCGTTGCGCAAATTAACGCCAATAGAAGGGCTGCAAAAAAACCCGGTGTTTTCGCACATGCTATGAAGCTCGTTTAGGACACCGTCTATAAAAGACTTGTTGGCAGCAAGGCGCTTTTTACCTACTCGAACGCCGTCTAGATCCTGCACTAACCGCCGTTGCTCACCACCACTGAAGGGTTGCCAGTGCGTGTCTCCATAAACCCAAAGTCGCCCTTCATCAAAAATTGGCTTGGGCTTGTCGACGCATAGCAATCGGAGAACATGCCGGACGACAGATGTATGGCTAACAACGCCAGCAAACAACTCGCTGGCACCTGTCCAGCCTTGGTCAGACGCTCTACTGAAGATTGCATTTATGCTCGTTCTGTCTGGTTTAAATTTAGCAAATTGCCCTGCAACATCTTCAGGACTGACGTAGTTGGCGGGGATTGAACCATCCGGTCTTTTTTTAGACCAATCTTGAAAAACCGATAAGGCGTCCGCCCTGCCTGCGGACTTGAGCGCATAGCCTACGGCAACCCAAGTTTCATAATCCTGTGGATCAAGATATTTCAGCGCGTCAGTGACCCAATCGCAGTTAGCTGGGGGCACCTTTATAGACATCGCTGGTTTGGGATTAAGCTGATGCGTCTGAAGCTGGCCATCGTCAAACTTAGCGGATAGACGAGCTTCAAAAACATCCCTTAGAGCCGATATCTGGTAAGGTGTTACTACAGCAAGTTCATTTAGAGGGACATCAAGCAGGCTTTCATCCACCCAGTAATATGGGGCTTGAGTGTCGGGGTGAACTCCAAACACAACACTTTGTTGCCCGGCCCCAAGAATTTCGACCTGATACTTCTTAGCGCCATCTATGTGCGCAGTGGTCATCTGCTTGACCAATTGGCCAGATTCAAGTTTGTAGAACAGTGATCGTTTTGGTGTGTTGCCGAAGCGAATTGGCGCATGACCGAGAGTTGAGAGACATAAATTTTCGAAGTCATCTACAAGCTCGTAGTCGGGAATGTCGAGATCCACGACAACCAATTCACCTGTCTTCACTCCCACAGCGTATTTCGGGAACTTCGATGCATAATTGCCTACTACGCTCGTTTCCAAAAAATTTGTTTCTGTCCATTTTTCGATCGCTGGGCGTTTTGTTCCAGGAATAATCGGAATGGCCTCATATCCGTTTTCTAGCAACCTAGGTGCGGCGTTGCCGTAATCCAGGCTCTTATTCATTGCTGGCGCGTTGAGCTTGCTCTGTTTGGCGAGCAGACCTAAGCGATTTTACCCATTGTTGGATATGATCCCGCTCCCAGCCAATGGCTCGCTTGCCGAGCTTTAATGGTTTTGGAAAGCTTCCAGATTCCAGCAGTCGATAGATCGAGGCACGACTGACCCCCAACTCACTGCAAACATCTTTCATGCGCAAAATCATTTTTGCCTCCGGCGATTTCAAATGATCGCTGAAGGTCGCAAAATGCTCGACAACAGGCATGCCGCCTGATTATGGGCAATTACGCGGCACGAATTCCTAGCCTGCAAACCACGGGTGATCTTGCTCGAAACGCCGGATTGCTAGTGCGAGATGCTTGGCCTTCATGGAGGCGAAATCAGGAATGACTTCAGCCATCTCGTCAAGGATGATTTCGCACGCTGAATCTGGATGATCTGCGTCGTCCGCCACCGCATCGTTTGACGCCAAATGGACACCAAAATAAGACTGCAAAACGCGCGCAAGGACAGAGATCAGCGCATCGCGGCGCCCGTTTCTAGCTTTTGGCCCCCGTTTGTTGCCTACGTTAACAGCCCCAGAGATCGGCTGCTGACGGAGAAGCTTTGCACAAAGTTGCACGAGTTCAGGGGGGATTTGTAATCCAGCTTCCAAACGTTGCGCCATAAGACGCCCTAAGGCCAAACTCCCGCCAGGCACAGTTTGGAACAACTTAATGACGTGTCCGCCGGCGATACCGCTTAGGTCCGGCTTTTCATCGATCGCTAGCCGCTCCAGCATGATACAGAGCAGGTGAGATCCGACATCTTCTGCATTTCCTGAACCATCCAGCCAATCAGTTGTGAGCTTGTGGTTGCCATTGACATAAGTGCGCAAAAATTCGCGCGCTTGCTGTGATTTTGCATGATCCATGTGTCCACTATCCCTAAGACAGCGTAAGAAAAAAATAGATTTTGTGAGGTGGATAAAAAGGTGGTTACGAAGACCGTGATAACGATCAACACGCTGTTTTATAATGATTTATCTAAGAAAAGTGGTGCCCGGGGGCGGATTCGAACCACCGACACGCGGATTTTCAATCCGCTGCTCTACCAACTGAGCTACCCGGGCTTCCGGCAGGCGGGACTGCCTGCGGCGGACTGCCATGACTGGCAGAAGGCAACGGTATAGCCGCCAGCCCGCACCCTGTCCAGCGTGAAATCACCGGCGCCTGACACCCTGACCGGATGCCGTGCCTAGCTCTCTTCGCGCGGCAGACCCGCACCCGCAAGCGGTTCGACAATGGAGTCATCAGCACCCTCGACGGCGGGGATGGCATAGCGGCCCTGGAACCACCGCCCAAGGTCTATATCGGCACAGCGCCGCGAGCAGAAGGGCCGCGGGCTGCGGTCTCCTGGACCTGCCGGCGGGGCCGCGGGCGCGCCGCAGGTCGGGCAGGCAAGGCTGCCGCCAGGCGCGCCATCATCCATGCTGGTCCCTGACATCTCTATCCCCGGTCCTCAATAAGGGTGGCTGTTGCGGCGTGTGACGAAACAACAAGCTCGACCTGCCTGTCAAGCGCGGTCAAGGCCGCGGCCCCGGGCCCGCGAAGCCAGTCGGCCGTCGCCGGCGGACATTCAATACGGGGACGGGCGATCTGCGGGCGAAGCGCAAGCTGCCGCAGCACGGACAGCGCGCCGGTGACGCGCCTGTCGGCGGCCCAGTCAGCGGGGCCACGCCGTCCATGCGGGGCGCGAATCTCGACCAGCCCGCCACGCGTGCGGCCAAGCCGCTCGGGATGGCCCGGATCATCGGCAAGCGCCGCCTCCAGCGCGGCGTCCAGACGGCGCGTTATGGCCGGCGCGGCACGCGGCAGATCGACAGCAATCAGCCCGCCAAGCTGACGAAGCCGAATCTGGCTGGCAATGGCGTGCGGCGCATCGGCAAAAAGCGCGTCCAGCGGGCCGGTGCCACTGTCGAAATCGATGGCGGTCAGCGCCCGCGTCGGCTCGATCCACATCACCCCACCGCCGGCAAGTGGCAGATCGGCGCGGGTGGTCGTGGCGATCATGTCGTCCCAGCGTGCGCCGAATTCTTCGGCATTGCCGGCGGACACAGCCTCAATCTCCAGATGCGGTGACTGAACGGCAATTCTGGCGGCAAGCCCGCCCGGGTCGAACAGGCATCCCGGCCCGTCTTCTTCGCGTTGTCCCGTCTGGCCGGCCTGCCATGCCGCGATCAGCGCGGCGGCATCGCCAGCGAGATCATCCGCAGCCCCGGCATTTCGCCGCAGGATCACGCCAAACCCCGCCGCCCCGTCAAGGCAGTCCTGAAGCGCGTCAAGCGCGATATCCGCAGGCGGGCTTGTCATCCGTGCCGACTGGGCGATGCCGCCCTGGCCCGGCAGCAGAACAAGGGTCGGCCCGGCAAGGCGGGGACCGGTCACAGCCTGCCATGGCTTAGTCTCGCGCGGCGCGGCGGTGATTGTGATGACAGCCATGCCGCCCGCCGTCAGATTGTCATGGCGTGTCGTCCGCACGGATACGGGCGTGCCATCGGCCAGGGTCGCGGTGGCGCGGTTCTGCGCGGCGAAGACACGGTCGATCCGCATGGCATGGACGCTACCGGTGCGATCCGGATCATGGCGGAAATCGTGCCAGGATTCGACCACCCGGTCCCCGTCCAGATGCAGCGCGCGGGTCTGGCCCGGGGCCTGTTCGATCAGGACTCGCGCACCGCCGCTCATGGCAGAAGGCCGTTGCCGCGCAGCATCGCCGAGATGTCATAGAGGCTGAAGCCGACGATGTTGGAATAGGACCCCTCGATATGCCTGATCATCGCGGCCGCCGGTCCCTGGATGGCGTATCCGCCCGCCTTGCCCTGCCAGTCTCCAGTGGCGATATACGAGTCGATCTCGGAGCCACTCAGGCGCTTCATCGTCACCCGGCTGGTCACAAGGCGGGCGACGAGCCGGCCATCAGGACAGCGAAGCGCGATGCCGCCAAGCACCCGGTGCCGCCGACCAGACAGCAGCGCCAGGCACTGCCGCGCCTCGTCCTCGGTTTCGGTTTTCGGAAGAATCATCCGGCCGCGCGCCACCACCGTATCGCCGGCAAGGATGGCGGCTCCGGCGGCGAGGTCATGTATGGCGGCGGCAGCGGCCTTTTCACGCGCCATGCGCCGCGCATAATCGGCTGGCAGCTCGCCGCGACGGGGTGTTTCGTCAATATCCGTGGCAAGCACCTGATCCGGCGTGATGCCGATCTGGTCAAGCAGAGCCAGCCGGCGTGGCGAGGCCGAGGCGAGAACAAGCGAAATTGGTCTGGATGTCATCTCGCCCTCCTCATCCGGTCTTTCTTATCCGGTAAGGGCACAGCGGGGACCGGGCGCGGGCGGCCTGCCGGCAACAGGCCTACTTGAAACGGAATGTGATCCGGCCCTTGGTCAGGTCGTAGGGAGTCATCTCGACATTCACCCGGTCACCGGCCAGGATCCGGATGCGGTTCTTCCGCATCTTGCCGCTTGTATGGGCAAGCACCTCGTGATCATTGTCAAGCTTTACCCGGAACATCGCGTTCGGAAGCAATTCCGCCACCGTTCCCGAAAATTCAATTACGCCTTCCTTGGCCATGAGCGCCTTTCCGCTTTCGTTAGGGAGCCATAGAGATGGCCAAAATCCGGCAAAAGGTCAACCCTCGCCCGCCATTTCATCCGGAAGCCAGAGGGCCAGCCTGCCGACGATGTCATCACGCACAGCGCGATAGGCACGAAGCCGTTCCTCACGCGATCCCTGAAGACCGGCAAGATTGTCGACAGGCCAGTAGAGCGCCTGACAGTCGATTTTGTGGGTGATCCGCCGCGCCTGTTCATGCGCCTCGGGCGAGAAGGAAATGATCACGTCATAGAATTCACAGTCGAGATCATCGAATCCCTTTGGCTGGTGCGCCGAGAGATCAATGCCGATCTCCTCCATCACCGCGATGGCAAAGCCATCCTGCTGGCCAGGCGCAACACCACAGGAATCGGTGAAAATCTGGCCCGGAAACCGCGTCTTGATCAAGGCCTCCGCCATGGCCGAACGCACCGCGTTGATGTTGCAGGCAAACAGCACCGAGCTGACATTCACCGCCGGTGTGATCTCGCCCTGATCGCTGTCGCTGTCTGCCATGTCTCCGGTCCTTCCTCAGGCGATGCCGCTATTTCGTCTGCAGAACGCAGATCAGGGTGAACAGCCGCCGCGATGTCATTTCATCCGTCGCCACCTTGCCGTCAAGCCGGCTGCGAAGAATATCGGCACCTTCGTTGTGAAGCGCCCGGCGCCCCATATCGATGGCCTGGATCTGTGATGGTGTCTTCGTGCGGATGGCTTCGTAATAGGTGTCGCAGACTTGGAAATAGTCGCGCATCACGCGGCGAAGCGGCCCAAGCGCCATGTAGAACTGCACAAGCTCGGCGTCTGTCTCGTCACGGATGTCGAAACGGACATGCCGCCCCTCGGCGCGAAGATAGAGATGAAAGGGGCCGGCCGGACCTGCGCCAGCGTCACTGACCGGGGCGAAGCAATTGTCTTCCAGAATGTCATAGATGGCGATGGCGCGCTCATGCTCGGCTTCGGCCGTGCGACGGGGCGGATTGACCTCCTCAAGCTCGATCCGGGCGAGCCGATGCGCTGGCCCGACGGCCAAGTCATCATGCGTTCGCCCGTCTTCCGCCATCTCAGCCTCGCGCGTTCATCCTGATGGTCATCGACAGGGCATGCGCGCCAAGCCCTTCGGCGTTGGCAAGCTCGACCCCGGCCGGGGCGATGCGGGCAAAGCTGCCGGCGTCACATTCAACCATGGTGGTCCGTTTCATGAAATCGACGACCCCAAGCCCGGACGAGAATTTCGATGTCCGCGCTGTCGGCAACACATGGTTCGGGCCGGCGACATAATCGCCAATGGCCTCGGGCGTATAGCGGCCGAGGAACACGGCGCCGGCATGGCGGATGTGATCCAGCCAGTGCCGCGGGTCGCGAACGGCAAGCTCCAGGTGCTCGGCGGCGATCCGGTTGGCAAGCGGCGGCATCTCCACCATCGAACCGACGGTGATGATGGCCCCGTTATCCTGCCAGGACTGGCCAGCGACGGCGGCCCGGTCGAGCGTTGCCAGCGTGGTCGTGACAGCCGCCTCGACAGCATCGGCAAAACCGGCATCATCGGTGATCAGGATGGCCTGCGCGGCCTCGTCATGCTCGGCCTGCGACAGCAGGTCGGCGGCGATCCATGCCGGATCATTGTCGGCATCGGCAATCACCAGGATTTCCGACGGGCCGGCGATGGAATCAATGCCGACCGTGCCGTAGACCTGGCGCTTGGCTGCCGCGACATAGGCGTTGCCGGGCCCGACAATCTTGTCGACAGGCCGGATGCTGTCTGTGCCATAGGCAAGCGCGGCCACCGCCTGCGCCCCGCCGACACGCCAAATTTCATCCACCCCGGCGATGCCGGCGGCGGCCAGCACCATCGGGCTGACATAGCCGTCCGGTGCCGGCACCACAATGACGCGGCGTTCCACGCCGGCGACAGCCGCGGGAATGGCATTCATCAGGACCGACGAGGGATAGGCCGCCTTGCCGCCAGGCACATAGAGACCCGCCGCGTCCACCGGCGAATAGCGCATGCCAAGCCCAACCCCGTCCTCATCCTCATAATCGAACCCCTGCGGGAACTGGCGTTCGTGAAATCTGCGGATTCGCGCCGCCGCCGTTTCCAGTGAGTCACGCAAGGCCGGTGTCAGCCCGCCAAGCGCGGCGTCGATCTCGTCACGGCCAACGGCAAGCTCGGACATGCTGCCGGCCGGCAGACGGTCATATTTCGAGGTCAGCTCAAGAAGCGCGGCGTCGCCGCGGGCGCGCACCTCGGCGATGATGCCAGCCACCGCGTCGGCGACATCCACCGTTGCCTCGCGTTTGGACGCCAGCACCATTTCGAAGCGCGCCTCGAAATCATCCTGCCGGTTATCCAGTCTGACCGCCATCACTCGTCCCTTTCACAGGCCGCCTCATCGCCGGCTGCCATTATGCACATCTTCCGTTGCGACATTCCTGCCGGGCGACATTCCCGCCAGGCCGCCTTCCGGCCATGTGGGGTGTCCATGCCGGCATTGCCATAACAGCACCGGCGTTGGCCATTCCGGTCAGCATGGTTTAACGACAAAAACCCAGTAAAATCAATCTCGGGAAATCAATTTTACGGAAATTGACCCTGCCGGCTAGCAATCCACGTCATGGACCGGCCTGTTCGGGGTCGGCTGGCCTGTATCAATGTCCTCGGCGATCACGGACAGGCTGTCGATGTCGAATTGCAGCGCTGCTCCGCCCGAGAACAGACATTCCAGCCGGGTCGTGCCACCCCCGTCATGGGTTACCCTGATCGCCAGCAGATTGAGCAGCGCGGCGCGGCGGTCCGCCGGCATACCCGTCTGCCGCACGGCGGCGACATTGCGGATCTGCACGCCGCAGAGGCGCCTTTCATAGACCGGGCCGCCATCCTGGCTTGTCACCCCCGGAACAGGTGGCAGGTCCCAGCAGAAGCGGTTGACGACCATCACGAACCGGCGGCCCCCGCGATCATGGAACATGTCCTCGCCCGGGATGATGGCATCCTGAAGAAGCGTCGACAGGACCTCGAGATCGTCCGTGGTTTCGGCAAGCAGCCTCAATCCGCTCTCGAGATGGTTGTTGCTGTGATCGGTCACGATTCGCCTCAGACCCGCTTCATCCTGGCCCCGCAGCGGCCAAGCTTGTCCTCGAGATCGGCATAGCCCCGGTCGAGGTGGTAGATCCGGCTGACCCGGGTGGTGCCTTCGGTCGCCAGCGCCGCCAGCACCAGCGATACCGAGGCGCGCAGGTCTGTCGCCATCACCGGGGCCGGAGTCAGGCTCTTGCGGCCGCGCACCATGGCGATGCCGCCATCCACCTGGATATCGGCGCCCATGCGCATCAGTTCGGGCACATGCATGAACCGGTTTTCGAACACGGTCTCCGAAATCCGCGACGATCCGTCGGCAAGGCACATCAGCGCCATGAACTGGGCCTGAAGGTCGGTCGGGAACCCGGGAAACGGATCGGTGGTGATGTCGGCAGACCCTATGGCCCCGTTGGCGGCAACACGAATCCTGTCGGCACCTTCCTCGACGGTGACCCCGCAGAGCTTCAGAACCTCGGTCAGCGAATCCAGATGACGCGGCCGCGCCCTTATCAGGGTCAGGTCGCCGCCGGTGATCGCCGCGGCGATGGCGAAGGTGCCTGCCTCGATCCGGTCGGGAATGACGTCATGGGTGGCATCGCCAAGCCTGTCGACACCTTCGATGATGATGGTATCGTTGCCATGGCCGCTGATCTTCGCCCCCATGGCGATCAGGCATTCGGCAAGGTCGCTGATTTCAGGCTCGCGCGCGACATTCACCAGTTCAGACGTGCCTTTCGCCAGCGTCGCCGCGATCATCGCGTTTTCAGTAGCGCCGACCGACACCATCGGGAAGACCACGCGCGCGCCGGTCAGCCCGGACGGGGCGCGCGCCTGGATATAGCCGTCCGCCAGCTCGACGATCGCGCCGAAGGCCTGCATCGCGCGGATGTGCAGATCAACCGGACGGGTGCCGATGGCACAGCCGCCGGGAAGCGAGACCCGCGCCTCGCCATAGCGCGCCAGAAGCGGGCCGAGAACCAGAATGGACGCCCGCATCTTGCGAACCAGGTCATAGGGCGCGTCGAAATTGGTGGCAGCGCCGCTCATCACAAGAAGATCGCCCTCACGGCCGACTTCCATGCCGTGATTGCGAAGCAGCACTTCCATCGAACGGGTATCGACAAGATCCGGCACATTGCGAAGCCGCAGCGCCCCGTCGCCGGCAAGCGCGGCGGCAATCAGCGGCAGCGCCGCGTTCTTCGCCCCGCTGATCGCGATCTCGCCGGTCAGCGGCACGCCGCCGTCAATCTTCAGACTGTCCATCTTTCTTCCCCGTAGACAGCGGCCGGACCGGCCGTTCGCGATGCCCCGACATGCCGGCGTCGGCGCGCGCCCTCGATTGTGACTTGCGCCTGTGCAGATTGGCGCGAAGCGCTTTTGCCAGCCGTTCCGTCTTGTCCTCGCCGGAGTTTGTCACGCCGCATGTCCCCTGTCGTGCGATTTATCATGGTGGTGCATGCCGTCAGACACGCCCCGCCTGTTGCGTTAACCAGACCTTTATTGCCGATCGCCGCCTCCCCGCCAATGGCAAAAGACGGCCCAGCCCCGTTCCTGCCTCATTTCCCGGCAATGATCGTGACCCGGCATTAAGGACATATTGTGGCAGGAAAGGCACCGGGATAAAGTGGTCGCCGATGATGTTCCCGTGTTTCACGATCCTGTTGCCATCTTCCGGGGACCGGCATCGGGGATCGGCCTTCCTGACCGGCCAGCCACATTGAAGAGCAAGGAACGACGGCCATGTCATCACCTGTCACCACCGCGATCGGCCGGCTGATCAGACGGTTCTGGCTTCCCGCCATGCTGGCGGGCGGGCTGGCGCTGTTTCTGGGAAGCGGCGCGCACCGGTTCGTCAGTTGGGAGGCGATCGCGCTTCATTACGGGCAGATCACATTCTATGCAGAGGCGAATCTGGTGGTGGCCGCGCTTGGCTTTGGTCTTCTCTACGCAGTGGCGGTGGCCTTTTCACTTCCCATCGCCCTGCCGCTGACACTGACAGGCGGGGCCGTCTTCGGCTGGCTGGCGGTGGGGCTTGTGCTTGTCGGGGCGACAGCCGGGGCCGGAGTGGTGTTCATCGCCGCGCGAACAGCCTTTGCCGACCTTGCCCGCCGGCGCGTGGGTCCGTTCATGGCGCGACTCGAGGACGGGTTCAACCGCGACGCCTTCTCATACCTTCTGGCGCTGCGGCTGATCCCCGCCGCCCCCTTCTGGGTGATCAATATCGTGCCGGCGCTGACCCGCATGCCGTTCCGCAGCTATCTTGCCGCCACCTTCATCGGCATCGCGCCGGGAACGGCTGTGTTCGTTTCGGTCGGACGGGGGCTTGACCATGTGCTGGCGGCGGGACGCACACCTGATCTGGAAATCCTCGGATCGCCGGCAATTCTCGGTCCGCTCGTGGCGCTGGGGCTGCTGGCACTGATGCCGATTGTGTGGAAGCGCATCAGGGCTCGCCGTGAAAGGGATATGTCATGAAACAGATTGAAACCGACATCTGTGTCATCGGCGGCGGGTCGGGCGGGCTGAGCGTCGCCGCCGGCGCCGCGCAGATGGGCGCGCACGTCGTGCTGTTCGAGGCGGGGCGCATGGGCGGCGACTGCCTGAACAGCGGCTGTGTGCCGTCGAAGGCGCTGCTGGCGGCGGCGAAAGCGGCCCGCCATGCGCATGGCAACCCGGCCATGGGGGTGACGGGAACGGCCCCGGCCATCGATTTCGCCGCGGTGAAGCGCCATGTCGCCGATGTCATCGCCACCATCGCCCCGCATGATTCGGTGGAACGCTTTACCGGGCTCGGCGTCCAGGTGATCACCGAGCGCGCCGCCTTCGCCGGGCGGCGGCTTGTCCACTCGGCCACGCATGAGGTACGGGCGAAGTATTTTGTCATCGCCACCGGGTCCACCGCCGCCGTGCCGCCCATTCCCGGCCTCGACGGCGTGCCGTTCCACACCAACGAGACGATCTTCGCGGATACCGACAAGCCGGCGCATCTGGCGATCATCGGGGGCGGCCCAATCGGCATCGAGATGGCGCAGGCGCATGCGCGGCTCGGCTGCGCCGTCACCGTGGTCGAGGCGCTGTCCATCCTTGGCAAGGACGACCCCGAGGCGGCCGGCATCCTGAAGGACCGGCTGACAGAAGAGAACATCACCCTGATCGAGGGGGTCGGCGTCGCCGCCGTATCGGGAAGCGCCGGGTCGATCACCCTCGAGCTAGCCGACGGGCGCAGCCTGACAGCAAGCCATCTTCTGGTGGCGGCCGGGCGGCGCGCCAGCATCCATGATCTGGGGCTTGAGGAGGCCGGCATCGCGACGAAGCCGGGCGGGATTGTCACCGACCGACGGCTTCGCACAAGCGACAGGCGTGTCTTCGCCATCGGCGATGCCGCCGGGCGGGCGCAGTTCACGCATATCGCCGGCTATCATGCCGGCATTGTCATCCGCAACATGCTGTTCAGGCTGCCGGCGAAGATCGATGAAAGCCTGACCCCCTGGGTCACCTACACCGACCCCGAGCTGGCGCATGTCGGCCTTGGCGAGGCCGCCGCCGCCGCCACCTGGGGGGCTGGCAATATCCGCACGCAGACAGTGCCGCTGACGGGCAATGACCGCGCCGTCGCCGAACGGCGCACCGAAGGCATGGTCAAGGTGGTGACGCATCGCAACGGTCGTATTCTGGGGGCGACCATCCTGGCCCCGCAGGCCGGCGAGATGATCCTGGGTTGGTCGCTTGCCATCGGCGCGAAACGCCGGATCGGCAGCATGGCCGGCCTGATCGCGCCCTATCCTACCTTCGGCGATGCCAGCAAGCGCGCCGCCGGCCAGTTCTTCACCGAGGCGCTGTTCAGCCCGCGCACAAGGCGGATCGTCAGGCTGTTGCTGAAACTCTGACAAATACCGCCTGCCATAGCTGCGGCGGCAGAGCGCACCCGTGGTCAGGGAATTACAGACAGCTTTCGATATTCTCAGACAACCTCGGGCTCGTGCAGACTTTTCAGGCTGCCAACAGGCGGCTTGTTCCTCCTGTCTCCAAAGGTGTCTCCTGACACACAGGACACATATCAGGTGCTTTGGGCTTGTTATGAGCTAACGTTTACCAGATTTTTCGGCCGCGCGATCAAACTCGTGTTTCAGGATTGTCTGACCCGGGCCCGGGTACTGTGCAGCCTGGAGTTTATTGCGAAGCCTGCAAAACTCTTTGTTGCAGATCGGGTCTCGCTTTCAAATGCGGTGGATGCAATGGACTAACCCCGGAGTTCGCCAATACCTTTGCAAAAAAAGGCAGGTCATCACAAAAATTTATTCGCCGAAGTACTCAACGGGTACAGGCTTATCATGGACAGCCGGTTGAATCCGCTGTCCCGGATACCCGACATACACACACGGCACGTTGTCATGCAGATCCTTGCGTGGGTCTGGTGCCTGATTGTTTCCTTATGGGTTGGATCGATTGTCGTATTCGGAATCAACGCACTTGTTCACACATTCCTCATAGCCGGTGTGTTCATCACGCTGGCCGTTTTCGACACGGCAGAAACCAGTCCGCATTATTTCAGACGCAAGCCACCGCAACATTTCGGTGCCCTTGGCAGGGGCAGCGGGGGCGAGCATGAGTGATGGCTTTACCCGCGTTCAGTCGATGATTGCCGTCTCTGCGCCACCCGAGTCTTGACGGAAGTCGCCCAAAGGGACTTTGGTGACTGGTGACGACCGCTGGCGCCATCGTGACCTGCGTCACCACCGTCCACTGGCACAGACAGTCGCAGACTGTCTGGAAAAAACATGACCAAGCCACTGTGCAACCGCGCGCGGTCAGAGGAGAAGAAGATGAACTCGGAAGGTGTATTTCCCGAACAGCTCGGGACCGAAAATCTGGACAAGATGGTTCGGGTGGCGCTTGCAGACGACGTCATACAGTCATTGCTGAAAACCGGCGAATATGTGACGCAGGTGTCTTATCTGTCGCTGGCCTTTCCGGATGACGACTGGACGACGCCTGAAGTGGTGGCCGGCCTGCCCGTGTTCTTCGGCCATCTCCCACCAGCAGAGATGTTCTCGACACCCCTGTCGGACAGGCTGTTCGAAGATCACTCGGTCCCTGCCGACGGCAGGCCGACCTGCGACTGCTGCTGACAGCTTATACGGCGCAACGCCGGCGAAGACCGTCGCAGGCTGTCTGTGTAGCTGTCACCTGTATGGCTGCGGAATCATCCGGTGGCAGATAAGCCCTATAGCTGAGCAGGGATCACGCTTTCGGTGGCCCCGTGATGTTTGGTGAGGTATCGTCGGAATCATGATGTCCAACCCGGGGAGACCGAATTGTGGGCGACATATACGATAGGATGACCGCTGCGAAGGCGAACCGGGACATGGTTGCCTTCAACACCTGTTACCATGACGATTGGGAATTCAAGTTCCACTCATCCGGCCGCATAGTCCGGCGCGGTGACAACACCGACGAGGAAACTCTGGAAAGGTGGGACACATTCAAGGTCGAGGGCGAGCGCTGCCTTTACGAGAACGAAGACATCCTTGTTACGCATAGCATCGTCCATTTTCCGAACGGTTCGGTCGATGCCGTGATGATGGTGCACATGAAAAAGGACGGACTTCTTTGGCGTACCGAGACGGGTTCAACACCGATGCCGAAAGAGTGATCTGACGACGGTACAGTGGAATCCATCGGTCTGCCGGCTTCCGTAACCTCTGCAACGTCGGACCCACAGGCGATGACGAATGAAGGCGTGCCGATCATGAGTAAATGGACGAAAGCCCCTGACGGCACCTACGTAGGCGGCAGTGAATGGACCATGGCCCCCGGCGGCACCTACGTGGGCGGCAGCGACTGGGTGATGGCACCAGATGGCACCTATGTGGGCGTTGACTGACGGGAGCAGGGTCAGTCTGGATCACCCGGGTATCCTGCCCGGAGCGATGCTCCCTCGATCAGCTGTGAAGGCGCTCGACAGCCAATGGAGAAAATTGCCGGCGTCAGCTAAGGTTCCGTCGATTCACACCGGAACTGGAGACAGCATGTCCACCAAAATATTCATCGGATGCGTCTGGGCAGTCGGGCTGGTGCTCCTGCTGGCGGTGCTGGGTAGCCGAGACGACCAGTCGTCTATCGAAATCTGGATGTGGACCGCAGGCATCACCGGCCTCTGCTGGGTCATTGCCAAAGTCATCCGTGACAGGGCTGGCGACGATGAATGACCCTGTCCCCCCCTGTGCCCTGGATCGCCGGACCCTTGGGAGTGCCGATATACGAGGCAGCCATAGGGATCACATATGCACCCACAGACCGGAAGCTGTAATATGAGCGGCAGAGGTGTTCTGACACATTCGCGACACACTGGTGATTCTACGTGCCAAAAACCCGCTTGCCATCGGCGCATGATCTCGTGTAAGTCAGGCCCGTCGATGGG
>CAJWVJ010000043.1 GCA_913048595.1 uncultured Alphaproteobacteria bacterium | reverse complement strand
GCACCGCGTTGTACTCGGTACTCATGCCAGTCTCCCGTTAGATCCGGTTGGCCTGTGCCCCTTCAGGGGGCTCGAGCTCGGTTCGTAGTAAGCACATTTCATGCCAGTTTCCCGAAAAACGATCTGCGACGGCAGGAAAGGTGCCTTGAAACCGAAACGGCGGCAGCCGTAAGGCCGGGTCTTTTCATGCGTGATGAAGTGATGGCGGCACTCGAAACAGTTCGTCGGCCTTGTTGCCGGTGTTGACCTCGTCATCGCCGCGTCGCCCTTACCTGCGCCACCAGATCGGCAATCAGGAACCGCGCCCCGCCAAGAAGACAGGCCAGGCCGGCAAGCCACATGCCGGTATATCTGAGCATTTCGGCACCGGCATCGCGCAACGCCGCCCCTTCAAAGACGAAATAAACGCCGACCACATAGAAACAGACGGTGCTGATCATCTCGCCAAGACTTCGTTCCTTACGCCGCCGTGCCATCATCATGCTCCCTGCTCCAGATTGCCATTCTCGTCGAAGCGGAGCTCCGGCGGCAAAGTCAGTTCCGGCATATCCATGCTCTCGCCACTGTCGATCCGGAAGACATAGGCCAGGATGACAGCCACCGCATTATACAGCCCCTCGGCGATTTCTCCGCCAATTTCACTGGTGAAATAGAGCGCCCGCGCCAGCATCGGAATGCGAAGCGTCGTCACATGCGCCTCCCTGGCACGGTCGATGATCTGCAGGGCGATTGGCCCGCGTCCCATCGCCACCACTTCCGGTGCGCCAGCCTGACCAGCGGTATATTTCAGCGCCACGGCAAAATGCGTCGGGTTGGTGATGACAGCGGTTGCCGATCCGACATTGTCGAGCGCATCCCGCTGGCGCGCCGAATCCTGGGACCGCTGCATCTGCATGCGCCGGATCTTCGCGCGGACCTCGGGCGAACCATGCGTCTGCTTGGACTCGTCCTTGACCTCTTTCAGGGTCATCATCAGCGACTTCTTGTGCGAATGGCGCTGCCAGGCATAGTCGATGCCGGCGATGATCAGAAGGGCGATCAGCAACGCCCCCACAAGATAGGGAAACAGCTCGGCAACACGTCCAAGACCCTGGCCAAGCGAGCTGGAGGACAGCTGCATGATCGAGGGAAGCTGTTGCAGGATGACAAGCGCGCCTATGCTGAACAGAAGCACGACCTTGAGAACGGCCTTGCCAAGCTCGACAAGCCCCTTCACCGAGAAGATCCGCTTCAGGCCCGAGATCGGATTGATCTTGTTCGGCTTGAAGTTATAGGCCTTGTTGGAAAAGTTGAGCCCGCCGACAGCCGCCTGCGTCAGTATCGTGACGATCATCAGCGGCACCCCGAAGATCAGGGTTGCCAGAATGATGAGCCAGAAACCGTAGCGCACCTTGGCAAGCCCAAGCGTATCGAGGTTTTCAACCGAGTCGATGACGAACAGCTGTGACCAGGCGCCAAGGCCTATGTCAAAAAAAGGCGCAAGACCCATGAACAGAAGAAGACCCATCGCCAGCGCGGTGAAGACCATCATCTCCTTTGAGGTGAGCAGCTGGCCTTCCTCGACTGCTTTCTGCAGCCGTTGCTGGGTGGGTTCCTCGGTCTTTTCCTGACCGTCCTGATTTTCCTCAGCCATTGGCAAGATCCCTGATCATTGTCTGGACATAGGACAGGCCGCTGTCGATCAGGCCCTGTGCGCTGGCCCCGAATCCCCCGACCGACACATAGAGAAGAATAAAGACCGAAATCAGGGTGATCGGAAAGCCGAATGAAAACAGGTTCAGCGTCGGCGCCGAACGCGAAATGATGCCGACCGTCACATTGATCATCAGCAATACCATGGCAATCGGCAGCATGATGATGGCGGCTGACAGGAACATCGATCCGGCCGCGCCGATGCCGGCGGCAATCATCACATCGGGCGCGACCGGCGAGCCAAGCGGCAGGATGCGATAGCTTTCCATCATGGTCGCGATGGCGATCAAATGGCCGTCCACCGAAATAAAAATCACAAGAAGGAAAAGATAGAGAATCTGGCTGACAACAGGGGTATTCGCTCCGGTTGTCGGATCGACCTGGGCCGCGTAGCCAAGACCGGAGCTGCTGGCAATCTTCTCGCCAGCAAGCAGCATCGCCGCGAACCAGATCGACAGGGTCAGGCCTGCGGTCAGGCCGATGGCAATCTCGATGAAGATCATGGCAATTCCAACCGAGGATGTCAGCGTGTTCACATCCACCACCGGCACCAGGCTGACAACCGCCGTCCCCATGGCGAAGGCCATGATGACGCGCACCTGCAGGGGAAGCCAGCGGGCACCAAACAGCGGCGCCGACAACAGGAAGGCGCCAATCCGCAGGCTAGCGAGAAAATACTGCAGAAGCAGCGTCATCGCCAGCTGCAGGTCAACACCCGGCATCTGCATCACCTGCGATGTCGCCAGTCCCAGCATGACCGCCTAGCCCACCTGCGCGATCTGGTCGAACGCGAACATGAAGAAGTCCGACAGCTGCGTCAGCATGAATGTCGAAAGCATGCCGAAGGTGAGGATCACCACCACTAGCTTCGGCACGAAGCTGAGGGTCATTTCATTGATCGAGGTGGCCGCCTGAATGATGCCGACAAGCAGACCGATCGCCAGCGCCACGGTCAGAAGCGGGCCAGCCGTCATGATGATCTGCCAGAAGGCGATCCTTAGAAGTTCTATATTTTCATCAAATCCCATGGGTCGGTCCTCTCGGGGGCTGCCGGTCAGGTGACCTGGTAGGTGGCGACAAGCGAGCCAACTGTCATCGCCCAGCCATCCACCAGAACGAACAGCAGAAGCTTGAAGGGAAGCGAGACAAGCATCGGGCTCAGCATCATCATGCCAAGTGACATCAGAGTTGAGGCGATCACCATGTCAATCACAAGGAAGGGAAGAAACAGCAGGAACCCGATCTGGAAGGCCGTCTTCAGCTCCGACGTGATGAAGGCCGGCAGAAGGACGTTCAGCGGCACATCCTCGGCCGAGGCATAGGGCTGATCGCCCATCATCTCGGTGAACATGATGAGGTCATTGACCCGCGTGTTCTGCACCAGAAACCGCTTCATCACCTCGGCGCCGTTCGCCAGCGCCTGTTCCGCCGGCAGGGCGCCGTCAAGATAGGGGCCGATCACATCGGTGTTCAGGGTGGTGAAGGTCGGCGCCATGATGAACAGCGTCAGGAACAGCGCGATCGCCACAAGAACCTGGTTCGGCGGCGTCTGCTGCGTTCCCATCGCCTGGCGAAGGATCGACAGGACAATGATGATACGGGTGAAGGAGGTCATTCCCAGCACCAGCGACGGCAGCAGGGTCAGCGCCGTCATCAGCGCCAGAATCTGCAAGGACAGGGAATAGGTGGAACCGCCGTTGCCTTCGCTGACATTGAAAGCCGGAATACCGCCGACCTGCGCCAGCGCCGGCAATGCGGGCAGCGCAAGGATCAAAAGGAAGCTGGCAAGCCCGGCAAGCAGGCTTGCCGGACGGGACATGGGGGACAGGGTCGGGATCATTTGCCAAACTCCAGCGACGGGTTGTTGCGACGGGCCTGCGAAATGGCCGCGGCAAAGGCACTTTTCGGCTTTGCGGCCGGTGCCGCTGTCGCGGACTTTCCAGTGGATGATTTCGCCTGGCGGCGCGGTGCGGCAGGCGGGGTGGAGGCGACAGCCGGCGCGGCGGGCGCGTCACCGTCGACAGCGATGAAGCTGGCGGCGTGGCCCTTGCCGGCATGAACCAGAAAGGTGCGGCCATCGACCTCGATCAGATGCAGGCGTTGCTGCGGTGCCAGGGACAAATCCTCGATATGCTGCATCCGGCGATCGGCGTGGATGCGTCTGGAAATGCCGCCGCGATGGCGCCTGACAAACCACATCAGCGCGAACAGCAGCATCAGAAAGGCGGTGATGATGACAATCTGTTCTGGCGAGATAACAGGCTGTACCGGCATGACAAGGCTCCCTGGATGGCGTATGCGCGATTCCAGAGGCAAGTGTCATGCCAGAATGGCCGGAAGGGTCTCCGGCAACATCTAACATATTGTATTAATGAAATATTAACAGAATTTTCCAGCCGGGATATTTAGCGGCGCATCGGAAGGGGCCGAATTTCCGACATGGCATCGCCCGATGGCGTCTGTGTGCGGGCCGGCATTGTCAAAATGCCGACAGCGGGCGCCGGCCGTCTTGCTGCTGCCACGCCGCTAGATTGATTCCATCCGTGCTGCCGGATCGACGATCTCGGTAAAGCGGATGCCGAAGCGTTCGCCGACCATCACCACTTCGCCCTTGGCGATCATCGTGCCGTTGGCCAGAATGTCGAGCGCATCACCGGCCAGGCGGTCGAGCTCGATCACCGACCCTTCATTCAGGCGCAGAAGGTCGCGGATCTTGATCTCGGCCTTGCCGACCTCGACCGTCAGGGCGACATCGATATTTTCCAGAAGCCGCATGTTTTCGGCACTGACACGCTCTGCGGTGGCGGCATCCACGGCCGGTTCGGCAACCTCGGTTTCGTCAGACATCGTCTGTTCCTTTCGTGTCACGCGCCACTATTTCAGGCGGGACTTCAAATTGATCGCGGCGTTGGCACCAACCTCGCCAAGTTCGCCAAGGAAGGCGTCCTCACCGTCGATCTGCACCTCGACGCCTTCACCAATGGTGATGGGGAAGGTATCGCCGACCTGCATATTGATAAGCTTGTACATCGACACGACCGGCTCGCTCAGCCGGCCGGTCACCGTCAGCGGGATATTCAGAACGGCGCGTTCCATCTTCTCGCGCCAGGTATGGTCGTCCTCGGCCACATCGGCCTGCAGGCGCGAACGCAGCTGTGCCGCGATCGGCTTCAGGGTCTGCAGCGGGTAGATCACATCGAAGCTTGCCGCGTCGGTGTCGGGAAGCTGCACCACAAACGAGCAGATGATCACCAGCTCGGCGCCGTCGACAAAAGAGGCGAATTGCGGGTTGATCTCGCGGTTCTGGTGCGTGACGGTGATCGGCATCAGATCGCGCCAGGCCATCTGCAGCGTGTCATTCAGCCCGTCATTGACCAGTTCGATGATGCGTTCCTCGGTGGCGGTGAATTCGGTCCGCTTCATCGGCAGGGCCGCGATCTTGCCGCCGTAATAGCTGTTTGTCAGGACCGAGATGAAACTCGGCGCGAGCACTGTCAGCAGATTGCCGCGAAGCTCTTCAATGCGGGCAATGTCGAGGCTCATGAAGTTCTCGATGCCGGCGGTGTATTCGTCAAAGGTCTTCACTTCCGGCGGGAAGGACGAGATGCGGGGCTGGATTCGCAGCATCGGCAGAAACACCGAGCGCGCGAGGCGGGCGAACCGCTCGTTGATGATGCGAAGCGCATGATAGTCACCAAGAAGTGAGAGATCATCCGATCCGAACTGAAACGGGCGCACATCCTCGCCCTCCATGATCGCGGACGGCGATGACGTATCGCTGCCAAGCCCCTCGATCAGGGCATTGACTTCATCACTGCTGAGTTTGCGTGTCGATGCCACGTCGCTACCTCGGATCCGATCCTCGCGCCACCGGCGCGGGGCTTGTTCCCTCGTCCCCTATTGAAGGACGAAGGAGGTGAAATGAACTTCCTCGACGCCGCCGAAATTCTCCAGGACCTCGAGCTTGCCGTTGATGGCGTCGCGGAGTGCAACGGCGAGCTTGTCACGGCCGGTCGCGCCCTTCACATCTTCCTCGCTGAAATCACTGATCACGCCAAGGATGACAGAACGAAGCGCCAGCTGGTGCGATTCCACATTCATCATGACAGTATCGTCATATTGCGTGGACACGCCAACACCGACCTGCAGCATCTTGCGCGATCCGGCAAGATTGGTGGTGAAGGTGCCCGGAAACTCGTGATAGATGGTCTCGAAAACCTCTTCCTCGGGGGTGTCCTTCGACTGCTTCTGCGGTGTCGAATTGTCGGCTTCCTCTGCCTCGGCGGCCTCGCGCTCCTGCATCTTGCGCTCGATGATCTCCTCGATCTCTTCGGAAGGATCGGGCTGGGCACTGCCAAAAATCAGATAGCCGGCGCCAAGACCGACTGCGATCAGCAAGAGGCCGCCACCACCAAAAATCAGCAGTTTCTTGACAAGACCACTGCCTGCCTTTGGTTCTGCATCATTTTCAGCCATTTATCTCTTCCTTCCTTGCCGCGCCGCGGGTTGCTCCGGTCTCTTGACCATCCAGGCGCTCATCGTCAGCACATGCGTCGGGGCCATACCCCGCGCCCATGCAATGCATTGTCTATGCCAAAATGCTCAGAACGGCGGTTTCGCCCTCACGAAGGGCGTCATCCCCGTTGGTCGCATCTTCAGCCTGATCATCCAACGCTGTTGCTATTTTATTAGAAAATTCTTTATTACGGCCAGCGTTATTACGGCCCGCGTTGTCACCGGCGCCTTCGCCGCCCCTGCCCTGTGATCCCTGGCCGGTATCAAGGCCTGTGTCTGCCTGCGATCCGGTCGCCTGGAAGCTGGCAAGGCGCATGCCGGCGCTTTCCAGCATCTGACCAAGCTGGCTGCGAGCGCCAGACAGCAATTTCGCCGCTTCCTGGGTCTCGGCGGCGATACGGATCGACGCCTGGTCATTGCGAAGTCCAAGCTCGACATTCAGCCGTCCCAGCTGGCGCGGCTCGAGGATGATGCGCACACTCTGGACGCCAGAGCGCAGGTCCGCGGTCAGGCGTTTCACCATCGTTTCGGACCATCCGGCATTGTCAGTGTTCAGCCGGTGAAGCAGCGTACGGTCAGCCGCGCCACGGGCCTGGCCGGCATCGACCATCTGCTGGGCCGACTGCTGCGTGCCAGGCTGGCCACCCGACTGGCCGCCAGACTGGCCACCAGACTGGCCACCTGTCGTGCCCGCCGCCAGATTCTGGGCGACGTCCGAGGTACTGGCGGCGGAGATCGCCTTACCAGCCTGCACAGCGGCGGCCTGCTGGGCAACTGCCTGGACGGATGCGGATGTTGAGGCTGCCGAGCCTTGTGAAACCTCGGTTGCCCTCGACATCATGCGGCCGCCATTGCTCTGGATTTCGACGGCCTTCTGGTGGCCTGCCCTTTTCTCACCCATCTCCCTGTCGGCCGTCACCATGTTGGCGCGGCGGGGCACGGACCCTTCATCCTTGCCGGCAGCGTCCTCGAAATCGACCGCCCGAGGCAGGCCGGATTTCACAACCTGCTCGGGCTCGGCATGAAGGTCATTAGGAAGGTCATTATATGGACCATGTGCCGGACCATGTGTTGGAGCGTATGTCGGAACATGCGCCGGACCATGTGTCGGACCATGTGTCGGACCATGTGTCGGAGCGTATGCTGAGGCGGGAACCGGGCCATGTGTCGGGCCAGACGCCGGGGCGGGAGTCGCTGCGGGGACGCCGTCACCCGGCAGGGGTCGGGTGGCCTCGGGCGATGTCTCTGTCAGGGTCGTGGTGTCTGGCGCCGCGCCGGTGACGGCCATCGCCGGCATGGGTTCGGCAGTGTCCAGCACTGATGGCGCAATCCGGTGGTCAGCCTGCGCTGTGGCAGCGGCCTTGGTGATGGCCGACATTTGACCCGCGTCATTCAGGGTGGCCCCGGGTTCACCCTCTGTTTGCGTCGCGCCTGCAGGGGTCACGGCCGGCATCGGGCCGATGAAGTTCGGCGATGGCGCCGCGACCACCATCACCGGCACGGCCGCCTCTTGGCCAGCAGGGGTCACGGCCGGCATCGGGCCGACGAAATCAGGGGCAGCCGGCAGCAGCACAGCCTGTTCTGTCAGGGTTTTTGGCGGAGTCACCACCGGCATAGGGCCGATGAAATCCGGATCAGCGTTAAGCACCATGGCCGGCATGGGAGGCGTTGGTAATGAAGACGCCTCCGGCATCAGGCCAACAAAATCCGGATCGGCCAGCATGACCACTGCCGGTGCGGATTGTGTCGGCAACACGGTTACCGCCGGCATCGGGCCGATGAATTCCGGATCAGCCTGAAGCACCATGGCCGACGCCGGCAATGTTGTCGACGGTGTTACCACCGGCATCGGGCCGATGAAGTCGGTGGACGGCGGCGGCGGCACCATCTGGTCAGGAGTCTTCTCGACGGGACCGGACGGCGCGGCGGCGGCCTCAAGCGATTTCAGAATGTCGATGGCGCCGGTCAGCATTTCGGTGGCGGTTCTGGCTGGGGCAACAGGCGTGGCACCCGGTTCCTGACCGGATGTGGACACATCATGTAGGCGGTCCGGCGCGGCAATTTCGTGGGCCGCCACCAGCAGTTTCAGCAGCCCGGCGGCATCACCCGGCTCCCCCTCGCCGGTCTCAGGGTCACCCGCAATCATATCGGCAAGCGACACATCCCTGTCAGCGGTCTGTGTTGTCGGTGCCAGTTCTGCCATGAGCATGGCGGCGGCCGGAAGCAGCGGTTTGGACTCCTGGGCTTGCGGCTGCGCCTGCGGGACAGGGCCTGCCGGGCCTGCCTCGGCACCATCCTGCTGCGGCGTTTGCATCATTGCGAAAAGGCTGGCGAACAGCGCCAGTGTTTCGGCATCCGCGCCAAGATTCAGACCCGGAGTCTCACCCTGCGGCGACAGGGCCAGACCGGTTCCCACCGTTTCCATTGTATTCATCGACAAACCCCGTTCCCTGGCGGCGACAGGCCCAGACCCGTCTCCAAAAAGTGACAATCCGGAAGTCACGCTGCAAGAAGAGTGCCAGCCTTCAATGGGGGAATGAGATCATCCGCGGCGGCGGGGCGGCATGGAGGCTTCAAAGCGTGCCTCGCGGGCAAGCTGGCGGGCCAGATCATCGGCCTCGCTTCGCTCGACGGCGCGCGAATGTTGATGCCTTGCCTTGGCGGCGTCACGCCGGTGGCTCGCCACCTCCTCGGACAGGAATTCGGCCCGGTTTGATATGGTTTTCAGCTGTTCATGGACCTGATTGCCATACCAGCTGGCGGAGCGCAGATGGCGGATGGTCGTCTCGCCTTCCGGTACCGACATGCCGCTGGCCATCTCGGCAAGCTGGTCGCGGACGCCGGCCGCGCGATCCAGCTCGTCCTGAAGCGTCTTCACGGCCTTGGTCTTGCGCACAAGGGCCAGCTTCTGCTTGAGCGCGAAGCGATGGAACAGGCTCTTGCCGCGGGCCATGATCAGCCGCCCATCAGCGCGACAAGGGCGTTGCGGCTGGCACCGAATTCGGCCTTGTCAGTGCCGCTTTGCTGGATCAGTTCCATCAGCTGCGGCCAGATGCCGACGGCCAGATCAAGGTCGGGGTCCTGGCCGGGCGTATAACCCCCCATCAGGATCAGGTCGCGATTCTCGAGATAGAGTGACACAAGCCGGCGGAATTTCTGCGACGCCTCGATCTGCGCGCCGTCGGCGATGTCATTCATCACCCGGCTGACTGACATCGGCACGTCAATCGCCGGATAGACTCCCATCTGCGCCTGCTGGCGCGACAGCAGGATATGCCCGTCAAGAATGGCGCGCGCCGTATCGACCACCGGATCATTCGGATCATCGCCATCGGCGAGAACCGTATAGATCGAGGTGATGGTCCCCTTGCCGGCCGCGCCGCTGCCGGTGCGTTCGATCAGGCGCGGAATCATCGACACCACAGACGGCGGATAGCCCTTCGCCGTTGGCTGTTCGCCAAGCGCCAGGCCAATTTCGCGCCTGGCATGCGCAACACGGGTCAGGGAATCCATGATCAGCAGCACATCCTTGCCCTGATCGCGGTAATATTCGGCAATGGCGGTGGCCCGCTCGGCACCACGAATCCGCAGCAGCGGCGACCGGTCCGCCGGAACCGCCACAATGGTGGTGCGCGATTTTGAATCCTGGTCCAGAACGGTCTTGGCGAATTCGCCGACCTCTCGGCCACGCTCGCCAATCATGCCCACAACCACGATATCGGCGGTGGTAAAGCGGCTCATCATGCCAAGAAGAACAGACTTGCCGACTCCCGACCCGGCGATGATGCCGATCCGCTGGCCCTTGCCGACGGTCAGCAACGCGTTGATCGCGCGTACACCGACATCAAGCGGCTTGTCCACCGGCTTGCGGGTCAGCGGGTTGATCTCGCGCCCCATCAGCGGCCAGCTGTCATCGAGGCGAAGCGCACCGCCGCCGTCGATCGGGTTGCCAAGCGCATCGGTAATCCGCCCAAGAAGCGCATCGCCGACCGGCACCTCGGCGCCGTCATCGGCCAGCGTGACCCGCGCGCCGACACGGATTCGCGCGCCAAACTGGTGAAGGGACAGCAGGTTGTTGCCATTGTTGAAACCGATCAGCTCGGCAATGGCAGGCTCGTCGTCATCGGTCTCGACATGACAGAGCGACCCGATATTCGCGGGAAAGCCGCCACATTCGATCATCTGGCCATCAAACCGGCTGACATGACCGAACATCGACAGCTGCCGATCGCGCATGGCGTGGTCGATATCGGCGATCAGCGCGCTGGACAGATCAGACATCCTGATCCCCATCGGGCTGTGGCGCGGCGTCATCTGCCGCGGGCCCAACATCCTCTTGTGCGGTTTCTGGAGTGTCTTCCGGGGCGTCGTCTTCCATATGTTCTAATGTGTCTTCCGCGGCATCTTTCGGAGTATCCGCCCCGGAGTCCGCATCCTGATCCGGTGCGGTGTCAGCGGTGCCCTCCGGCTCGGCGGCGGCTGCATCGCCGGCCTCAAGCGTGGCCGCTGCATCCGGGGTAGCATCCGGCTCAGGAAGGATAGAATCACTCATGTCACCCGCTTCAGGCGCGACCTCTGCATCCGAAGCGGTATCGGGGGTGGTATCAGCCCGTGTATCGGTGGCTGGATCGGCGGGGCCGGCATCGGGGACGGCAGCTTCGGAGCCATCGGTAGCTATATCGGTGGCGGGTTCGCGCGGCACGATAATGTCATCGATTCCAATGGTGCCAACCATCACGGACAGATCACCATTCGCCAGCGACGGGTCGGCGACAAAATTGCAGTGGCGCAACTTCTCGCGGGTGTCGGCCAGCGGCTGGATGCTTGCCAGATCGGCCGGATTCAGTCTGATTGCCGGCTGACCCGATACCGTGCGGATGGTGGCGAGAAGCGCCTCGATCCGGTCGGCGAAGCTGTCGGGCTGTTCGGCGATGGCGCGCCCGGCGCGGGCGCTGGCAAGACGCAGGATGGCGTCATTGATCGAAGTGGCAAGGGCGTCACTGTCCACCGCGGTCAGCTCGGACAGCCGCGCGGTGGCAGCTTCAAAGGCCTGAACCGCGCGCTCCAGCTGCGCCGATGCCTCGGCCCTGCCTGCGGCGCGGCCTTCTTCCATGCCCTTGGCCTGACCTTCGTCAAAGCCGACACGGCGGCCTTCCTCGAGCCCCTCGGTCCGGCCAGCTTCAAAATCGACCTGCGAGGTCGAGGATGGCGCATCATCCGCGCTCTCGCCCTCGCCCGCTTCATCACCGGCCGTCTCGGCCTGTACGGCGGCCGGCGCATCCGCGCCATCGGCGTCAGCCCCAGCCTCCGGATTTGCCTGCTTACCGGAATCGTCATCAGTCTCGGCCGCAGGATCGGCCGCGGCGGCTTCAGGGTCGGCCCCTTCATCGTCGATGGTCGCGCCGGCGGCTATCGCCGTGCGAAGTTCGCTTTCACGGCGGCGCTGTGCGGCCATGGCGATCGAGACAAGCGAGCGCGGCTCGAACGCCTCGACACTCTTCACCGGAACGCGTTCGCTGCGCTGAAAGCTGGCATCGTTCGACAGTGCCACGAGCCGCTGAATCTCGGCATCCTCGAGCTTGCCAACAGGGGCATTCTCCTGGATGGCGGCATCAAGCTCCTCGTGAAGCCGGTCCTGATGTGCGTTACCGGATGACATCTCTCAAGGGCTCCCGTGATCAGACGAAATCGTCGCCGCCGCGGCCGGCAAGAACAATCGAACCTTCGTCCGACATCCGGCGCGCCACATTAATGATCCGCTTCTGAGCTTCCTGCACCTCGGTCAGGCGGACCGGGCCAAGGGCTTCCATCTCGTCCTGCAGGTTAGCTGCTGCACGGGACGACATACAGCTGAACAGCTTGTCACGTAGCGGCTCGTCAGCGCCTTTCAATGCCAGCACAAGATCTTCGGTATCAACACTTCGCAGCAAAGTCTGCAGCGACTTGTCATCGGACATAACTAAATTGTCGAATACAAACATACTTTCTTGGATGGCTATCATCAGGTCTTCATCATCATCTTTTAGCGCATTCATAATGCGGGCTTCCATCGCCTGCTTAGTAAAGTTCATAATCTTCGCTGCGGCGTTTACTCCACCAACCTGTGAGGCACGCAACGAGGTGTTAGCCTTGAACTTGCGTTGCATAACAGTCTCAAGTTCGCGAAGTGCGTCCGGCTGCACTGTCTGCAAGGTTGCAATACGAGCGATGACGTCGGCCTGCTGGTCCTCGGGAAGCTGTCCCAAAACATCAGCTCCGAGGCCAAAATCTAGATAAGAGATGACCAGCGCAATAATCTGCGGATGTTCATCAAGGATTAACTCTGCAATCGAACGCGCATCCATCCAGTCCAAAATTTCAATTGGACGCTCGGTACTCGACGGAGTGATTCGACTGAGTACCGACTCGGCTTTATCCTCCCCAAGTGCGCGGGTCATGACATTACGGATATAGTTGCCAGCGCCCAGGCCAAGGCTTGTCTGTTCCTTAATGATGGCCAGAAATTCATCAAGAACCTTGTTCACTGTGTCTTGGTCGAGACCCTGAACCGAATACATGGCAGTGCCGAGATGCTGCACCTCGCGCGGCGACAGGTTGCGCAGGATCTCCGAGGCTTCATCCTCACCGATCAGCATCATCAGGATGGCTGATTTCTGCGTCCCGGTCAGGCTGTTGAACACGGATTCGTCCGAGTCGTTTATCTTTTGTGATTCTGCCATAACAACCTCACTAACCTTCACTCTGCCCGCCAGCGCCTGACTGGCTTAGGCGGTGTCCATGTCCTTTTGCATCATCGTCTTGAAGACGTTCGATACACGACCAGCCTCATCAGAGACGATCATCCGGATCACCGCCACCTTATCGTCATAAGTGTTAGCAGTGTCTAACATCTCCGGCGAGATGGCAGCCTTCTTAGGCTTCAGCTTCGCCTTGATGTCTTCCAGCGACTCACCTTCCTGGATCTCGACTGTATCAAGATCGACGTCGTCATCCATAGTCACCACTGCTTCGCCAGGACCACCCTGGGCAGCCGGAACCATGATGCGATTGATTAGCGGACGGATCACACCAAGAACTACCACAGCCATGATCAGGATGGTCAGACCCTGGCGCATGATGGTCACAGCCCAATCCATATCGTACCATGGTTTCTTGACGCCTTCGAGTGCCGAGACAAAGGTCGAGCTAGAAACCGTCAAGCTGTCACCGCGATCGGCATTGATGCCGATGGCGTTGGCAACAAGAGCCTTGATTTCGTCGAGCTTTTCCTTCGGAATTTCCTGCACTTCTTTCAGGCCGGTCTCAGGGTTCACAACCTCCATCTCGCGGATGAGAACAGCGGCCTGAATGCTGGTGATCTGGCTTGAAGGGCGCTGCGTAGTCGAGACCGTGCGGCTGACTTCGTAATTGCGGGTCTCGCTCGTTGAGCGGGCCCTTGCCGAATTCGGATCACTGTTGTCTGACGATTGCTGCGTTTCGATATCGGTCTGGGTTGGCGCACGGTTGCTGGTGGCGCCGGGAACGCCCTTGGCAATGATCTCGGACGAGGATTCCGAGCTGCGCTGCTCGCTGCGAAGAGCGGTTCCCTCGGGGTCCATCACCTCTTCGGTGATTTCACTGCGGGTGAAATCAATTTCCAGATTGACCTGCGCGGTTACATTACCGGCGCCAACAATCGGGCTTACAAGCGCGATCAAGCGGTTACGGTAAATGTCCTCAAGACGGATGCGGTGCTCCAGCTGGGCATCACTCATCATGCCGGCACTGTCCTGCGGGGGACGCGACAGCAGATTGCCGTACTGGTCGACCACTGTGACATCGTTCTTCGCCATGAACGGCACTGAGGAGGATACGAGGTGGACGATGGCGTCAACCTGCTGGCGTGACAGCGAACGGCCATTTTCCATCTGCACGAACACCGATGCTGTCGGCGGTGTTGAGGCCCGCGCAAAGACAGATTTCTCGGGTATCGCAAGATGCACGCGTGCGGTGACGAGTCCCTCGATTTCACTGATGGACCGCGCCAGTTCGATCTCCTGGGTCTGCTTCAGGCGAACATTCTCGACCGAGCGGCTGGAGCCCATCGGGATATCGGCAAGTGAATCATAGCCATCCGGGATAGAGGCTGGCAGGCCCTGTGCCGCCAGCGTCATGCGTGAGCTGTGATAATCCCGGACCGGCACGATCACGTCACCGGTTGTTGGGTCCAGCGCAACATCAACACCCGCATTCTTCAGGGCATCGACCACGCGCGACTTCTCTGCTTCGGGAAGCGAGGCATAGAGCGTGGTGCGCTCGGGCTGCTGCGAGACAACAAAAAAAACAATTGCGACAAGCGCGACTATTATTCCAGCGACGGCTGGCAGTACTTGACGCAGACTTTGACCGCCGGTCACCCTGTAAAGGATGGCCATCGGACCACTAGTTGGAATAGTGGTGACCTGAGTGGGGGGCTCGTCACCCTGACCAGCGGCTGCTGGGTCCATCACTGTTGTTGCTTCTGCCATCGGTTCAGTTCCCGTGCTTGCTAAGCGTTACAATAAGGCGCCAGGTCCATCAGACCGGCATGTTCATAATGTCCTTGTAGGCGCTGAGCACCTTGTTTCGGACATTTAGAGTAAGTTGGAAGCCAAGAGATGAAACCTGCTGGTTTATCATCACTTTGCTGATGTCGTTCTCCACGCCCATTTCATAGGCCTTGACCAGTTCAGCGGTCCTGTTCTGCGCCGACGCAACTTGATCGATGGCATTAGTAATGCGATCACCAAAGCCCTCCGACGGCTGCTTCTGCGTTTCCAGCGCTTCCTGCGCGCGCTTCAGCACCTGCGCGTGCGAACTGCCGAGACTGCTTCCAATGGGTCCGATGGTGCTCATCTCACTCTACCTTTCAGCTATCATTTAGACCTGTTTTCCCTAGGCCTGCGCCGCGCTCTGGCGGAAGGCGTCGATCATTGTTCTCTGCGGTCCTTCGCCGACAGGCTGGAGCGCATTGTCTATAAGAATGTCGGAGGCGGTGATGACCCCGTTCTCGGAAAGGACAAGCGCCCGCTGCAGAACATTCTCAAGCTCGCGCACATTGCCTGGCCAGCCATAGCCACGAAGCGACTTGACAGCGCTCTCATCAAGCCAGGGCATGTTGGCCGCTGCCTTCACATGACGCTTGAGAAGGAAGGTCGCCACTGGCACGATGTCATCGATCCGCGCGGCAAGCGCCACTGTGTTCAGCGGGAACACATTCAGGCGGTAATACAGATCCTCGCGGAAGTGGCCGGCACGGATTTCTTCGGCCATATTGCGATTGGTTGTTGCCACAACGCGCACATCCACCGGAATATCGGTCTGCGAGCCAATCGGCGTCACGGCCTTCTCCTGCAGCGCGCGGAGAAGCTTAGCCTGGAGAGCCATTGGCATCTCGGAGATTTCGTCAAGAAGAAGGGTGCCGCCGTCAGCAGCGCGGAAGATGCCCTTGTTCGCGGTCGATGCACCGGTGAAAGCACCCTTCTCATGGCCGAACAGGATGGCTTCAAGCATATTGTCGGGGATGGCTGCGCAATTCACCGCGACAAAAGGTGCCTCGGCACGCTCAGAATGATTATGGATGAATCTGGCAAGGACCTCTTTGCCGGTGCCCGTCGGCCCGTTGATGAAGACGGTGACATCTGTCTTTGCAACACGGCGGGCCAGGCCCAGAAGGTCACGGCTCACCTGATCACCACAGGCAACGG
>CAJWVJ010000042.1 GCA_913048595.1 uncultured Alphaproteobacteria bacterium | reverse complement strand
CTTGCTTGCAAATGGCTGTGCCTCCAGGGGTGCACAGCAGCGCGTGGTATAGGCGCACTACACCGAAAACTCAAGGAAAAAGGGGCAGGGTGGCCGGGCTAGAACAGCGTCGAGACCGAGCGTTCCTCATTGATCCGGCGGATGGCCTCGCCAAGAAGCGGCGCGACCGACAGATGACGGATGTTACGGGCTACACGAACCGCCTCGGTGGCCGGAATGGAGTCCGTCGTCACCAGTGAATTCAGCGGTGATGACGCGACGCGGCTGACGGCCCCGCCCGACAGCACCCCGTGCGTGACATAGGCATCGACGCTGAGCGCGCCGGCATCCATCAGCGCTGCGGCGGCGTTGCACAGCGTGCCGCCGGAATCGACGATGTCATCGACCATGATGCAATGGCGCTTGTCGACCTCGCCGATAATGTTCATCACTTCCGAGACGCCGGCCTTCGGGCGCCGCTTGTCGATGATGGCGAGGTCGGCGTCAAGGCGTCTTGCCAGCGAGCGGGCGCGGACCACACCGCCGACATCCGGCGAAACGATCATCAGCTTCGAGCCCTCGTAGCGGGTGCGGATGTCCTCGATAAACACGGGGGCGGCGAACAGATTGTCGGTCGGGATGTCGAAGAATCCCTGAATTTGGCCGGCGTGAAGATCAATGGTCAGCACCCGGTCGGCGCCTGCCGAGGTGATCAGATTGGCAAGCAGCTTGGCGGAAATCGGCGTGCGCGGCCCCGATTTGCGGTCCTGGCGCGCATAGCCGTAATAGGGAAGCACCGCGGTGATCCGGCGGGCCGAGCCGCGGCGCAACGCGTCGAGCGCGACAAGCAGCTCCATCACATTGTCGTTCGCGGGAAAGCAGGTGGACTGGATGACGAACACATCCTCGCCACGCACATTCTCGCCGATTTCGACAAACACTTCCATATCGGCGAAGCGGCGGACATCTGCCTTGGTGAGGGGAACGTCAAGATAGGCTGCAATCGCCTCGGCAAGCGGACGATTGCTGTTACAGGAGAGAATTTTCATCCGAGACCCAGTTGAGACTCCGTTGGGTTTCCGGCGAATACCGGTCCGCACCAAGGGGCCTTTTCATGTCCGTTCCGTAATCGCCACGTTGATAGCAACCCCCTCCGGCGTCGGCAAGATGTTAACAGGGCCGATGTTACGCATTCGCAACATTTCCGGGCCGGCACAGTCATCCCATGAAGCAGCTGGCGAACAGCCCTACAAACAAAAGTCCCAGAAAAATATAGAGATGTGGCATGTTCTCGAAATCCTTCTTCAACCTTGGGCCCGGTGTCAGCCGGCAAGCGCGATGACGGAAATCTGGCGTCCACAATCCGGCTCTGCGGCGTGTGTGGCGCGCCGGTGCGAGAAAAATCCGGGAGAATCGGACGCGCCCCCTTCCGGCATTCCGGCATAGGTGTCCTGCCCGCAATCCAGAATTTCGGCCACCTCTGCATGGGCAAGCTGATGGCGCACAAGCCCCGGCAGATCAAACCGGAACCGCCCGCCATCCTCGGCAAGGAAGCAGCAGGCCGCTGCCTCGCGGATCGCCGGATCGATGCTGGCAAGGCAGGTTTCGCGCATCTCCGCGCCCACCTGATAGCTTGGCTGCCGGATCGTCGGGCCGATCAGCGCCGTGACCGGCCCGGCCCCCTGGTCGCGCATCAGCGCCAGCGTCGCGCCGACGATTCCCGCCACGGCCTCGCGCCATCCGGCAGGGCAGGCCCCGATCACGCCGGCCGCCTCGTCCACCAGCAGTAGCGGAAGACAGTCCGCTGTCAGGATCGACAGGCCAAGCCCCGTCTGTGTGGTGACCATGCCGTCGGCGCGGGTCATCTGGCTGCGATCCGCCGCCGCGCCGCTGATTGCGATCACGGCATCGGCACCATGCACCTGATAGACAGCTGCAAGGCGGTCTGTGGCAAGCCCCATCGCGCCGGCCACACGGTCGCGGTTGGCGGCGACAAGCCGCGTTTCATCATCGGAACCGAACCCGCAATTGAGGCTGGCATAGACGCCGCTGCTGACCCCGCCGGCAGCGCCGAAGAATCCGTGCGGGGCGCGGGATCCGGTTTCGGCGTGATGAAGATAGGGGACATCCCCGCCGGCCATGGCAAACCCTGTCATCTAGTCCTCCGTTCCGCTGAAGCCGGGCGGCAGCCCTTCGCCCGGCGGCACCAGAATCGCCACCTTGAACACCTCGCCCATCTGGGCCGGGCTTGTCAGCCTGTCGATGGCCGCCAGAAGCGCGCGGCGCTCTTCCGGCGCGGCACTGGCGCCGGCCTGTTCTGCCCGCATGGCAAGCCCGATCTGCATCAGGAAACGGCCCTGCGGCACCGGCCCGATCAGGCGCGCGCCCGCTGCCTCGGCTGTCCGCCGCAGGGCGGCGAAATCCACCCAGTGCGACAGGTCGGCTTGTCCCGGCTCGTGGAACAGGTCAACCGCCTGATGCGCGGCAACCGCCTGTATTGAATCGCCCGGGTTGCCGTCGCGCCCGTAGTCAATTACCAGCACGGCGCCGCCGCGCGCCGCCACGGCGCTGGCCAGGCTGGCCATGACATCATCCGCCAGCGGGCAGAGCTCGGCCACCATGCCGTCACGAGGCGCTTTGGGAAAGGCCGGGTCGTCCGGCACCTGACCGCCGGTGATAAAGCCGAACCGGTCGTCACGCAGCCCGACAAGCCGGTGATGCCAGCTACCGTCGCGCCAGATATATTGCGCCGCTGGCAGCGCATCGAAGAATTCATTGGCGATGCCGAAGATCGGGCCTGCCACCGCCGCGGTCAGACCTGTCACCTTGTCATGCCAGGCAAGCGCCGCGTCGCTGCCAATCACTTCCTTCTGTGCGGCGCGCAACAGCGGGCTTGTTTCCAGAAGGTGCACAGGCGCGCCCGCCAGTTCCGGCATCAGGCTGGCCCAGGCATGACGCATGTCGCGCATCAGGGTGCCGCGCCCCGGCCCGAGTTCCGCCACGGCCGCGCCGGAAGGCTTGCCGGCAATCTCGAACATATGCGCCAGATACAGGCCGCACATCTCGCCGAACAGGCCGGAAATCTCCGGTGCGGTCACGAAATCGCCGGCTTCGCCGAACGGGTCGCGGGTCAGGTAATAGCCGTCATTCGCCGCGCCAAGGCAGGCCGCCATATACCTCTCGAAGGTGATCGGCCCGTCGGCGGCGATCCGTTCGCGAAGCTGCGCCTCGAGGCTGGTCTGCGGGGCCGCGCTCATCGGCGTTGCTGCCGCAACAGCAGATAGGCGCCGGCGGCCAGCATCGGCAGGCACAGCAGCTGGCCCATGGTGATCATGCCCGCCAGAAGGCCAAGATGTGTATCGGGCTCGCGGACATATTCGATCCCGAACCGTGCCGCCCCGTAACCGATCAGAAGAACCGCGGTCAGCAGACCGGTCCGGTCAAGCCAGCCGCGCCGCGCGCCGACCAGCATGACCAGGCCGAGGCCAAGCCCCTCCAGCCCGGCCTCATAGAGCTGGCTTGGATGGCGCGGCATGCCGTCGCCCCGGGCAAAGACCATCGCCCACGGCACATCGGTGACTCGGCCCTGAAGCTCGGCATTGATGAAGTTGGAGAGTCGTCCCAAAAACAGGCCGATCGGCGTCACCATCGCCACCCGGTCGCTGACGGCGAGGACGGACAGCCCCTGCCTTCGGGCGAAGAGCCACATGGCGACGGTCACGCCAAGTAGCCCGCCATGAAAGGCCATGCCGCCCTGCCAGACCTTGATGATCTCGATCGGGTTGGCAAGAAAAAAGGCCGGGTCATAGAACAGCACATAGCCAAGCCTGCCGCCGAGGATCACCCCGATAAGGACATGGTTCAGAAGGCTGTCGACGGTCAGTGGCGTCAGCGGCGCCGACGGTCGCGCCGCCTCCCTCCGCAATATCCAGTATCCGGCAAGCAAACCGCCTATATAGGCAAGCGCATACCAGCGAATACCGAAGCCGTCACTGAATTCGATCAGGAATTCGTTGAACTGCGGAAGAATGATGGGGCCGGTCATGGTGCGTCCCTGCTGGTCGTCGGATGGCGTGGCTGCGCCGCGGCGTCACAATATCGTATTCGCGGGCCGCGTGGTATTGGAAAGCACGGCAAGATGCCATAGATAAGGTACAGAACAACAGCGGAGACCGACCCATGCGAGGCCGTTCACGATTCATCTCTGACATGGCGCAGATGGCCAACGGCGCCGCAACGGCGCTTGGCGGTCTTCGTGAGGAGATCGACAACATCGCCAGGCAGCGGACTGAGCGAAGCCAGAATTCCCGCGGCCTCGTGACCCGCGAGGAATTCGATGCGCTGCAGACGCGCCACGAGGCGCTGGTCGCCCGAGTTGCCGTGCTGGAGTCACAGCTTGCCAAGGTGAATCAGCCTGCCGGAAAGGCTGCCGCCAAGAAGGCATCCCCGAAGAAAGCCCCGAAGAAAGACGGAGCAAAGAAGGCCTAGCGCCACCGCCGGGAAGGCCCACACAAACCCGCGTAATTTTTGTCCCCTTTTGACGTCCGGCGAGCAACGCCGGCGAAGCCGTTGTTTATGTGGGGTTTCGCAAAGTTATCCACAAATTGATGTGGGTCGGGACAGCTTGAACCACAAAATATTGTGTTGAATGCACCTGTTGGTTACGGCATTTTGGAGTCACAACATCCATCCGGACCTCGCACTTCATGGCGCCCTGGCAAACGACAATCGACACCGCACTCGCCCATCCGATCGACCTAGTGACGCGGTTCGTGGCGCGGCATGACTGGCTTCTGCGCGAGCAGGAGCGGGATGCCATCCTGGCTGAAATTCCCGGCCGCTGGAGCGATTATCAGCTGGCCGTGTCCTGGCAGGACGGCGAGGAGACCATGCAGGTGGTCTGCCGCATCGATATGCGGGCCGAGCAGGCGCAGGTGGGCGAGCTCGCCCTTTTGGCGGCGTTGCTGAACCAGCAGCTTTACATCGGCCATCTGGCGCTCGACATGGCGACCTGCGAGCTTGAGCTGCGCCACACGCTGGCGCTTCGCGGGGCAGGCGGGGCGACACCGGAACAGGTCGAGGACGTCGTCGATATCATGCTTGGCGAATGCGAGCAGGTTTACCCCGCCATCTATCAGGTGGTCAGCGGAAAGCTGAATGCCGGCGATGCGGCCACCGCGGTGATGATGGTTACCGAAGGAGAGGCGTAGCGCCCCGGCGCCATGTCCGTTCACGCGATGAAATCACGCATCATTCTCATTGGCTGCGGCAAGATGGGGAGCGCCATGCTTCACGGCTGGCTTTCCGACAGCGGCCTTGATGCCGAATTCCTGATTGTCGAGCCGGCGCAGGATCACCTGTCATGGACAGCGTCCCATGACAATGTCCACCTTCATTGCAGCGTTGCCGGTGCCGCGGCGGATGGCCGGGCCGCCACCATGGTGGTGCTGGCGGTGAAGCCGCAGATGATGGACGAGGCGATTGCCGATCTTGGTGCGCTGGCCGGGCCGGACACCGCCTTTCTGTCGATCGCGGCCGGGCTGTCCACAGCCTGGCTTCGCGACCGTCTCGGGGACGGGGCGCTAGTCATGCGGTCCATGCCGAACACGCCTGCCGCCATCGGCAAGGGTGTGACAGCCCTTTATTGCGGTGATGCGCCGGAGCCCGTTGCGTCGCTGGCAACACAGCTTCTCCGTGCCATTGGCGAGGTGGTCATCCTCGATGATGAAGGGTTGATGGACGCTGTGACGGCCGTGTCCGGATCGGGCCCGGCCTATATCTTCCTGCTTGCCGAGGTGATGACCGCCGCCGGTGTCGAGGTGGGGCTGCCGCCAGCGCTCGCCAAGCAGCTTGCCGAGGCGACGGTCGCCGGCGCCGGGGCGCTGATCGCCGAATCCGATGACCCGCCATCTCAGCTTCGCGTCAATGTCACCAGCAAGGGCGGCACCACGGCGGCGGCGCTTGCGGTGCTGATGGCCGAGGACGGCATGGGCCCGCTTCTTGATCGGGCCATCCGGGCGGCGCGTGACAAGTCGATCGAGCTCGGCGGCTGACCCGCCGGCGAAGGCTGGACCGGCTTGACCCGCCGCGGTTCGCGCCCCATCTTCTGTGGGATGATCTGACATCGGAGGGCGACCGACATGACCGCATCAGACACCCCGACCATGATGATGGACAAGCTTTCCGAGGCCGCCTGGGCACAGCTTGCCGAACTGTCGCCGCGCGCGCTTCACATCGATGACATCGCGGCGGCAGCCGGCGTGGCGCCATCGGCGGCACGGGCTGTGTCCGGAAGCATCACCTCGCTGATCCTGCATCAGCTGGCGCGGCTTGACCGGCAGGCGGTTCTGGAAAGCCTTGCCGACATTGAAGATGCCGGTGATGTGCCGATCCGTGACAAGATCATGGAAGCGCTGATGCACCGGTTCGAGGTCTATGCCCCCTACCGCGCACAGATGACGCAGCTGGAAGCCGCGGCGCGGCGTGATCCGGCGCTTGGCCTGAAGCTTCTGGACTCTTTGGTTCAGGCCGTCCGCATGCTGCTTCGCATGGCGGGTGATGATCTGGCAGGCTTTCGTGGCGAGGCACGCGTTCGCGGCGTGGCCGGGGTGGCGATGGTCGTGGCCCGGGTCTGGCGGACCGATGACACGCCCGACCTGTCACTGACATTGAAGGAAATCGACAAACGCCTTGCCACAGCCGAGGAATGGGGCCGCTCGCTTCGTGTCCTGGATGACGGGCCGGGGTTTGATGATGATAGCGGGCGGGAGGGCGGCTTCGGCACGCCCGAGGACAATGGCCCGGTTGAAGACGGGCCTGGCGGCAGATATCAGTAGCCGCCGTACCCCGGGGAGGATTTCGATGGGCCAGGACAAGTCGGCCACGCCTGTGGCCAGTTTCGATGATTTCATGAAAATCGATATCCGCTGCGGCACCGTTGTCGAGGCGGCGCCCTTCCCCGAGGCGCGCAAGCCGGCGATCAAGCTGGTCATCGATTTCGGCGCCGAAATCGGCACCCGCAAATCCTCGGCGCAGATCACCGAGCAGTACAGTCCCGAGACGCTTGTCGGCAAGAAGGTGATGGCGGTTGTGAATTTCCCACCACGCCAGATCGGCCCGTTCATGTCGGAAGTACTGACGCTCGGCGTCGCGAACGAGCGCGGCGAGGTTGTGCTTGTGACGCCGGACAGCGACGCGCCGGACGGCAGCCGCCTCCACTAGCGCCGCCTCCCCGGACTGGGGCCGGTCAGACCGGTAGCTTCATGATCACCCGAAGCCCGCCCATCGGCGCATCTGCCAGCGTCAGCTCGCCCCCATGGCCGAGGATGATGTCATTGGTAATCGACAGGCCAAGCCCGGTGCCGCCTGTCTGGCGGTTTCGCGACGTCTCCAGACGCACGAATGGCCGCAACGCGTCGGCCCTCCGTTCCGCCGGGATGCCGGCGCCATTGTCATCAATGGTGATCGTTACCTCGTCATTGCGATAGCGGACCGACACCTCGGCCCTTGTCGCATAGGCGGTGGCGTTGGAGATGACGTTTTCGATCGCCCGCCGGATTGTCTTGCGGCGAAGCGGGAAGACAGGAAGCGCGGAGGAGGGCGGAAGGAAGGTAATATCAAACCCGTGCGCCTGACGTGTCTGGGCAATGATCCGCTCCAGCATCTTCTGCAGGTCGGTATCCTCGCTTGGCTCTTCGCCTTCGCCGGCGGCGAAGCTCAGATAGGCGTCGATCATATCTTCCATCTCGGCCAGATCGGCCCGGATGGCCCTGGCATCCTCGGTCTCGCCCATCAGGGCCAGCTGCAACCTGATCCGCGTCAGCGGCGTGCGCAGGTCGTGGCTGACGCCGGCCAGCATCTCCGTTCTCTCATTCAGCTGTCGTATGATCCGGTGGCGCATCGCCTGAAAGGCACGGCCGGCCAGACGCACCTCGCGCGCGCCCTCAAGCCGGTAATCATGCGCCTGCCGACCAAGGCCGAGCGCGCGGGCCGCGTTCGCCAGCCTCAGGATCGGCTGGACCTGGCCGCGCAGGAACATAAGGGCCACAGCGAACAGCAGAATCGACGAGCCGAGCGTCCAGCCGAAGAAGGTCCAGCTTGTCGAGGAGAAGATACGTTTGCGGCTGGCGTAGATTCTCAACACACCCGTCTGCAGCTCCAGATCGACAAAGATCAGGCTTGGATCGGAGGTCAGGTTGACATGCCAGTTCTGTTTCAGCCGGTGCCGGAGTTCACGGCGCAGCATGTCCTCGGCATAGCTTTCCGGCGCTTGCTGGTTGATGCCGATGAACTGGGCATCCGGGCTGTACTGGATCGGGAAGGAGAAATACTGCCATCCCGTGGTCTGGATGAGCTCGATGGTGGCATCGTCGGGGTCAGGTCCCAACCGGTCCGCCAGAAGCCCGATTTCCGCCGCCAGCTGGCTTGCCATATGGCGGGTGACGGTATCCCAGTGGCGCTCGTAGAAGATGAACACCGTGATCACCTGCACCAGGATCATGGGCACAAGAATGATCGACAGCATCCGCCCGAACAGCGTTTTCGGCAGATAGTTACGAAGCTGCATTCATGCCCCCGGCCGGGTTGTCCGTGCGAAGAAGCCAGCCCTTGTTTCGCACGGTCTGGAGATATACAGGAAACCGCGGATCGGGCTCGATTTTTGCGCGAAGGCGGGCGACAGCCACATCGATCGACCTGCCGCGCATGGTGCTGTCCATGGCGGTGGCGATGTCCTCGCGGGACAGGACGGTGTCCGGTTGCGAGGCGAAGCTGGCGAGAAGCCTCTGCTCGGCGGAGGTGATATGAATCCTGCCGCTGCTGTGCATCAGGATGCCTGTCTTGGGATCAAAGCTGTAGGGGCCGAAGGCGATGTTGCCATCCGCTGTCCGGGGCCGTGCTGCGGCGCGCGCCAGAATGGACCGAATGCGCAGAACAAGCTCACGCGGCTCAAACGGCTTCGACATGTAGTCGTCGGCCCCCGTTTCAAGGCCTGTTATGCGATGCTCGGTCTCTGACATGGCGGTCAGGAACAAGGCAGGCACCTGGCTGTGTTTACGCAGATCGGTTAGGAATTCGAGGCCGGTTTCGCCAGGCATCATGATGTCGACGATCATCATGTCAAAGGCGATGGATTCCAGAAGTTGCCGCGCATCGCCCGCTGAACCGACATCGGTCACCCGAAAGCCGCTTTCCTCGAGAAACCGGCGCAACAGAAGCCGCAGCCGTTCGTCATCATCAATCACCAGAATGTGCTGGGTCTCGATGTCAGCCGGTTTGTTCATCAGTCACCGCAGCCCTGTCAGCCATCATTCCCCGCCTCGATGATCCGGATGTCGTGTCCGGCCTGTCTCGCTGGCCTGGCGGCGCGTCTCGGCATCGAGAAGGCCCTCAAGCACCCGCTGGAACCCTTCCACGGCGGTCATCCCGGCCTCGCGATAGGCTTTGGCGAAGCGCCGCCCCTGAACCGCTGTCAGGCGTGATTCCAGCGTCGCCCCGGCGTCGGTCAGATACAGCAGCCGCTGGCGCCTGTCTTCTGGGCCCGTGTGCTGCTCGACATGGCCTGTTTCAACAAGGGCCGACAGTACCCGCGACAGGCTCTGCTTGGTGATGTTCAGGATGGCCAACAGTTCGCTGACAGTGATGCCGGGATTGCGTCCGATGAAATAGATCGCGCGGTGGTGGGCGCGGCCCATATTCTGCTCGGCAAGGATCGAATCGGCCTCGCCGGTGAAATCACGATAGGCGAAGAACATCAGTTCAATGCCGCGCCGCAATTCCTCTTCGCGAAGAAACAGCGCCTTTCCGATGGGTTTTATGTCAGCCATGTTGACCTTAATTCAATATCGGTTTAGCGTAAGGAACAATAAGCAAAATGCGTCCGAGTTGGAACTAAATTTCAGCCATAAGGCAAGCTCATACTCCACCCGGGCAACGCAGGAGGAAGAAATGGCTTTGATCCCGTTCGATGATCGCGACGGCACCATCTGGCTGAATGGCGAGTTGCTGCCCTGGCGCGATGCCAAAACCCATACGCTCAGCCACGGTCTGCACTATGCAAGCCTGGTGTTCGAGGGCGAGCGCGTCTATTCCGGCAGTATCTTCAAGGGGCGCGAGCATACCGAACGGCTCCGCAATTCCTGCCACATCATGGATTTCGATATTCCGCTCAGCGATGACGAGGTGGACGCAGCGAAGATGGCCGTTGTCGAGGCCAATGGCATTACCGACGGCTATGTGCGGGCCTTCTGCTGGCGCGGTTCCGAGATGATGGCGGTTTCGGCGCAGAACACCAGTACGCATGTCGCCATCGCCGCGTGGGAATGGCCAAGCTATTTCGATCCCGAGACGAAGATGCAGGGAATCACCCTCGATGTGGCGGACTGGAAGCGGCCATCGCCCGAATCCGCGCCGGTTCATGCCAAGGCCGCCGGTCTTTACATGATCTGCACCCTGTCAAAGCATGCTGCCGAGAAAAAGGGGTTCACCGACGCGCTGATGCTTGATTATCGGGGCTACATAGCCGAGGCGACGGGCGCGAACATCTTCTTTGTCGATGATGAAGGCACGCTTCACACACCGATTGCCGACTGTTTCCTCGACGGCATCACCCGCCGCACGGTGATGCAGCTTGCCGAGTCACTTCAGATGAAGGTCGTGCAGCGGCATCTGACGCTGGATGACGTGGCTGGCATGAAGGAATGTTTCCTGACCGGCACCGCGGCGGAGGTGACGCCTGTCTCGAAGATCGGCGACGCCAGTTTCACGCCGGGCGAGATCAGCCGCCAGCTTGTCGACGGATATGAGGACCTTGTACGCGGGCGGATATCACTCTGACCACCGTCCTCGTGCGGTGCTGTCGCTGTCGCGCGCTTCGACCCAGCGCCTGTCGTCACCGCGTTCCTCGGCCTTCCAGAAGGGTGCGTCGGTCTTCAGGAAATCCATGATGAACTGGGCGGCGTCAAAGGCTGCCCGGCGATGCGCCGAGGCGGCGGCGACAAGCACGATCTGCTCTCCCGGAAGAAGCCGTCCGACACGGTGGATGATGGTCACATCCTCAAGCGGCCAGCGGGCACGGGCTTCGGCCTCGATCCGCTCCAGCTCGCCCTCGGTCATGCCCGGAAAATGTTCCAGCACCATGGCTGTGACGCCGTCGTCGCTGCTCAGCCCCCGCACCGTTCCGACAAACAGCGCAATGCCGCCAACGGTCTCCGCCTGAAGCGCGCGGCTTTCCGCGCCGACATCGAAATCCTCGCTCTGAACCCGCACTGTCATTCTCAGCCCCCGGTGACAGGTGGAAAGAACGCCACTTCATCGCCGGCGGCGACAGGCGTATCAAGATCGCCATAGGCCCGGTTCACCGCCACACGGACGACCTGCAAGTTCTGCAACGCCAGCGCGTGCCCGTCGGAAATGGTGGCGAGATGCGGCACGAGATCACCGACTCGGGCGACGCCGTCCGGAAGATCGACGGTTTCGAGATCGGTTCCCGTATGTTCGCGCATCCAGGCGAAATAGCGGATTGTCAGCGTCACAACGCGGCCTCTCTGAAGGGGATGAAGGGAAGATAGTCTCCAACGGACACGCCAGTATTTTCAACCGGAATCTCGACGAGACCGTCGGCTCCGGTGAGGGATGAAAGGACGCCGGCGCCCTTGCGGCCGTGAAGATGCAGTTCCGGCGTGCCATCATCGCCGGGACGCACCCGCACCCGCAGATATTCGGCGCGACCGGCGGATTTGCGATGCGCGAAGCCGCTGCGGGCATGAAGCCGCAGAAGCGGACGCTGCCGCGCGCCAGCCATGCGTTCGAGAACCGGTGCCGCCACAAGCCGATAACAGACAAAGGCCGCCACCGGATTGCCGGGAACGCACATCACCGGCCTGCCATCGTGCGCGCCGCCCGACATTGGCCGTCCCGGCTTGATCGACAGACGCCAGAAGGCGGGCTCGATGCCATTGTTGCGCATGGCGGCCTGAGTATGGTCCTCGTCACCGTCGGAGGCGCCGCCGGACGACAGCACCGCGTCGCAACCCGACAGGGCGTCGGCGAAACAGGCGGTGAGCGCGGCTTCGTCATCGGCGATGATGCCGAGATCGACAGGCTCGAACCCGTCGCCGGCCATCATCGCCGCGAGCATCGGCCGGTTCGAATCATGTATTTGCCCGGATGCAAGCGGCAGGCCTGGCTCGACCACCTCGTCCCCCATGGACACAAGGCCGACCTTCAGCCGCTTTTCCACATCCAGCCGGTCATGCCCGGCGGCGGCGGCGATACCGATATCCGCTGCGGAAAGCCTGGTTCCCGACCGGATGATGGTCTCGCCGGCGCGCAGATTCTCGCCGACCGGCCGGTTGTTGGTTCCGGGGACCAGTTCCGACCCGATCTTCACACTGCCAGCCGCCTCGTCAAAGCTGCAGAACTCGTGCATCGCAACACAGTCGGCGCCATCCGGCATCACCGCGCCGGTGAAGATCCGCACCGCCTCGCCATCCGCGACCGACCCGGCAAAGGGGTGGCCCGCCGCGGCGCGCCCGATCACCCGGAACGTCTGGTCCGGCGCGCCTGCCAGACAGGCGGCATTGAGCGCAAACCCGTCGACGGCGGCATTGTTCGTGGCTGGCAGGTCCGATGTGGCGACAAGATCAGAGGCAAGCACCCGCCCGGCGGCCTGTGCCAGCGGCACCGGCTCGACAACCGGGTCGCGGGTGACAAGGCCCGACATGCGCGCCACCGCCTCCTCCGGCGACAGGCTACTGCGATAGAGCCTGGCGCTGTCGCTCATGACGCGGCGGCGACATCTGTGCGCCCGGCAAGGCCGCAGACATAGGCGGCGATCGCCTCAATGTCGTCCAGGTCGAGAATCTGTGGTGGTGTCCCATCAGGGGCAACAGCGCCCTTGGTCGCCAGCGCCAGAATCAGCCCGTCATCGGGAAACAGCGGCGGTTTGCCTGTCTCGGCGCGGTGAATCTCGATCTTCGGGATGGCTTCGCGCTTAAAGCCTTCGACGATGACGATGTCGGCAGGTGCCAGAGCGCCAAGCAGGCTGTCCAGCGCCGCCTCTTCCCGCTCGCGGTTTTCGGTGAAGACAACAGACCGCGCGTGCGAGGACACGATCACCTGACGCGCGCCGGCCGCGCGGTGGCGATAGCTGTCCTTCCCCGGCGTGTCGGCATCGAAGGCGTGATGAGCATGTTTGATGGTGGCGACGTCGAGCCCGCGGGCGGTCAGCGCGGCAATCAGCTTTTCGGCAAGCGTCGTCTTGCCGCTTCCCGACCAGCCGGCAAGGCCAATGACATAGCCATGGCGGGCGCAGGCAGCGTCAAGGCCTGCGGTGTCGGCACCATCAGACATGGTCGAGGGTTCCGCGGAAATAGGCGATGCCTGTCTGCGCGGTGATCGCCGCTGCCGCCCACAGCGTCGCAAGACCGGCTTTGTTGACAAGCGGCATGGCCGGGAAGACCGGGGCCGCCAGAAGCAGCCCGATGGCGACAAGCTGCAGCGTTGTCTTCCATTTCGCCAGCTGCGAGACCGGAATGTCGACGCTTCGGCCGGCCATGAATTCGCGAAGGCCGGAGATCAGGAATTCCCGGCTCATGATGACAAGCGCCGGAATGAAGAACATCCAGCCATCACCTGTCACCTTGGCAAGAGCGAGAAGACAGACGCCGATCAGCACCTTGTCGGCGATCGGGTCCAGCATCGCGCCGAATTTGGATACGATCTGCAGCCGCCGTGCCATCCAGCCGTCGAGAAAATCCGAGATGCTGGCGACCAGGAACAGCGCCAGCGCCAGCGCATGGCCGCCTCTTGTGTCATCCATCCAGATAAGGATGGCCACCACCGGCGCAATCAGCAGCCGTAGCACGGTCATCACGTTCGGCATGGATCTCAGCGCGAGGTTCATCGGATATTCTGTCTCCCCGTGACGCGGCCGAACCGGTCACGTCCGCCGGAATAATGGCGCATGGCGTCGTTAATGCCCACTATAAAACCAGTCATAGAGTTGTTTTGCCACGGCTTTGGAAATGCCATCAACCGATTCCAGATCTTCGAGGCCTGCCGCTGCCACCGCGCGGGCAGAGCCGAAATGCGCCAGCAATGCCTTCTTGCGCTTCGGCCCGATCCCGGGAACCCCGTCCAGCGGGCTTGTGAGTTCGGATTTCTGGCGGCGCGCCCGGTGCGTTCCGATCGCGTAGCGATGCGCCTCGTCACGCAGCCTCTGCAGGAAATGCATGGCCGAGGCCTGCGGTGACAGGGTGAAAGTCTCGCGCCCGCGCATGTGGAACTGCTCGCGTCCGGCATTGCGGTCGGGCCCCTTGGAAATGGCGACAACGGCGATGTCGGAAACGCCGAGATCATCCATCACCTCGCTCACCGCGCCAAGCTGCCCCTTGCCGCCGTCGATCAGCAGAAGGTCGGGCCAGGTGCCGCCTGTGCGGTCCGGGTCCTCCTTCAGCACGCGTTCAAACCGGCGGTGAATGACCTGGCGCATCATCGCGAAATCATCACCCTGGGTGACGGCATGCGCCCCGTCATCGCGAATGTTGAACTTGCGATAGGCGGCCTTGTTGAACCCGTCCGGGCCGGTGACGATCATGCCGCCGACGGCATGGCGGCCCTGAATGTGCGAGTTGTCATAGACCTCGACCCGCTCCGGCGGCGCTTCCATGGCGAACAGCTCGGCAAGTTCGGCAAGAAGGCGACGCTGCGATCCGGTGTCGGCAAGATGGCGGGCAAGCGCCTCTTCGGCATTATGGCGTGCCATACCGGTCAGCTTCGTGCGCCCCCCGCGCTGCGGCCGGCTGAGCCTCACGGCATGGCCGGCCCGCGCCGACAGCGCGCTGGCGAGAAGCTCCATATCCTCGGGCTCGTCCGACAGCAGGATTTCCGGTGGCGGGTCCTTGTCGTCATAGAACTGGCCAAGAAACGCCGTCAGCACATCGGCGGCGGTGCTGTCCGCATTGTGGCTGAGGAAATAGGGCCTGTTGCCGTAATTCGACCCGCCGCGGATGAAGAAGGTCTGGATGCAGGACCGCTCGCCGCTTCGCGCCAAGGCGATGATGTCGGCATCCTTGAGGTTCGGCACATTGATGTCCTGGCTGGCCTGGATGCCGCTGAGCGCGCGGATGCGGTTGCGCCAGATCGCGGCTGTCTCGAATTCCAGCTTGTCGGCGGCGGCATGCATGCGCTCGGCATAGTCCCGCTGGATGGTCGCGGATTCGCCCAACAGGAAGCGGCGTGCCTGATCCAGCTGCGCGGCGTAATCCTCGCGGCTGACAAGGTCGACACACGGCCCGCTGCATCGTTTGATCTGATACTGAAGGCAGGGGCGGGTGCGCGCGCTGAACACCGAATCCGAGCAGGTCCGCAGCATGAAGGCCCGCGCAAGGTCGGCCACCGTGCGGTTGACCGCGCCGGCCGAGGCGAAGGGGCCGAAATAGTCACCCTCTCGGGTCTTGCGGCCGCGATGTTTCTTCAGCTGGCCAAACGGGTGGTCGGCTGTCAGCAGAATCTGCGGCAGGCTCTTGTCGTCGCGAAGCAGGATGTTGTAGCGCGGCTTCAGCCTCTTGATCAGGTTCGATTCCAGAAGCAGCGCCTCGACCTCGGAACGGGTGACAATGACCTCGAGGGTCTCGGTCTCGCTGACCATCCGCATGAGCCTGTTCGACAGCCTGTTCGGCTGGGTGTAGCTGGTGACGCGCCGCGCCAGATTGCGCGCCTTGCCGACATAGAGCGCTTCGCCGGCCCCGTTCAGCATCCGGTAGACGCCGGGGTCGCCGGTCAGGGTCTTCACCTCGGTTTTCAGATAGGCGAGACCGCGGCCGAGATCGGGCGGAAGGTTTACCGGTCGGTTGTCCGCGGCGCCGGCATCTTGCGGGGTGGTGTCGTTCATCATCGCCAATCTAGCCTGCCATGCCGGACCTTGGTAGGGGGTGCGGCGATGCCGTCCCGCCTAACGCCGGCCATCTATCTGAAAGGCCGGGAAAAAGAGTCTGGGCCCCCTGTGGATAACTATGTGGATGAGTGGACCCGGCTTTGGTTTCGGGGCTGATTTCACAGGAATTTTCCCCTTTTGTGACAGAAATGTAAGGAATAAAAAAACATAATGAAAACAGTGCTATAAATATAAGATAAGAAACTAGTTGCCTGATTTGACTGCAAAAAATTTGTGTCTTTTTGGCCGATGTGGCGATTTTGTTACGCTGTGTACAGATGATGCCGATTCGCGGTTCAGCATGCCAATCTGTCAACCCGGATGGCGCATGGTTTTCATCTTTTTTGCACAAAAAAAATTTTCCAGAAGATTCATAATGAATTCAGGAGCCCGATGACCAAAACGGCGGCGCGGGCTGCACCACCTACCGCCGCCTTGGCCGTTTTCGCGGGCTGCTGCCGGGGGTGCCTGCGGGGAATCGCGCCTCTGACGGCCCGCCCGATTTGCCGCCACCTGTTCCCCCGCCTGTTAGGGCCGCCGTCCCGGCATTGAACCGGTCGGCGATGGCCTGCGGCACGCCGGGGGCGTTCAGGCCAAGCTCGGCGGCTTCCATCCGGCGGATCTCGTCGCGAAGCCGGGCGGCTTCCTCGAATTCCAGATTGGCGGCGGCGTCCTGCATCGATTTTTCCAGATCGG
>CAJWVJ010000041.1 GCA_913048595.1 uncultured Alphaproteobacteria bacterium | reverse complement strand
CCGGCCCTGAAATCAGGGGCCAGATCGGGGGCGAGGCGCCATTCCGTCTCGCCGCTGACAACATCGCGGGCGCGCGGCGCCAGCCCCTGCCAGACCGGTGTGGGCGGGGTGCCGGCCTGGCCCTCGCCGCCCTGCGGGATCAGCGCCGCCGGCGACAGGGCCACGCTTGTCCTGCTGCTGGCGATGGCAAGACCGGTGCGGTGGCGGGTGCCGATCAGGGTCACGGCGGTGCCGTCGCCAATGACGCTTTCCGGCGTAGTCGAGCGGCGCAGAAGCGCGGTTGTGCCGTCCCCGCCCGCCATCCTGACCGGACCGGCGGCCCCGTTCAGCGCCAGCACGCCCGACAGGCGCGGTCCCGGCATCACCCGATCCTGAAGCGGGGCGCGGTAGCGATAGACCCGGCCATAGCTGTCGAACCCGCCGAAATGATGCCGTGCCGAGGGCGCGGCATTGCCAAAGGCGGATGAGAAGGCGATGCGGGTATCGGCGCTGGCGGCGACACCGCGGCCGGTGCCGCTGGCGGCGTTCTGCTGGCCGATGGGCTGCAGCGCGCGTTCAAGATTGACGAGGCCCCTTCCATAAACCGGGTCGGTTCCCGGCGCGCCAAGATCAGTCGCGGTGCGAAGCAGGATATCGACGGCTTGCCTCGGCGTCAGATTCTGAAACCTTGATTTCAAAACCGCCAAAGCTCCTGAGACGACTGGTGCCGCCATCGAGGTGCCTGACTCCGTTTCATAATAGCGGTTGTCGTAGTCTCCGTCCCTTGGGCTGACAGTAGACAGGATATTCACACCCGGCGCTGCCAAGCAGAATCTCGCAGCCTCACCGCATCCATTAGAAAATGAGGCAATCCTGTTGTTCTTGTCGGTCGCCACCACCGCCAGCCACCACCCTTCCAGTTCCTTGTTTCCCAGAAAGGCCGCGCTCATCGGCGGAGGAAGATTGGCCGGTGTTCCGGTTCGCGCGATCTGCGGGGCATCCGCTTCCAGATACCCGATCGGATTGATCACATACGGATCGAGGTACCCGTGAATTCCCTCACCGGACAATCGCCTGTCAAAAACGGGAATCTCGCCGGTCTCGGAATTCCAGCCATCATTGCCGGCAGCAAAGACGATGACAGTGCCAAGCGGGTCATCCGCGTCCAGCAATTCCATCGCGCGCCTGGAACTGCCGTAGAACTGACTGCCGGTAAATTCCTGATACCCTTTCCCAACAACCCGCGGCTGCAAGAAATACCCCTTCCGGTTTCCCGGCAAATCAATCTCGACAACCCTTGGTCGCCAGCCATTGCCCCAGCTGTTATTCATCACAAACGGGATTTTGTAACCGGGGATGGGCACAAATCCGTCATCGAGATTTCGTTGCTGGCTACCCCAGTCAAGACGCATGACTGACAGCATTGAAGCCCAGTCTTTTTCATGTTGTTGGAGTATGGGATCTCCCGGGTGCCCCGGATCAACATCGTTAAAATAGCGGCTCGGGCCTGATCCTTCCGGGACATGGCGTATTGGTAAAATCTTGGCTTCGGGAGCGATACCGACAACACCGATGTCATTGTCCCGCGCGGCGATGATTCCTGTCACCTGGGTGCCGTGCGAAAGATTTTTATAACCTCGGTCAGTTCGCGGCAATACGTTGTATTTGTCATCCTTGACGGATCTGTCGACGACAAGATTCGCCGCAAGTATATCCCTTGCAGGATCAAGTGCCTTTTGGCCCGACCTGACCGCCGGCGGATCGACATAAAAGCTGCCTTCCAAATCGGGATGCTCAACCTCAATACCGCCGTCGGCCACTGCAACGGTCACACCGTTTCCTCGGTGCTGCGAAGAAAGCTGCGGCGATAGGCCAACAGCTTGGTGAGCATAAGATCTCTGTTGCTCAACCGCGGCTCTGGCCTCAGCGGTTTCCTTTGCTGATGAACTGTCAAACAGGATTGGCACGATCGGAATGTCACCAATGAGATTTCTGGTCGCTGCCTTTGGTGACTGGAGATGCAAGTTAGAACCACCACTCCCGCCACCGCCACCACCACCGCAGGCGGCGAGAATGAGCGCGGCTCCGGAGACAAGGGCGAAGACAAGCGCCAGTCTGGCGCGGCGAAGGCGTGCGGTCGCACGTATAGCACTGTGTTCCTTAAGCATGAGCCGAAAATGCTGTCGGCCAAGTTAATTTTTCCCGGGGAAGGGATCACAAGTCCGTGATGGCGCGACATGTCACGCGGCCACCCGGCCCGGCCGCCGGCCGTCGCGGCGCGGCCGGATGCGGCTCACGGGTCCGGCGCATCACCGCAATCGGCGCCGGACCAGCCCCCGCCTTTCCCGTCTTGACGGCGGCCGGATTTCCGGCGCAGTGTCGGCGCTATACGGCGGGTGCCTGCCGATCCTGTTCACCCTTTTGCGGCGGCCTCGCCGCTTCATGCTGGCAAAGACATGGCGCTCCTTTCCGCTCCCCTTCCGAAGCGATTCCTTCCCTGGATCATCCTGCTGTTCCTCGGCACCGTCTGGGGCCTGTCCTTTTCGCTGGCCCGGATTTCGACGCTTGCCGGCGGTACGCCGTTCGGGATCTCCTTCTGGCAATGTATTGTCTGCGGACTGATGCTGCTGGCCTTCACCCATGCCCGGGGGCGGCCGCTGCCGGTCTCGAGGCGGCATCTGAAAATCTATGTCATTGTCGCGCTTCTCGGCGCCGCGCTTCCGAACAGCCTGTTCTATTTCGCCGCGCCGCATGTCCAGGCGGGCGTGCTGTCGATCACGGTGGCGCTGATCCCGATCATCACCTATGGAATCGCCATGATGATCGGCACCGAGAGATTGTCGGCGCTGCGGGTCAGCGGGGTTGTCCTCGGCGGGGCGGCGATCGCGCTTCTGGTGCTTCCCGAAAGCAGCCTGCCAAGCCGCGCCGCCATTCCCTGGGTGCTTCTGGCCTGCCTCAGCGCCGTCTGCTACGCGGCCGAGAACATCTATCTCTCGCGGCCAGCGCTTGCCGATATCGGGCCGGTGCGCACGGCCGCCGGCATGAACATCCTGGCGGCGGTGATCCTGTTGCCGGTGACGCTTGCCAGCGGCCAGATGTTTCTCCCGGCGGTTCCCTTCGGCACGCTGGAATGGACGATCCTGGCGCTGGCGGTGATCACCGCCGTCGCCTACACGCTGTTCATCACGGTGATCAACATCGCCGGGCCGGTCTTCGCCAGCCAGACAGGCTATCTGGTCACGCTTGGCGGGGTGGTCTGGGGGATGGTGCTGTTCGGCGAGACACATTCCCCATGGGTCTGGGCCTCTGTGGTGACGATGATCCTGGGCCTGGCGCTTGTCACCCCACGCGGGAAGGACGGCCCCGACCCGCTGCCGGAAACACCCTAGCTTCCAGCCGGCGCATAGATATGCGCGCGCAGATCATCCAGCCCGGCGGTGCCGTCCGCCATGCCGGTGACGGCCACCGCAATGGCCTGTGCCCGGTCCGGCCCCAGAACCGGCGCCGCATAGTCATGGAACTTGGCGATGATCTCGGCCTCGTCCATCGGGCGTTCGCTGCCGCCACGCGCATGCACGAGGCCCGAATCCAGAACCCGCCCGTCAGCCAGCGTGATCTGCACATCGGCGTCCCGCCTATGCGGGAAGGTGGCGTTATGAACCTCGCTTTCGGCGACGGTGATCCGGTCGATCAGGGCCAGCACATCCGAATCGGCAAGCCCGCCCTCCGACACCTGCTCCACCCCGATACGGCCATGGACCGCCTGCGAGGCCACCGCGAAGGACAGCGAATATTGCGCCATCGATGTGCTGTCCGGCGCGCCCTGGAACAGACAGTCGCTTTCATGGAAGGTGTTGATGTGGATTCCGGCGATGTCGGTATGGGCCAGCCCGTGCGCCAGCATCAGATCGCGCACCCCGTCGATCGGCGCATGCGCCCAGCGGCAGACGGGATAGGGTTTGACATATTGTGCCTGCATCACCCAGCGCGTGCCGAGATCAGACCAGATCGGGGCCACCTCCTCGGCCTCGACGGTGATGGCAGGCGCGCCGGTAAAGCCGCGCTCGGCCAGAATGGCAGAGGAAATCCCGACCATCGCGCCCCATCCCGACCCGTCATGAAGCATGCTGGGATTGGCGATCTCGCGCATCATCTGGCTTCGCGGGCCGTGATATTCGGCGATGCCCACGGCCTCGCGCAGCTGCGCCGCCGACAGGCCCCGCATGCGCGCCGCCATGGCCGCCACGCCAAGCGCGTTCCAGGCTCCCGATGTGTGGTAGTCGGACACGGTGGCATGAAGCGCCAGGCCGGCGCGGCCGGCGATCTCGTATCCCAGCGTCACCAGCATCAGGGCCTCGGCCCCGTCGCGCGGCCCACCCTGCTCGGCAAGCGCCAGAAGCGCCGGAATGATGGCGACCCCGATATGACCCTTCACCGGGTTGTAGCCATCATGGGCATCCAGATTGTCGGTCTGGGTGGCGGCGGCATAGGCGGCCCCGGCAAGGCTGGCCCGGCGGCCGTCAAACAGCATCCGCGCGCAGTGCGTCTCGTCGCCTGATCCATACAGAAGACAGGCCGTGTCACGGGCAATGCGGCCTGCCTTCATCGGACCGGCCGCGGCGGCGACGCCAAGCGTGTCGAGAAGCATCATCGCGGCATCACGGCGCGCGCCTTCCGGCACATCGGAAGGCGCCAGGCCAAGCGCGAAATCCGCCACCCCCGACATCATTCTGTTCATCGCGCCTTCCATCCGCCCCTCCCCGGTGATGTGGTTGCCCTATCCTGCCTGCCTTGCTGGCTGGCTGACCAAAGTCAGGCCCTCAACCGTTCGCCAGCCGCGTCGAAAGGCGGCTTGTCCAGCACCGTGGCGCTGTGTGGCTTGCCAAGAATGAAGATTTCCACCCTGTCGCCAGCCCGCACCACCCCTTCGCGGGCATAGCCGATGGCAAGCGACTTGCCGACCGTGTAGCCGTAGGAGCCGGAGGTGACCCGGCCAACCGGCGTGCCGTCGGCCAGGAAGATCGGCTCGCCGCCATTGGCGTCGGCATTGTCGCTGGCATCCACCTCGAACATGGTCAGCGATTCCCGTGGCGGGGTGTTGCTGATCTTCAGATAGGCCTCCTTGTTCAGGAACTCCTTGTCGAGCTTGATCAGCCGGTGAAGCCCGGCCTCCTGCGGCCAGTATTCAGGCGAATATTCGCGCCCCCAGGACCCGTAGCCCTTTTCGATCCGCAGCGCGCCAAGCGCCCGCCCACCGACCGGCCCGCCGCCATGAGCCTCAGCCGCATCAAGTAGCGCGGTATAGAGCGCCACCTGATCATCCGCCGCGCAGTGAAGCTCCCACCCCAGATCACCGGTGAAGCTGACCCTGATGGCAAGGCAGTCGACGCCGCCGACGGCGATATGTCGCGAGCGCATGAAAGGCCATCCCTCGTTCGACAGGTCGGCATCGGTCAAAACCGCCAGCATCGCGCGCGAGCGCGGGCCGGCGACATTGAAGCCGGCGATGCGCGGCGTCGCCACCTCGAGGCTGGTGCCGACCGGCATCGGCACCATGTCGAAAAAACGGCGGTGATAGCGTTCGGCCATGCCGGAGCCGATCATCATATAGCTGTCATCGCCGGTCATGGTGATGGTGAAATCGCCGGCCACGCCGCCGCGCATGCCGATCAGCGGTGTCAGGCATGACCGTCCGACTTCCCGCGGCACATGGTTCGCCACCAGCCGGTCAAGCCAGTCACGCGCGCCGGGTCCGGCGATTTCGTACTTGCCGAAATTGGAGATGTCGATGATGCCGACAGCCTCGCGCAGCATGGCCGCCTCGCGGCCGACAGGCTCGAACCAGTTCTGGCGGGCAAAACCGTTTGTGTCCTCGGTTCCAGGTTCATCGGCGAACCACAGCGGATGTTCCCACCCGGCGTTCAGCCCGAAGACCGCCCCCATGCCGCGCTGCATCCCGTAGACGGGGCGTGTCATCGCCGGGCGACCAGCGGCGCGTTCCTCGTTCGGAAAATGAATCTTGAAGCGGTGCATATACTGGTCGCGCACCCGCGCCCTGGTGAAGGCCTTGTCGGCCCAGTCGCCGAACCGGGCCAGATCCCAGGCGAACATGTCCCATTCCGGCTCGCCCTCGATCATCCATTGCGCCGCCAGCAGGCCAAGCCCGCCTGACTGGCTGAAGCCGGGGATGATGCCGTTGCAGCAGAAATAGTTCCGCAATTCCGGAACCGGCCCGAACAGCGCGTTCGAATCCGGGCTCCAGATCATCGGGCCGTTGATCACCCGCTTGACCCCGGCCTCTGCCGCCGCCGGCACGCGGTCGATGGCGCGCATCACATTGTCCATGATGCGGTCGAGATCATCGTCGAACAGCTCATGGCCGAAATCGAGGGGTGTTCCCTCCTCGGCCCAGAATTTCATCTTTTCCTCATAGGCCCCGATCAGCAGGCCGTTTCCTTCCTGCCGGAAATAATACTCGCCGTCGCGGTCGGCGATCGAGGGAAGACGCCGTCCAAGACTGGCCACCTCGTCAATGGCCTCGGTGACGAAATACTGGTGCTCGGTCGGCTGAAGCGGCAGCGTCAGGCCGGCCATCGCCGCCACCTCGCGTCCCCACAGCCCGGCGGCGTTGACCACCCACTGCGTGTGGATGTCGCCCTTCCCGGTGCGCACGATCCAGCTTCCGTCGGGCTGCGCCTCGGTGCCGGTGACCGGGCAGAACCGCTCGATCTCGGCCCCCAGAAGACGCGCCCCGGCGGCATAGGCATGGGTAACGCCGGACGGATCGACATTGCCGCCATCCGGCTCGAACATGATACAGCGCACATCGTCAAACTGCGCCAGCGGATGAAGCTCCCTGGCTTCCTCGCGGCTGACCTCGTAGAAGCCGAGGCCGTAGAATTTCGCCTTCGCCTCCTGAAGGCGAAGCTGATGCTCGCGCTCCGCGGTCTGCGCCAGATAGAGCGATCCCGGCTGGAACACGCCGCAGCCCTGGCCGGTCTCGGCTTCCAGCTCCTTATAGAGATTCATCGTATAATGCTGGATGCGGGTGATGTTGTTGTTGTCATGAAGGCCGTGGATGTTGGCCGCCGCATGCCAGGTGGAGCCGCTTGTCAGCTCGTCGCGCTCCAGCAGGATGACATCACGCCACCCCAGCTTTGCCAGATGATAGAGGATCGAGCAGCCGACAAGCCCGCCCCCGATGACCACTGCCTGCGCATGCGTTCTCATGATCTGATGCCCCTCACCGCACTGACGGGTGTCTTGGGCACCCGAATTTGTTCAGCTTGCGACCGAATATACCGTGCTTTTGGTCCGGGCGCGACGGTTGCTGGAGCGGATGCGTCGGTCGATTCCCGCCCCGCCACTATCGGCGGAAGATCAGCAGCCTGACGAGACGCAGCACCAGCCCGACGGGGATATAGCGCAGCAGCGGATACCGCATGACCGCCAGCAGCAGCGCGCGAAGCCGCGGCGCGAAGCGCAGCACCAGAATGACGACGAGAACCGCGAGAAGCGACAGGATGACAATTCGAATCATGCCGTTACCACCTTCCCCGACGATCGCATCCCGGCCGCGTCAATTCACATTCACCATCTTGCCGGGATTCATGATGTTCTGCGGGTCGATGGCCTTCTTGATGACCCCCATCAGCGCGTAGGCGTCGCCATGCTCGGCCGGCATGTATTTCTTCTTGCCGATCCCGATGCCATGCTCGCCTGTCATGGTCCCGCCAAGCTCGATCGCCATCAGATTCAGCGTTTCGGCAAGCTCGTGCGCCGTCTGCAGGTCGGTCTCGACCCCCTCGCGGAGAAGGATGATCAGGTGGAAATTGCCGTCGCCGACATGGCCGAGGATGGGCGCGACGAGACCGGATCTGTCGATCTCGGCACGGGCGCGGCGAATGGCCGTGGCAAGCCTGTCGATCGGCACGCAGCAGTCGGTGACATAGCCTTCGCAGCCCGGGCGCAGAGCCTTGGCGGCGTAATAAGCGTCATGACGGGCTTTCCACAGCCGGTTGCGGTCCTCGGTACGTCGCGCCCATTCAAGGCCGGATCCGCCATGTGCCTCGGCGATGGCGGTGAAGATCTCGACCTGCTCTGCGACACCGCTCTCGCTGCCATGGAATTCAAGGAACAGATGCGGCCTCTCGGGAAGCGACATGTCGGGATTATAGATGTTCATCCCCTGCATCTGCACTTCGTCGAGAAACTCGATCCGCGCCATCGGCAGGCCGACCTGCATGGCATCCATCACCGCATCAACCGCGCCATCGACCGACTCGAAAGCGCAGGTGGCCGCCATGATCGCCTCGGGCTGGCCGAACAGGCGCACGGTGATGCGGGTGATCAGCCCCAATGTGCCTTCCGAGCCGACGAACAGATGCGTCAGATCATACCCGGCCGAGGATTTGCGCGCCTTTGTGCCGGTCCGGATCACCTGCCCGTCAGGCAGCACGACTTCCAGCGCCATCACATTCTCGCGCATTGTGCCATAGCGCACGGCGTTTGTTCCCGAGGCGCGGGTGGCGGTCATCCCGCCGATGGTGGCGTCGGCCCCCGGATCGACAGTGAACATCAAGCCGGTGGCGCGAAGCGCCTCGTTCAGCTGGGTGCGGGTGACACCCGGTTCCACCGTGGCCAGAAGATTGCGCTCGTCAATCTCGAGAATCCGGTTCATGCGGCTGAAATCGACACTCACCCCGCCCTGCAGAGGCACCACATGGCCCTCGAGCGAGGTGCCGATCCCGTAGGGAACGATCGGGCATCCGGTGCCAGCGCAGATACGGGCGATGTCGGCCACCTCCTCGGCATTGTCCGGAAAGGCCACCGCGTCGGGAAGCGCCGGCGCGCTGTAGGCCTCGTCGCGCGCGTGAAGCTCGCGAACAGACGCCCCTGTCGACAGCCTGTCGCCGAGCCGCTCGCGAAGCTTCGCCACCGCCTGCCCGATTGTCCTGTCCGTGCCTGTCATCCAATGTCTCCCGAGGCTTCAAGCCTTGCCTGCCGCCGTTCCCGCGCCATGATGATCATACCAGCCCCGACGATAAACAATATACCCGGGAACAGGTCATCGAACGGCGCCTCGGCAAAGAACAGCCATCCCAGAGCGAAGGACACCGGTATGCCGAAATATTCAAAGGGCGAAACGCTGCTAGGATCGGCAAGCCGGTAGGCAATCACAAGACACATCACACCGGTGCCGCCGAGCGCGCCCATCATCACGATCAGCCCGGCATCCGACGCCTCGCCGATGGCAACGGGATCAAAGAACAGGAACAGCGCCGCCGTCGCGATCAGGCAGGTCATGATCTGCTGGCCAAGCTGGATCGCGGCGGACGGGATATCGGACGGATATAAACGCACCAGAATACTGGACAGCGCATAGCAGAAGGCGGCAATCACCGGCAGCACCATATAGACCGAGAATCCCTCGCTGAAGGGCTTCATCACCGTCAGCACCCCGGCGAATCCAAGGAAGATCGCCCCCCAGCGCCAGGCCCCCACAACATGCCCCAGAAGCGGCACCGACAGCGCCGAGATGAAGATCGGGCCACTGAACCCGAGGGCTCCGGCGGTGGCGAACTCGATCTTGGTCAGCGCCGTGTAGAAGGACATCTGCGCCACCACGACCGAACAGGATCGCAGAAGATTGATGGCGTGCAGGCGCGGCCTGTTGAGTTTCGGCAGCGACGAGAACTGGCTGGCGTGGGCCAGCAGCAACAGGGCCGGGATCACCCCGAAGAAATTGCGCATCGCCGCAAGCTGCATGATCGGATAGGTGCCGCCGAGAAGCCGCACAAGAATCCCCATCATGTCGAAGGCGATGATCCCGAAGAAGATGACACCGATAGCAAGAAGGAGACTGCGTGGCATGATCTTTCACTCCTCCATGCCGGTGCCGGGTCAGTAGATCTCGAACAACCCGGCGGCACCCATGCCGCCACCTATGCACATCGATACAACACCAAGCTTTGCGCCGCGCCGACGGCCCTCTACCAGCAGATGCCCTGACAGCCGTGCCCCGGTCATGCCATAGGGATGGCCAACCGCAATCGCCCCGCCCGACACATTGTATCTGTCCGGGTCGATGCCAAGCCGGTCACGACAGTAGAGGACCTGAGGGGCGAACGCCTCGTTGAGCTCCCAGATATCGATGTCGTCAACCGACAGCCCGTGCACCGACAGGAGTTTGGGAATGGCGAAGACCGGGCCGATCCCCATCTCGTCCGGGTCGCATCCGGCAACGGCGATTCCGCGAAGGCAGCCAAGCGGCGCAAGCCCGCGGCGCGCCGCCGTCCCGGCTTCCATCACCACAAGCGCCGATGCCCCGTCCGAAAGCTGCGAGGCGTTGCCGGCCGTGATGCAACGTCCTTCGGCAATCTGCTGGCCGTCGCGAAAGACAGGCTGCAGGGCCGCGAGCCCTTCGGCCGTCGTCGTCGGGCGCACCCCCTCGTCGGCCGCCAGGGTCACGGCACGCTCGCTCACCGCGCCCGTCTCCTTGTCCTTGACCTTCATCACCGACGGCATGGGCACGATTTCGGCATCGAACCGGCCCTCGGCCTGCGCGGCGGCAGTGCGGCGATGGGATTCGGCGGCATAGGCGTCCTGCGCCTCGCGCGACACGCCATATCGGCCGGCGACGATCTCGGCCGTTTCGATCATCGACATATAGATGTCGGGACGATGCTCGCCGATCCAGGGGTCGACAAACCGGTGCGTGTTCATCCGCTCGGTCTGCACCAGCGAAATGGATTCAACGCCGCCGGCGACGCCAGCCTCGATCTCGCCAAGCCGCACCCGGTCATTGACGATGGCAAGCGCCATCAACCCCGAGGAGCATTGCCTGTCAACGGTCATGCCGGGAACCGAGGTGGGAAGTCCGGCGCGGATCAGCGCCTGACGGGCGACATTGATATGGGTCGATCCCTGCTGCAGGGCCGCGCCCATGACGACATCACCGATCAGGCCGCCAGCGATCTCGTCCGCCGCCAAGCCGGCGCGCTGCACCGCATGGGTGATGGCATGGCCTGCCAGCGCCTGGGCCTGCGTGTCGTTGAAGGCGCCGCGATAGGCCTTGCCAATCGGCGTGCGGGCGGAGGAAACGATAACGGCATCATGCATGACAGGATTCTCTGGGTTGGACAATGAGGCAATAACAACGGTTTCGATTTTACGCTACAATCTGGCGATCGGCACCAAAATCCGTCTTCGCGCACGTAGCGGTTGAACGCGGATGGCCGCATCGCCTATATCTAGGGAAAGGGCGCGTCGCACATCTGCCATTGCGCGCCCTGCCGGTCGTCAGGATGGGGGTATGACCGAACTTTCTTCCAAATCCGTGGGACGCCCGGTCTCCTTTGACCGGGTCAGCACCATCGAGGCCGCCACAGAGCTCTACTGGCAGTCGGGTGTCGCCGCCACCTCCTTCAATGAAGTGTCGCGGGCGCTTGGCGTCTCAAAGCCGACATTATACCGCTATTTCGGGGATGAGGACGGGCTGGTCAGCGCGGCGATCCAGCATTATGTCGACCAGCGCACGCTTCATACCGAACTGCTGTCGGCGACAGGTGACATCCGCACCGACCTGAATGCCTGGTTCGACAAGCAGATCGACGATCTGTACGAACACCACAAGGATGCCGCCCTGCCGACAGGCTGCCTGCTGATGGAATGTGTCCAGCTTGGCAAGGCGCTTGGCGAGAAAAGCACCGCAACGGTCCACCGCGCCGTCCATGAAATACTCGACATGTTCGAAACACGGCTGAAAGCCGCAGACAAGGCGGGGCAGCTTCGCCCCGGAATCGACCTCAACGCCGCCGTCCGGCTTGTTGCCGGCCAGATCATCATCGCCAAGAATGTGATACTCATCGGCGAGCCAAAGGAAAATCTCAAGCGCATGATCGCGCTTGCCATCGATGGCATAATCGCCTGAATACTCCGGCTTGACGCCTGCCCCGGCGGGCCTGGCCAGAGCAATAAATACCGTTCGGTATTTTTTCTATTGACATAAATACCGAACGGAATATTTTTCACCGAATTTCCCGACCCTGACAGGGTGACTGTAACATCAGTGATGCGGATGGCCCGTCTGTTGCCGAATGACATCACCGCCGTCTAGCTGGAGAGGCCGCATGGAACGTTTCGCCGATTTCGTTGTCACCAACCGGATCAAGGTGGCGGTCGTCACCCTGCTTCTGGCCTTTGGTGTGTTTGCCGGAATCCCGAACCTGAAGCTGGATACCGACGGCCGTGTCTTCATGGCGGCGGACAATCCTGACAAGGTGCGGCTCGACAGGTTCGAGCAGGAATTCGCCAAGGACGACAATCTGGCCATCATCATCGTGCCGGCGGATGGCGAGGTATTCACGCCGCGTACCCTCGGTGCCATTGGCGCGCTGACCGAGGATCTGTGGAACCTTCCCTATGTGCGGCTGGTGAATTCCGTCACCCGCTTCCAGAACACCTATGCCGATGGCGACATGATGGTTGTCGAGGATCTGGTGCCGGACCCGTCGCTGGTGACCGACGAGGAAGCCGCCGCCGCCCGCGCCACCGCGCTTGACCGCATCGAAATTCGCAACAGCCTGATCAACAAGGATGCCAGCGCCACCGCCATCTCGGTGATCTTCCGCCTTCCCGGGGTCGATCTTGTCTCGGAAATTCCCGACATCAACGCCGAGTTCGAGCCCCTGCTGGCGGAATATCGCGCCACATATCCGGACATCGAGTTCAAGGCCAGCGGGTCTGTCGCTATCAGCCAGGCTTTCGCCACCGCCAGCCAGAAGGACGGCGAAACGCTGACTCCGGCGATGCTGGTGGCGATGCTGGTGATTGTCGGGCTGCTGCTGCGCTCGGCCACCGGCTCGCTGCTGATCCTGGTGCTGGCGGCGCTGTCGGCGCTTGTCTCGCTCGGCGCGCTGGGATGGACCCGGATCCCGATCAATTCCGCCACCGCGGTGGCCCCGCTGATGGTGATCACCCTGGCCGTGGCCAGCAGCGTCCACGTGCTGTCATCTGTCCGGCAGACCATGCAGGAAACGGCGGACCGCACCGTCTGGGCGAGGCGCGCCATCATTGATCACGGGCTCGGGATCACCGTCGCCGTCTTCACCACGGCCATAGGGTTCCTGTCGCTGAACTTCTCGATCTCGCCACCCTTCCGCCAGCTTGGCAACATGGTGGCAGGCGGCATGATCGGCGTCTGGGTCTTCACCATGTTCCTTCTTCCGGGGCTGATCTGCTGGCTTCCCATCAGGCAGAACAAGGGCACGGCCTCGGTTGACCGGTTCATGGTCGGGCTTGGCGAATTTGTCATCCGCCACCAGAAGCGTCTTCTTCTGGGCTTCCCGGTGGTGATCATCGGCTTTGCCGCCGGCATCTCGCAGATCAAGCTCGAGGACGACTTCCTTCGCTATTTCGACGAGAGCTTCGAGACACGCCAGGCCACCGACCTCTACGAGACCGAGCTTGGCGGGCTGAACGTGCTGGAATATTCGGTCGATACAGGTGTCGAGAACGGCATCAATTCGGTTGTGTATCTGCGGACGCTCGATGCGCTGTCGGCCTTCCTTCGCGACCAGCCCGAGATCAGCCATATCCGCTCGCTCAGCGACACGATCAAGCGGCTGAACATGAACATGAACGGCGATGATGCGTCCTTCTACCGGATTCCGGACAGCGACGAGGAAGCCTCGCAGTTCCTGTTCCTTTACGAGCTGTCGCTCGGCTATGGCATGGACCTGACCGACCAGATCAATGTCGATCGCTCCTCGACGCGGGTCTCGGCCTTTGTCGGCTATGCGACGACCCGCCAGCTGATCGCGCTCGACGGGAAGATCCAGGCCTGGTTCGACGAGAACGCGCCCGAGCTGAAAAGCCCGGTCACTGGCCAGACGCATGTCTATACGATGATCTCGGCCCGCGATGTGCCCTCGATGCTGAAAGGCACCTCGCTGGCGCTTGTCTTCATTTCCTTCGTCATCTTCCTCGTGCTTCGCAATTTCAAGCTTGGTCTTGTCTCGCTTGTTCCGAACTTGGTGCCGGCGATGATGGGTTTCGGGCTGTGGGGCTTCATGGTCGGCAATGTCACCCTTGCGGTGTCGATTGTCGTGGCCATGACGCTTGGCATCGTCGTTGACGATACGGTGCATTTCATCCTGAAATACGCCAATGCCCGCAAGCGCGGCGACAGCGCCGAGGACAGTGTCCGCTACGCGTTCAAATCCGTCGGCATGGCGCTGACCGTCACCTCGCTCGGCCTTGTCATCGGCTTTGCCATTCTCGGCCAGTCGGGCTTCGCGGTGAATCGTGACATGGCCCGCCTGACCGCCGTCACGCTCAGCTTTGCGCTGTTCGTCGATTTCCTCTTCCTCCCGCCGCTGCTGATCTTTCTCGACAGGATGAAACCCATGAAGACCTCCACCACCACCACAGCTTCGCTTGCCGTGATTGCCGCGATTGCCGCGGCGGCGGCCATCATGCCGCTTGGCGGCGCGCAGGCCTCGACCGAGAAGGGGCTTGCCATCGCCACCGAAGTCGATAACCGCGACAAGGGATGGGACGATGTCACCGTCGAGGGCGAGATGGTGCTGAAGAACAAGGCCGGCAATGAATCCGTCCGCAAGTTCCGCTCCACCATTCTTGAAGCCGCCGATTCCTCGGAAGGGGACCGGTCGATCATCACCTTCTCCGAACCGCGTGACGTTCGCGGCACCGCGCTTCTGACCCATTCGAAGATCGAGCCCGACGACGACTCGCAATGGATCTTCCTGCCGGCAGTCAAGCGGGTGAAGCGGATTTCCTCGTCGAACCGGACAGGCAAGTTCGTCTCCTCGGAATTCTCCTATGAGGATCTCGGCTCGGAGGAGGTTGCCGACAATGATCACATCTGGCTCGAGGACAAGCCCTGCGCGCATGACGCAGCGCTGACCTGCGCCGCTGTCGAGAGCCGCCCGAAGAACAAGCGGTCAGGCTATTCGCGCCGCGTATCCTTCATCGATCTTGACGAATACCGCGTCCACCGGATCGATTTCTACAACCGCCGCGGCGATCTCGAGAAATCGCTGCAGTTTCAGGACTACAGGCAATATGAGGGGCAGTTCTGGCGGGCCCATGTGATGGTCATGGACAACATGCAGACCGGAAAATCCACCCGCCTGTCATGGGGTGACTACAGCTTTCGCAAGGGCCTGACCGAACGCGACTTCACCCCGCAGGGACTTCCCAAGGCCAGCCGATGATACCTACAGGACGGTGGCGCAGGCTGGCCCTTCTGCCGTCGGCGCTTGCCTGTTTTTCTTCCCCGCCGGCCCTTGCCGGGACCGATGTCGAACATCGCGCCAAAATCACCGCCGAGGCCAGCTGGTATCCGCGAAACGCGGCCCATGCCGGCCAAGAGGACAGCTTCCTTCATATCGAGGCGAAGCCCGAGCTTTTGGTCTATGGCGACAGGGCCGAGGCGATCCTGCAGCCGCGCATCAGCGGCGGTATAGGCGGCGACGGGAAGGTCGATTTCCGCGAGGCGAACGTCACCACCCGCATTGGCGATGCCGACCTTCTGGTGGGCAGCACCATCCTGTTCTGGGGCAAGGTGGAAGGCTACAACCCGGTGGATATCGTCAACAGCCTGGATTACAGCCGCGGGTTGATGCGAAGCGAGAAACGCGGCGCGCCGATGGTGCGCCTGTCCTGGCCTGTCGGCCCCGGCCAGCTTGACCTGCTGGCCATCGATTTCGTCGAGAACGCCTATCCCGCCCCGTCGGCGCGCGAACGGCCCGACCCCCGCACCAGTGACAGCAGCAGCTATTCCGGCGGGGCCGGCCGTAACGACATCGCAAGGGCGGTGCGCTGGTCCGGCTATTTCGGCGATGTCGATCTCGGCGTCAGCTGGTTCCGCGGCACCGGCCATGCGCCGCGCCTTCTTCCCCAGGCCGACGGCACGCTGAAACCCGACTACAGCCGCATCACGCAACTTGGACTCGACATCCAGTATCTTCGCGGCGATACCGCGCTGAAGGCCGAGATCATCCGCCGCAAGGGCCAGTATGACAGGCTTGGCGCGGCATCGAATTACAATGCCGGGGTGATCGGGATCGAGCGCAGCCTCTACGGCATTGCCGGAAGCGACCGCGACCTTGTGCTGATCGGCGAATATGCACGCGACAGCCGCAGGGGCCTGTCGCATAGCGGCTTTCAGAACGACCTGACAATCGGGGCACGCTGGGTCTGGAACGATGTCGAGGATACCGAGGTGCTCAGCCTTCTGACACGCGATCTCGACAATGCGGCCCAGACCATGACCTTGAGCATTGACCGGCGCCTGACCGACACGGTGAGTTTCGAGGCAAGTGCGCGTTTACCCGAACGCTATGACCGTGACCCGAACAGCGCCGCCCTGAAGCGCGACCTGGCGGTGATCGCCGGTCTAACCTACAATTTCTAGGAAGCCGGGTCCGGCCATCCGTTTCCGATGTCCACAACCATTCATACCCGCAGGGACTCTGCCGCGCCAGCATCAGGCTGCCGATCGACTGATACCCGGATGACGGCGTCAAGGCGCAGAACACGGCACGGCGCTGAACCATATCAGGGGGTGGTGGGCCCGGCAGGACTCGAACCTGCAACAACACGGTTATGAGCCGTGGGTTC
>CAJWVJ010000040.1 GCA_913048595.1 uncultured Alphaproteobacteria bacterium | reverse complement strand
GCGGCCGTAGGCGGCGCCGATTCCGGTCCGGTGGACCTGGAAGCCGATCTTGATGGGCTCCGAGCTCTGTGCCTGGCCATAGCGTCCGAACAGCGGCATGGTGGTCGTCGCCGCGGCAAGCGCAGTGGTGGCTGCCAGTGTCTTGATTGCCTTGCGGCGGTTCGGCTTCGCTGTGTCGTTCCGGCTCTCGCCCGTGGCCATGCCCCGGGCCGTATCGACCGTCGTGTCGTGGATGTTCTTTGTCATGAAAGCCTCCCTCTCACGTTTGTTGGGCTCCGGATTTTGTCCGGATGCTCATACAGTGTTTCCGTCATCAAGTTTGTGTGTATGCAAACATGTTGTCCAGTTCTAAATGCCGGGTTGCCGGATCAACCTCCCTTCGGCGCCGCCAGAAGCCACAGGCCCAGCCAGGTATAGAGAACCATGAAGACAGCCAGCGGCAGACCGGCGCGAAAGGCCCGCGCGACATCGCCATAGATTTTCACCGCCGCGCCATGCGCCAGGATCACGGCAACGACATGACCAAGAACGATGAAACCGGCCTGGCTCAGCCAGATCGCTCGCATGGTCTCGCGGTGATTGAAAAATCCGGTGGTGACGTAAAAACCGGACAGGCCGAGATAGTCGGCACCGGTGGCGAAGGGATCATTCAGCGCGACAAGCACATACTGGCCGTCAACCAGAAGCGAGGGCAGGTAATGCGCGGTGTGGTAGGCCAGCGCGATCGGCAGGATGGTCGGGGCGAACAGCGACAGCAACTCCCCCCATCCGCGCCCGCCGCCAACCATCCTGTCGCCGGCTATGATCATGGCCGAGAACAGGCAGACCAGAAGAATATTGGCGCTCACAAGCCCGGCGGTCACGGGAATGATGACGGCAGACCGCCCGGGGAATTCCAGCGGGTTCACGCCGATCAGGTCGAGCCAGACGAAGGTTTCGTTGAAGCCGTCGAATGAACCGGTGCCGAGAAGCACAAGGATGAAGACCGGGGCGCCCGCCCGTGTCGCCGCGCCGTTTGCCAGTTGCCAGCCTGGCCATCCGGCGCGAAGCTGCCGGCCACGGCGCGCCAGCAGCGACAACTTGCTGAACTGCGCCATCAGGACCGACAGGAATTCCACCTGACGCAGCCAGCGGCGTGGCCCAAACAGCCCCATGCCGGCGAATGTCAGCACGGCGTAGCCGCCGATCACCTTGGCAAGGCGCGCCGGATCGTCAGGCGCCGGATCGACAAGGGTAAAGACGGAAAACACCAGAAGCAGGGTCGCCGCCGGCCAGACCCCGGAACGGCGCGGCAGGCACAGCGGCGGCCGGCCCACAAGCCCGGCAATCGGCTGCACCGCCCACCTCCAGGGTGAAATCCACCCCCACAGATCGAACAGGTAGCCCTGGACCATCGGCGACGCCATCCAGAAGGCCACCCAGAAGCCGAGTACAAGCGGGTTTTCGAGCGGATCGCGTGTGCCTGTCAGCCCGTCGCCGATGCCCCCGCACAGCAACAGGAAGATGAACAGGCTGCAGAGTGTCCGTGCCGGCGCCGGCGCCGCCATCCGGCCAAGCCCGCGGCTTGGCAACAGCGAGGTGGCAGACCGGTTCGGCAGAAACCAGAGAAGCATGATGCTGAGCGCGACCGTCGCCACGCCAATGGCCATATAGGGCCCGGTCGGCAAGAGCGCGATGAAACTCTGGCCCGTGGCATGGGCGCTGGCGCTGGTCGGCATGATCAGGCCCACCACCGCCGTAGCCGTCACGGCCATGCGGGCCCAGACAGCGCCCCCAGCCCTCGCGCGGGCCGCCATCTGCGCCGGCACACGGCTCCCTTGACCGTTTGAAGTCATGCGTCATTCTGGAAATCCGTTTGACTTTTTGTCAAGATTTGGCGCTCATTTGCATACCAACAAAGCGGCCGGTTCATGGCCGTAGGCGGCATATGCGGATCGTGCGGTGTTTCGGCGGCTGTGCCGCCGGGATGTGGGTTCGGGAGACGGCAGGAATGGACAGCGGCAAGAAGAGCTTGGATGGCGACCTCATCGGTGTCGATGTGGGCGGCACCTTTACCGACCTTGTCAGGCTGGACCAGACCAGCGGCGCGGTGCGGCTTGCCAAGGTCGCCAGCACGTTGGACAACCAGGCCTTCGGGGTGATGAACGCCGTCGCCGAGGCGGACAGCGAGCTGTCGCGCGTGGCGCTTGTCATCCATGGCACGACAACGACGACCAACGCCGTTCTGGAACGCAAGCTCAGCCGCACCGGGCTGATCACCACCGCCGGGTTCCGCGATGTTCTGGAACTTGGCCGCCGCACAAGGCCTCAGCCCTATGGCATGAAGGGGCATTTCGACCCGATCATCCCGCGCGACCTGCGGCTCGAGGTGCCGGAGCGGATGGATTATGCGGGCCGTGTCGTCACGCCGCTGGACGAGGCGGCGGTTCGCGCCGCCGGCGAGGCGCTTCTGGCGCGTGGCGCGGAATCGGTGGTCATCCACTTTCTCCACGCCTATGCCAATCCGGCGCATGAGCTGCGGGCGGCCGAGCTGCTGTCGGGGATCTGGCCGAACAGCTACATCACCATGGGCCATGGTCTGTTGTCGGAAAGCCGGGAATTCGAGCGCGGCGTTACCGCGGCGGTCAATGCCTCGGTGCAGCCGCTTCTCGAACGCTATGTGAAGCGCTTGGCGGACGAGCTTGCCACCGGCGGCTACGAGGGCGAGCTTCTGGTAATGAACGGCAATGGCGGCACGGTGTCGGCAAGCCGCGTGGTCAAGGAGGCGGCGAAGACGGTCATGTCGGGCCCGGCCTCGGGCGTGATCGCCGCCGCATACACAGGCCGCCGCGCCGACAGGCCGAACCTGATCAGCTATGATATGGGCGGCACCTCCACCGACGTGGCGCTGATCCGCGAGTGCCAGCCATCCGTCTCGAACGAGATCGAAATCGAATACGCAATGCCGATCCATGTTCCGATGGTCGATGTGCGCACCATCGGCGCGGGCGGTGGATCGATCGCGCGGGTCAACGAGGCCGGGCTTCTCGAGGTCGGCCCACAGAGTGCCGGTGCCGATCCGGGGCCGATCTGCTATGGGCGCGGAGGCGACCTGCCGACCATTTCCGATGCCAATATGGTTCTTGGCCGGCTTGATGCCGGCAAGCTGAAATCGGTTCCGGGGTCTGTCGATATCAATGATATTCGGGCCATCTTCCAGTCCAGGCTTGGTGATCCGCTTGGCGTCGATGCCGAAACGGCGGCGGCGGCCGTGCTTCGCATGGCGACAACCCGCATGGCCGGGGCGACGCGGATGGTCTCGGTCTCGCTTGGTCTGGACCCGCGTGACTTCAGCCTGTTCGCCTTTGGCGGGGCAGGCCCGCTTCACGCATCGGCGCTGGCAGGCGAGCTTGGCGTTCCGGAAGTTCTGGTGCCGGCGCGGCCCGGGATCACCAACGCGCTTGGCTGCATCGTTGCCGATTTGCGGCATGATTTTGTGCGCACTGTCAACACACCGCTTGATGATATGGACATCGACCGGCTGACCGGGATATTGCAGGCCCAGGCCGGCGAGGGCGAGGCGCTCATCCGGCAGGAGCCTGTCAGGATCAGCAAGATCGAGGCGACATATTCGCTCGACATGCAGTTTGCCGGACAGACGCATCTTCTTCAGGTGCCGCTCGCCTCGGCGACGATGTCGCGGCAGGCAATCCAGGCCGTCTTCGGGGAGGTCTATTTCAACAGGTTCCGCCTTCGCCTTCCCGAAATCAGGGCGCAGATCGTCAATGTGAACACAACTGTCACCGGCCGCCGCCCGGAGGTCGATCTTGGCGGATTGATCGACAATGCGGGCCGCGCCGCATCGGTGGCGGCCGCGCAGACGGGAAGCAGACCAGTCTGGTTCGATGGCGGCGGGGCGGCATCGGGATGGCAGGAAACGCCCGTCTATGCGCGCGAAAGGCTGCCGCTTGACGCGCGGCTGATGGGCCCGGCGATCCTGGAACAGATGGACACCACCATTCTGATCGCGCCACAGGACACGGCCATGTCGGACGGGGACGGCAATATTCTGGTTTCAGTCGGGAGCGCGTCATGAGCCTTGATCCGATCACCCTCAGCGTCATTCAGGCCGGATTGCAGCAGGTCTGCGACGAAATGGACCTCAGCTTCTCGCGCGCCGCCTTTTCGCCTGTGATCGCCGAGGCGAATGACAGGTCCGACGGGATATACGCCGCCGATGACGGGGCGCTGATCGCGCAGGGGGCGGGCGGCCTGCCTGTCTTTGTCGGCACCATGCAATATTCGACAGCCGAGCTGATCCGGCTGATCGGCGAGGGACGCGCGGCCGCCCCTGACCCGGGCGACATCTATATCGTCAATGATCCCTATCTTGGCGGCACCCATCTGATGGATGTGCGCTTTGTCCGCCCCTATTACCGCGATGGCAAGCTGTGGTGCTGGCTGTCGAACACCGGCCATTGGCCGGATACCGGCGGGGCCGTGCCGGGCGGCTTTTCGGCATCGGCGACGGCGGTGGAACAGGAGGGGCTTCGCCTGCCGCCGGTGAAGCTGTTCAAGAAAGGCGTCATGGATGAGGAAATCTACGCCATCATCTGCTCGAATATCCGCGTATCCGACCAGCGGATCGGGGATGTGAAGGCGCAGGCGGCCGCGCTGGATGTCGGCGCCGACAGGCTGGATCTGTTGCTTGGCCGCTATGGCGATGGAACGGTTGCCGAGGCGATTGCCGAGCTGCGCAAGCGGGCATCGCGGCAGATGCGCGAGATGATCGCAAGGATGCCAGAGGGAAGCTGGCAGTCCGTGGCCTATGTCGACAGTGACGGGGTGGTTGACCAGCCGCTGGAGATCAGGCTGAAGATCAGCAGGCAGGAGGACAGGCTGGTGTTCGATTTCGGCGGGTCCAGTCCGCCCTGCCGCGGGCCGATGAATTCGGTCCTCGCGACGACGCTGAGCTCTGTCTATCTGGCGATCAGGCACATTTTCCCCGAGGTGCCGATCAGCGCCGGCGCCTTCGAACCGCTGGAGGTCATCAGGCCCGAAGGCACCTTCCTCGACGCGCATTATCCGCGTCCGGTCTCGGGATGTGCCGCCGAGGTCAGCCAGCGGATTGCCGAAGCTGTCTTTGCCACCATGGTGCAGGCCCTTCCCGACAAGGTGACGGCCGCGCCCGCCGGCACCAGCGGCAATTTCGCCCTTGGCGGCCACAACGCCGAACGCGGTCGCGATTTTGTCATGTACCAGCTGTCAGGCGGCGGCTATGGCGGTAATGCCGAAGGTGACGGTCTGAGCAACGGCTGTTCGACGATCGGCATCTCCAAGGCGCCGCCGGTGGAAATCATGGAGCAGGCCTTTCCGGTTCTGTATCACCATTACGCGCTTCATGAAGGCTCCGCCGGGGCCGGCCGTACCCGCGGCGGATTCGGCCTTGATTACGAGCTCGAGCTGCGCAATGGCGAGGCGCGCGCCAGCTTCGTGATGGATCATGGCAGGTTCGGGCCGCAGGGCGTTCTTGGTGGCAGCGACGGCGATGTGAACAAGGTTGTCGTTCTGCGGGACGGCGAATCCTATGTGCCGCCGCATCTGTCGAAGGAACAAGACATCCCGCTGCAACCGGGAGACCGGGTGTGGGTGAGAACGCCGGGCGGCGGCGGCTATGGCGATCCGCTGGAACGCCCGGCCGGAGCGGTGTTCGAGGATGTGCGCCTCGGCCGCTACACCCCGGATCAGGCGGCCAGCCTCTATGGCGTGATGATTTCGACAGCGGCCGACGGCGCGATGTCTCTTGATGAGGACGGGACCAGCGCCAGACGGGCCGCGATGGCATCCGGCAAGGGGCCGTGACCGGCACACAGCCAGTTTCGTTCGTACACAAATAAAATATTTGAACCCAGATCGTTCGTATGCTAACGAATGTATCACTGGTTTAGTCTGCGAACAAGAAAGGCGGATATCGTGACACTTCAGGCAGCACGAACACCTGCTTGCGCGGGTGGCCCTCAGGATAGCCTTACGGCTGTTCCGGACGGGTGCTTTGCCGAGACGGTCACCGAAATCGAGCATTATACCGATGGGCTGTTCCGCTTCCGGATGACCCGCCCGGCCAGCTTTCGCTTCCGGTCCGGCGAATTTGTGATGATCGGGCTTCCTGGAGAAAGGCCGATGTATCGCGCCTATTCCATCGCCTCGCCAAACTGGGACGACAAGCTGGAATTCTACTCGATCAAGGTGCCTGGCGGCCCGTTGACCGAAAGGCTTCGGCATGTCCAGCCAGGCGATGTCATCTGGATGCGCCGCAAGCCGACCGGAACGCTGGTTATCGACGCGCTTGTCCCCGGCAAGCGGCTGTGGATGTTCGCCACCGGCACCGGCATCGCGCCCTTTGCCTCGATCATCCGCGATCCGGAAAGCTATGAGAAATTCGACAGGCTGATTCTTGTCCAGGGGTGCCGGCGTATTGACGAGCTGGCCTACGCCGCAAGCCTTGCTGCGCAGACGGTGGATGATCCGCTTGTCGGCGAGATGGCCTCTGGCCGGTTGCAGCTTATCACGGCGACAACGCGCGAGCCGTCGGCGATCACCGGCCGGCTGACGACACGCCTTGCGGACGGGCGCATCGAGACAGCCGCCGGGTCCAGGCTTGATGCCGAGAGCGACCGGGCGATGATCTGCGGGTCGATGGCGATGCTGAATGACATGCGCGATCTGTTGCGGCAACGCGGTTTCGTCGAAGGGTCGAACGCCCGCCCGGCCAGCTTCGTGATCGAGAAGGCCTTTGTCGGGTAAGCCTGTGAATCCCGAAGTCATGTCCGGCCACGCCCTGTTCTGTCCAGAGGCAATTTTTCATTGTAATTTCGGCCCCCGAAACTAGCCTGATGCGGCAAGCATATGATGGCGCGAGGAAAGCCGGAACGTGTCGCAGCTCAGCCTGAAGAACATTCATAAATCATTCGGCGAGACCAAGGTCATCCACGGTGTCGTTTTCGAGGTTGATGCCGGCGAGTTCACCGTGTTTGTCGAAGATGTCCTTCCGGTAATACATGCCCCACTGGTAGTAGGTGTAGGGAACGCCCCACTGCTTGCCGTCGCGGGTCATGGTCGGCTTGATCGCCTCGAACGAATTGCTGAGGTTCGGATCAGACGCCCACAGGTCGGAGATATCCTCGAAATGGCCGGCGTCGACGAACGGGCCCATGCTGGTGCCCGGATACCAGGCGGTCACGTCAGGCGCGCCTGCGGAAAGGAAATTCCGGATGGCTGTCTTGTGCGCCTCACGGTCGTTGATGCTCAGATTGACGGAGATGTCGGGGTTGGCGGCGTCAAAGTCGGCAACCACTTTTTCGAATTCGGCCTTGGGGCCCGGGTTCAGGTCATCGAAGATGATGACCAGCTCGCCAGCCTTGGCGGAACCCGCCAGCATCATGGCAGCAGTCGCAAAGGATGCGAGAGCTCGTTTCATTTTGTCCTCCCAAAAGTCTTTTGAAATGCTGCGGCACTTGCGGCCGCCTGATTGTTGGCACAACTGCAGACAAGCCGGGGAGGGGATCAACCGTTTATTCTGCCGATGCGTGCCAGCTCATTCTAAAGCATGCCGACGAGACCGGTTCGCTCCGCCACCCAGAACAACCCAATCGCGGAAATGGCAGCGGAGACGGGAAGCTGAAAGCCACGCCTGAAGGTTGGCGCGGACAGCTTCATCGCCTTCAGGGCAACGAAGACCGGCAGGACAATCAGAAGCTGACCGATTTCGACGCCGATATTGAAGCTAACAAGCCCGACGATGAAGGCCGAGGTCGGAAGGCCGAATTCCGACAGCACCGAAGCAAAGCCAAGCCCGTGCAACAGCCCGAACCCGAACACCACCAGCGCCCGCGAGGGGCGAAGGCCGGACCGGGTCCGCCTCATATTCTCGATCCCGATCCAGGCAATGGACAGCGCGATCAGCGGTTCGACGATATCGCCCGAGACGTTTACCCACCCGAGGCTTGCCAGGCCAAGCGTCAGCGTGTGGGCCACGGTGAACAGGCTGACCTGCCAGATAAGAGCCCGGCCCGACAGGCTGTAGGCCAGAAGGCCGATGACGAACAGGATATGGTCGAGCCCCGCTGGAATGATGTGGATGATGCCGGAATGGACGTAGGTCGTGATCACCTCGCCGACGGGTGGCGGCACGCCGGTGGCGAGGGTGAAGCTGTTGCTGGTGCCGCCATCCGGCAGATAGTCGGCATAGGCGGGGTCGCTTCCCACGCCCATCTGCCGGATCAGGAGCGCGCCGCGCGCGCCGGGCCAGTCGACGGAAATCTCGCCCCCGCCAGCCGGTTGGTGGACACCGATCTCCAGAACCGTGTCCCGCGCCAGCCGCAGATCGGCTTCCTCGATGACCGAGACATCGATCAGGGCAAGCGCGGCCTCCTCGCCGCCGATGCGGAGGGTGATATCCGCGGCAAGATCCGCAAAACCCGCGCGCATGCGCGACGCCAGATCGGCGGACGACAGGGCGCGAAGCGCATCATAGGCAGCTGACCGGTCGCTGGCGTCTGTGTCCGTGATGCCGGACAGGTCCAGCCCGGCAAGGACCGCTTCGCCAGACAGGGTAAGCCTGATCGCCATCTGGCCGGGCCGGTCGTCGGATATGCCGATATCCATCACCACCGGCCGAAGTTCGTGCGCCTGCAGCGCCGATCCGAAGACCAGCATGAAAACGGCAAAAACCAGACTTCTTAGCTTGAACGACACAGCGCATCTCCTGTCCGCCACTGGCCCGCCACATGTCCGCCACATAGGCGGTTGACGGTCCGGCACGGCCCTGTTCTTAATGAGATCAAACATGCTGACATCGTCTAAGCCAAAAGATGAGCGTTATATATAGTTTTCTTCGTCGCCGGTGCCGGCTGTCCCCGGCCCCGGCAGGCTGTCTGGGCCTCGCTGTGACCTTGTCCATCGCAGGCGGGGCCCCGGTGCCGGCGCATGAGGTCTGGATTCAGCCGCACAGCCCGCAGGTGGAGACGGGCGCGCCGGTCATGGCCGACTTGCGGATCGGCGACATGTTTGCCGGCAACCACCTTCTGTATATCCCGCAGCAGACGGAACGGGTCGCGATTCTCGGGGCCGGCGGCATGACCGACTATGTGCCGCGGGTCGGAAGCCGACCGGTGATCGACCTGCGCGCCGACCTGCTGGACGGGCTGACCGGCCATGCAATGCTGATCTACCAGTCGGCTGACAGCTATGTTCACTACATGCATCAGGACAAATTCTTTGATTTCGCCACGAAGAAGGGGGCCAATGATATTCCCGACGCGCATGCGCGGCGCGGCCTGCCGCCCGGCGGGTTCATCGAACGCTACAAGCGGTTTGCCAAATCCAGCATCACCATTGGCGCGCCGGACGAGGCCGTCAATGACCGCGCGACAGGAATGGAGGTGGAGTTCGTCCTGACCGGCAGGCCGTTGATGGCGGACGGCACGCGGCGGCTGCAGGCGCGGCTTTTCTATCAGGACGCGCCCCTGCCGGATGCGGTGGTGACGCTGTTCACACGCCTGCCGGATGGCGATGTCACGACAACCGGCCTTGTCACCGGCAGCGATGGCATGGTCGGCGTGGCCGCCCTGCCGGGTCATAATTACCTTCTGGACCACGTTACGGTGCGGCCGCTCGATCCCGCGACCGACAAGAACAAGGCGGTGTGGGAATCCCTCTGGGCGTCGCTGACCTTCTCCGGCGCGCGGGGCGGACGCTGACGGCCCGCCGGCTGCTGCCTATTCCGATAACCGCCATCTGCTGAACCGGACAAGAACAAGGCAGCTCAGCCCGGCAAGCGACAGGCCGATGGCCAGCTGCGCGGCGACCACGCCAAGCAGGTCGATCAGCAGCCCCATCAGGATGGCCCCGGCCGCGCCGCTGCCGATCGAGATGGTGGTCCACAGGCCCATGACACGCCCCCGGTAGTGATCATCGATGGCAAGCTGGACGATGGACTGAAGCGAAATCGCAAGAAGGGTGACAGTGGCGCCTATCAGGGCGACCATGGCAACAGCCAACTCGAAGCTCGACACAATGGTCAGCGCGCTCACCAGAAGGGGTATCAGTACGGGCATGATCAGCACATGCCTGCCAAAGATGCCGGCCTGCTGCGGTTTCGATATGGTCAGGAAGATGGATGCCGTGGCCGCGCCGGCGCCGGCGGCGGCTGTCATGTAGCCAAGGCCCGACGGCCCCTGGCCAAACACCCCGTTTGCTAGGATCGGCAATGTTTCAAGAACACTCCGTCCGGCAAGCGCGCCGATGCCGGCAAAGACGATGGCGGCCCGCACATGATGACGGGCCAGCGCATAGCGCCAGCCATCCAGCAATTCACCCAGATAGCCGTCGCCAGCCGCTGAGGTCGGCGCCGACCGTTCACGCGGGCGCATGAAGAAGATGGCCGTGACAGGCGCCACATAGGTGGCAGCCGTGACGGCGAAGGCATGGGGCGCGCCGACGCTCTGGATGAGAAAGCCGCCGATCACCGGCCCGATCAGGCGCGACAGGTTGAAGTTCAGCGCGTTGATGGCGACCACCGACGGGAGGTCCCGTGCCGGGGCCAGACGCGGCGTCAGCGACATGCGCATCGGGTGATTGGTCGAGGAGACCGTTCCTGTCAGCAGTGAAAACAGCGCCAGAAGCGCCGGCGTCAGACCGCCAAGAATGCTGATGGCTGCGAAGATGCCGGACAGGGTGCCCGCGGTGGTATAGCTGCAGATGCTTCCAAGGCGCACATCAATACGGTCGGCGACAACGCCGAACAGAGGGCTGACAAACAGCGTCGGCACAAAATTCAGGAAGGCGACCAGCCCGACAAAGCTGGCCGATCCGGTCATCTCCCAGGCAAGCCATCCCATGATCACCCGCTGCGCCCAGAACCCGTTGAGCGCGATGTGGAGACTGACGACGTAACTTCTGAAGGGCGGGGACTTCAAGGCGGACAGGTTCATGCGGGCAGTAGACCACATCAGCAGGCGAAGATGGAACGGTTCTGATGGAATAATTCTGGCGTGCTAGTCGCGCAGCCGTCGCTATTGCCTGCCGGGTTTCACGCTTCATTGACAGGATGGCCGCTGCGCTCGCCCTCGCCCTTTTCCTTGTCTGTTTGGCCGGGCAAACAGTTTGCTTTTGCGAAGGCCGATCCCTATCATCCGCGCTGTCGTTTAACAGGATTATCTTCATTCATGTTCTTTTCACGCTTGGATGTTCGCCAGAAGCATCTTCTGGCTGTTTTCCTGACCTGTCTGGTGGCACTGGCGGTCCTGGCCCGGATGCTGGTCACGCTCGGTGGTCATGATTACGCCTATTTCCTGCCGAGGCTGCTGGACAATCATCTCTACTATCTGGCCAGCGGGCTTGGCGTGAAAGAATACACAGCGTCGTTCTGCGCCGGCATTTTTGAGTTCGCCAATCCGCAGTCCCTTGCCCTGTCGCTGCCGCAATTGCTGGCCGGGCTGTTTGGCCCCGTGGCCGGGGTTCAGCTGACCTTCATTCTTGTTTCGGCGGCCGCGGGCACCGGCATCTATGGATGTGCCAGATTCGCCGGCCTCAATCACATGTCGGCAACCGTCAGCGCGCTGCTCATGGCCTTCAGCGGCTTTATCCTGACGCGGATGATGATAGGCCATCTGACCTTCTTCAATGTGGGTTTCGCACCACTTGTGGCCATGCTGATGCTCTATGGTGTTCGGGCTTTTGCCGACGGCCGTCTGGCGCAGTCTGTTGCCTGTGGTGGTGTGGCAAGCCTGCTGGCGACTTCTATCGTCTATGGCGGGGCCGGTGTCATGATTCTTCAGATTGCGGTGATGATTGCGCTTCTTCTCGTGGTCTGCGGTGGATTCGCCGTGAGGTGGCATCATTGGCTGCGTTTTTTTGGAGGAGTCTCGCTGGCAGCGCTGATGATGTCAGCGCCGAAGCTGGAGGCCATGCTTGCGGTGACTGGCAACCTGCCACGGGATATGTACCCGCTCCCGGGAGTCGGGCTGGCCGATCTGCCGCTTTTGTTCCTGCAGGCGGTGCTCTGGATACCGGACACTTCGCTTCTCAACAATATATTGGAAAACACGAAATTCATGCTTGGGTGGCACGAATGGAACTATTCGGTATCGCCTGTCTGGTTGGCGCTGATGGCCGGTGGTCTTGCCATGGGATGGCGCGCCTGGTTCAAGCAGGTGAAGGCGGCGCGCGCCTGGCTTGTCTCATCGCCGCTGCGGACCGGCGCGACCGTTTTGATCCTGCTCGTTCCGCTGGTGCTGAATTTATATACGCCGTCCTGGAATGCCGTCCTGAAGGCCGCGCCGGTTCTTGGGGATTCCAGCAACATGGTCCGCTGGCTGCTGATTTATCCTCCGGTTCTGTGCCTGCTGGCGGGCTGGGCGTGGCGGCATCTTGAGCGGGTGCATCTGGTGCCGCTGCTTGCGCTGGCGATCGGCCTGGCTTTGCAACAATATTTCATTCACAGCGACCGGCTGGCTGCCGAGATTAGCGGATATGACAGGTCTCTGATCACCGAGCCATGGCACAGCGGCCAGATTAAACCCATTGTTGCTGTCGGGGCGCCTATCAAGAGAACGAAGGACGGAAAGGAACGCCCTATCGTGGTGTCGAACTTCGACCATCTTTTTGTTGGCGGGTCGTCGAACGCCCTGTGCTATGAGCCGATGTTCGGCTATCGGCTGGAAAATCTTGACCGTCGCTTTCTGCGCGTCAGCACGATCAATGTGCCTGACAGGAATGGCCTGCTGCCGATGAAGAATCCGTCATGCTATGTCTATCCTCAGGAAAATGCCTGCCGGCCCGGGGCGCACTTTACCGCTGATCAATTCGACGACCTGCGGATGCTGACAGCCTATGGTGATTTGCCGGCCAAGGTATCGACGCTTCGCGGGGTCCTGAATATGGTCGCCGCTGTGACGCTTCCTCTTACCATCCTCGCTGCGGTTGTCGGCATGATGCGTGCGCGCCGCCGGAAGACCGGCGATGATGCTGACGGCGTGGCCCTGTGATGCCGGTTACCGCGGCCTGAAACTCCAGAAATTATGGAGCAGGAACGACAGGACCGGCACGATGGCGACCACCGCGGCAATGCCGATCCGGTAATCCAGCCCCTGCGCCTCGGCGACAGCGGCAATCGCCGCTGACAGCGCGCCGCATAGCCCGGTCACCAGAAGGAAACGAACAAGCGGCCCGCCGGCAGCCTGCGCCCGGAAGGTAAAGCGGGCATTTACCAGAAAGGAAACAAGGGCGGCAGCGATAAAGGCGATGCCATTGGCCGCCGCGGGGCCGGCGTGGGACAGCTCGATAAGGCTTGCGGCAACCACGACATGAAGGGCTGTCACACCGATGCCTGTCATGCCAAACCTGACCAGCCGCGACAGAAGTGACGTGCGGTGAACCATCCTAGGCACCGGGCTTGCGCGCCAGCATCACAGCGCTGAGCCCGGCGAACCTGTTCAGTGTCATGAGAGCCATCTCGACCCGGCATACCCGGTAGGCCATGTTGTTGACAAGGGGGCTGTGGCTTCGCATGCTGCTTTCCGGCTCGCCACCCGGCAGCAGCCTGTCCTTCAGCCGTAGCATCGCGGCAAGCGGAAAGGCCGCGCCGAAGAAGTAATGTGACCTGACGATGTCAAAGCCTGCACCGCGAACAAGCCGGGTCAGGCTGCCAAGGGTGTAGCGGCGGAAATGCTCAAGGAACACATCGTGGCCGCTCCACAGGAACTGGAAGGCGGGAACGGTGACAAACAGATGGGTTCCGGGCTGCGCCATGCCCGCATAGTCGCTAAGGAAACCGACATCATCCTCGATATGTTCAAGGACATCCATCATCACCATCAGGTCGCAATCGGCGGTCTCGACAGACCGGACGAAGCGAAGCGTCTTTGCGCCGACCTCTTCATCCAAATCGGCGTCATAGCCGAGATCAACGCAGGTCACCTCGCGTGACGAGGTGTTCTGCAATATCTGCCTCGCAAAGAAACCTGATCCGGACCCGATATCCATCACGCTGTCCAGCTTTAAGCCATGCAGGTGGGAGAGCATCATTTCCGACTTTGCCCGATAATACCAGTGGCTTGCCGCGTCGCCGCCAGCAAGCTCAAGTTCCTTTAAATCCATTAGCGATGACCTAGCAATCGTCCTGTCTGGAGTGAACCTTGCGGATAATATAGATCGGGCGGCGCTTCGCCTCGAAATAGCTTCGCCCGAGATATTCGCCGAGCACGCCGATACCGATCAACTGCAGCCCGCCGAGAAACAGCACAACCACCATCAGCGAGGCATATCCCGGCACATCGATACCATGGACAAGCACCCGCACAACGATGAATGTCGCAAACGCGAGGGACAGCAAGGACACCATGACGCCAAGGATATGCCAGAGACGCAAGGGTGCCAGGCTGAAGCTCGTAAATCCCTGAATCGCAAAATCCAGAAGCTTGCCGACATTGAATTTCGACTGCCCGGCTGAGCGGGACTCGCGCACATAGCTGACCGATGTCGTGCGGAAGCCAACCCAGGCAAACAGCCCTTTCATGAAACGCTGGCTTTCGGGAAGCCGCCGGAGGGCCGCTACCACCACCTTGTCCATCAGCCTGAAATCACCACAATTCGCCGGGATGCGCGGCGCGCTGAACCGGTTGTGGAGCCAGTAGAAGAGACGGGCGCTCTGGCTCTTTACCAATGTGTCGCTCGACCTGTCGGACCGCATCGCCAGCACAACTTCCCATCCGGCTTCCCATTTGGCGATCATGTCCGCGATGACATGCGGCGGATCCTGAAGGTCGACATCTATCGGTATGACCGCGTCGCCCTCGGCATGGTCGATCCCGGCCGACAGCGCCGCCTCCTTGCCAAAGTTGCGGCTCAGCTCGATGATCCGGACTGGCATGCCCGCCTCGGCAAGGTCGCGAAGCCGCGCCAGCGTGCTATCGGTGCTGCCGTCATCGACAAAGATATATTCGAAATGATAGCCGCTGATCCCGGCAAGGCAGCCGTCCATCTCGGCCATGAAGGGCGAAATGGCCTCCTCCTCATTCAGGACAGGAATGATCAGGCTGACAATCTTGCGCTTCTTGCTCACCCGTGACACCGAAACAAAAGGGAAAAAAGGTCGTGCGCTAGGCCTCGTTCACAAAGCATTAGATTAGATTAACTGCAAGTGCAGCGTGATTGAACTCATTTGTGAACTCTGGCCGAGGCGCCGCATGCCAGATCGCGATCTGGTGTGGCTCGGCAAGCAGGATTCCGGCTTCCGTCAGCTTCACACTGTTGCGTCCGCGCACCATAAGTTGCCGGCCAATCCGGTTTTCCAGCTGCGAGACGGCGCGCAACAGGGTTGGTTGCGAGACGGCCGGAATCCCGGCTGCCGCCGATAGCGAGCCGGACTCACAGATGAAGTGGAGATTGTAGAGCAGCTTCAGGTCGAGGCTGACACGCATATGGCCTGTGCCTTGCTGTTCCTACCCCGTCATATCCATTCGTGTTTGAACGGATCGCCAAATAATTTTTGTTTACATATGGTGCCACCGCCTCAAGGCTGAATCTCTGATAGGATGTGCAACGCACACCATAGAGCCAGGCACGGGAGGATACGGTTATCAATGCCGACCCAAAATTGTCGGTTGTACAGGACGAGCAGTTCGGTCCCACCGTGGCGGTCATTCCCCATGAGAGCGAGGATGATGCCGTCGCCACGGTCAATGACAGCGATTACCGGCTGTCGCCCTTCGGGAGCGCCAGGCAGTCCGGTATCGGTCGGAGTTTCGGCCCGGATGGGGTGCGACAGTTTCAGGAAATTCATTCCCGTTCCGGCCAGTCCGGTCAGGTTTTCAGGGAGCGAGCAGGCGTCTGACATATGAGCAAAGCGCGCAACATCCTCTTCATCATGTTCGACCAGCTGCGGTTCGATTATCTCAGCTGCGCCGGCCATCCGCATCTGCACACGCCGAACATCGACTGGCTGGCAAGCAAGTCCGTTCGCTTTGACCGCGCCTATGTGCAGTCGCCTGTCTGCGGGGCCGCGCGCATGTCCTTCTATACGGGCCGCTATATCAGCTCGCACGGCGCCACCTGGAACGGCATTCCGCTTCGGGTCGGTGAATGGACGATGGGGGACCATCTTCGCGAGGCGGGGATGGATTCGCTTCTCATCGGCAAGACGCATATGGAGGTCGATGCCGACGGCATGGCGCGGCTCGGCCTTGCCCCCGACACCATCATCGGCGCACGGCTTGCCGAATGTGGCTTCGATGTGGTGGTGCGGGATGACGGGCTGTGGGCTAGCGGACCCGACGGTGATTACGACGACAAGCCCTCGCCCTATAACGCCTATCTTCGCGAAAAGGGCTATGAGGCTGAAAACCCTTGGCATGACTATGCCAATTCCGGGATCGATGACGATGACAGCATCGCTTCGGGATGGATCTACGCCAATGCCGGCAAGCCGGCGAACATCCGCGAGGAGGATTCCGAGACACCCTGGCTGACCCGCGAGATGATCAGTTTCCTCAAGGACGGCGCGCCGAAGCGTGAACGTCCCTGGATGTGCCATCTCAGCTATATCAAGCCGCACTGGCCCTATATCGTGCCGGCGCCCTATCACGACATGTAC
>CAJWVJ010000039.1 GCA_913048595.1 uncultured Alphaproteobacteria bacterium | reverse complement strand
GGCCGGCCTCGAGGGCGGCGACGATCGAGCTGTCGATGGCAAGCGGCACATCGACCGTGTCCTGGACCAGCTTGATGGATTCGGCAAGGATCGCCGGCTCATCGGCCATCGGGATGCCGGCATTGACGTCCAGCATGGTGGCGCCGGCCTCGACCTGGGCGACGGCGTCGGAAATCACCCGGTCGTAATTGCCCTCGGCCATTTCGGCGGCAAGAAGCTTGCGACCCGTCGGGTTGATGCGTTCGCCGATGACGCAGAAAGGCGCGTCAAAGCCGATGGTGACTTCCTGCTTGTCAGACGAGATCAGTGTTCTGGTCATTGGTCCTGCTCCTGTGGCGATCGGGCGTTCAGCCTTCGATCACGTTGAAACCACCCTTCGGCAGTATTTCGAGTCTACCGTCGGCGATGGCACCGGCATAGGCGGCGGTGCGCGCGAATCCCCCGAATGGATAGTAGTGGAAATGCCTGATCAGGCAGTCCTTGTCAGTGGCCATGCCCTCGGCAAGACCGGCGATCAGCAGATGCGGTGACTGCACCGTCATCAGCTTGGCGACATTCTTCGCCTGTTTCGCGACAAAGCGCATCGACGGGCCGATGCCGGAAATCTGCGCGAAGCGGAACAGGGTCTTGATGGTGGCCGGGCCCGGGATGCCGATGCGGATCGGCAGCGCGTTGCCGGCGGCGCGGACGCGCCGTTCCCAGTCCAGAACAATGTCGGCTTCGAAGCAGAATTGCGTTTCGATGTAGAGATCGAGACCATCGGCCTTCGCCAGATCGTTCTTCGCCCCTAGCGCCTCGGCGATCTCGTCATCGCTGATGTCGGGGCTGCCTTCCGGATGGCCGGCGACGCCGATGTGGCGGATGCCGTGCTTCTGGATCAGCCCGGTCCCCAGAATGTCCATGGTCGCGGCGAAGTCGCCGACGGGATCATCCACCCCGCCGCCGATGCACAGCACTTCCTCGACACCGCATCGCGACCTGTAGGCGTTGAGAAGTTCGTCGAGCTGGTCGGCGTTGCGAAGCGAGCGGGCGGCCAGGTGCGGGACAGGCTTCATGCCGTCATTGTGAAGACGCTCGGCGACCGCGATGGTGTCCGCCGGATCGCTTCCCGGAAGGAAGGTCACATTGACGGTCGTGCCCTCGTCCAGACAGTCGCGGAAGCTCCCGATCTTGGTCGCGCCTGTCGGGGTCACCTCGATCGACCAGTTGGCGGCCGCTGTCTGAATCTGTTCGATTGCTGTCGCCATGATGGCTCCTGGTCATATTTGCCTTGCTGTCAGGCCGCGGGTCGTGTCCGCATTCACTGCAATGGCCGGAAGCATGGCGATTTCGCCTTCCTGGCTATCGCTTGGCGACGCCCCACTCTCTTCCGGATGCGACATGCGCGGATTTGCGCCCTCCTGCGGCCGGCCGTCAGGACGGCTCGGACCCGCCATTCTCGACAAGCGCCTTGACCCGCTCGGCCGGATAATCTTCCTCCAGCGCGGCGGCGCGGGCGGCCGCCTCGGCCTCAAGGTTGTCGCCACATTCCACCGGATCGCTGCGCCGCCATTCGGCCAGATAGTCATCTGTCGAATCCGCGCCATCGCGCATTGCCGCCGCATCGATGGCGATGGCGAAGCGGCGGTGAAGCTCGATTTTCGCCTGCTCGCGCCTGCGCCCGCGGCCCCGCTCGGCGATCACCTGCGCCGGAATATCGCGCCAGTAAAGGGTAATGAGGTTCGCCATGTCACTCTCCGTTGGTCATCGTACCGGCAGCCGAAACACTTGCCGCAACCCAGGCCGGCAGATCGCCGAATCCGGTGAAGCGGTATTCATAGGCAAGCCCGAGTTCGGCGGCGGCAAGGCGGGCCTTTGTCTGCAGCGCGTCATCCTCGGTCTGTGCGATGTAGAGGACCCGCCGGTAATTTCCGAAATACATGTCCCGCAACTGCGGGTGTTTGCGAAGGCCCATCCCCTGCATCACGATGCGCTCGAAATGCCGGACCTTGTAGTCGGTCAGGAAAAAGGTGCCGAGCTCGCGCTCCATCTCGGCGTCGAATTCGGCAGGCCCCAGGAACATCTCGTAACAATGCGGCCCGGGGATGCGGTCGATCTCCTCGGCCGCCAGAAAGGCGTCGATCTCGCCGCCGGTGCCGCAATCGCCATAGACCACGGCGACACGGCGTCCCTTGCGCCGGAGCGAGGCCACCTTGCGGCGCAGGCCGGGAACGATCCGTTCGGGATGATTGTGCCATGAGGCCGGAAGGCAGGTGAGATCAACGCTGCCTTCCGGAAACTGCGAAATCATGGCCAGAAGTTCGCGCGCCAGCGCGCCGCACGCCACAAGGGTCAGGCCGGGGTCCGGCGCGGCGGTGGCCGCCATGCGGCGATCAGCAGGCAGCGGCTTCCTTGCCGCGCTTTTCGGCAACCTTTTCCTTGGCGGTCTCGACAGCCACGGCCGCGTCACGGCAATAGGCATCGGCCCCGATGGAGTCGGCGAAGGCCTCGTTCAGCGGCGCGCCGCCGACAAGAACGATGTAATCGTCGCGGATGCCCTTCTCGACCATCGCGTCGATGACCACCTTCATGTAGGGCATGGTGGTGGTCAGCAGCGCCGACATGCCGAGAATGTCAGGCTTGTGCTCTTCAAGAGCCTCGAGATAGTTCTCCACCGGGTTGTTGATGCCAATATCGACCACGTCGAAGCCCGCACCTTCCAGCATCATCGAGACAAGGTTCTTGCCGATGTCGTGAATGTCGCCCTTGACCGTGCCGATAACCATAGAGCCGACCTTCGGCGCGCCGGTTTCGGCAAGAAGCGGACGAAGGATTGTCATGCCGGCCTTCATGGCGTTCGCCGCCATCAGAACCTCGGGCACGAACAGGATGCCATCGCGGAAGTCGATACCGACAATGGTCATGCCTTCAACAAGCGCCTTGGTCAGGACGTCATAGGGTGTCCACCCCCGATCCAGAAGGATCTGCACCCCTTCGCGAATCTCGTCCTGAAGACCGTCATAAAGGTCGTCATGCATCTGCTGGACAAGTTCGTCGTCATCCAGTTCTGCCAGAATGATTTCTTCTTCATCGGACATCGCATTATCCCTCCGCCGCGTCGCCGGGGGCGACGTGTTGACACCCCTCACCATTGCGGCAAGCAAACCCCGCCATGTGGGGCAAGCGCGACCGAATCTGGTTTTTTCGCGACAAAGGAGGTGAAATCTCGACGCTGTGCGGGCGCGAGGCCGGTTCAGTCCTCGATCTGGTGGCGCGTCATGATGGGAATACTGACCGCCCCGAACACAAGCGAAATGGCTGTAATACCGAAGACTTTGAAGGTCACCCAGGCATCGGTGGTCATCGTCCGCCAGGCAATTTCATTGGCAAGCGCGGTGGTCAGGAACATCGCCACCCACAGCCAGCTGATGGCGCGCCATCCTTCATCCGAAAGGCGAAGCTGCGTTCCCATGATGGCGCCAAGCGGATTGCGCCCGATCAGGCGGCCACCGGCGATCGCCGCGGCAAGAAGACATGTCAGCACCGTCGGCTTGATCTTGATGAACAGATCATTGTCGAAATAGACCGACAGCCCGCCAAAAAAGGCGACGGCGATGCAGCCGACAAGCGCCATCATCGACACCCGCCTCTCGAGAATCCAGCCGGCGGCAAGCGCGACCAGCGTGGCCCCGACAAGAAGCTTCACCGCCAGCATGAAATCGCCGGTCATATAGTTGGTGGCGAAGAACACCACCAGCGGGCCAAGATCGAGAAGAAGCTTGCGCCCCGGACGGTCCTCGGCCTGCTGCGGCTGCGATGCCCCAGGGTCTGGCTTGGCGGGTTGGTCGGTCACGGCGGTGTCTCCGTCAGGGCGTGAATGGGATTTGGTCATGGGCTGTCAGGCGGCGATTTTCGCGGCCATCTCCTCGCAGGCGCCCGCCACCTCGCGAATCAGCGCACCGCCGTCATGGCGGTTGCGAGCCTCCTCGCCAAGTTGGCGACGCCACAGGCGCGCCCCCCGCTGGCCATGATAAAGGCCGAGCATATGGCGTGTGATGGAATGAAGCGGCACATCCTCGGCGGTACGCCGGTCGGCGTAATCGGCCATGGCCGATGCGATATCCAGCCGCGATGGCGTCTCGCGGCCGAAGACAGCTTCGGCAAGCGCGGCAAGGATCATCGGCGTGCGATAGGCCGCCCGGCCCAGCATCACCCCGGCGAAATGCGGTAGTTGCGACAGCGTGGCATCCACGGTATCCAGCCCGCCATTCAGGATCACCTGCATCTGCGGGCGCGCCGCTGCCAGCCGCGCCGCCCGGTCATAGTTCAGCGGCGGAATATCTCTGTTTTCCTTGGGACTCAGCCCCTGAAGCCAGGCCTTGCGGGCATGAAGATAGAGGGTCGAGACCCCGGCATCCTCCACGGCGTCCACAAAGGAATCGAGGCCGCTTTCCTGGTCCATGTCATCAATGCCGATACGGCATTTCACGGTGACCGGAAGCGGCGTCTCCCCGGCCATTGCGGCGACACAGTCGGCGACAAGCGCTGGCTCGGCCATGAGGCAGGCCCCGAACCGGCCGGACTGCACGCGGTCGGAGGGGCAGCCGACATTCAGATTGATCTCGGCATAGCCGAAATCGGCGGCGAGGCGCGTCGCCTCGGCAAGCTTGCCGGGATCGCTGCCGCCAAGCTGCAATGCCACCGGCACGCCGTCGGCGAGATCTTCCGGCGCCTGCCCAAGAAGCCGGTCACGGTCGCCATGGATCACCGCCTCTGCCGTCACCATCTCGGTGAACAGAAGCGCGTCCGGCGCGATATGACGGTGGAAATGCCGGCAATGCCGGTCTGTCCAGTCCATCATCGGCGCGACGCTGAGGCGCCTGTCAGGCCCCTGAATGTAGCGGTCGCTTTTAATCATCGGCAGGTTATAGCGCATCCGCCAGCAAGGTTCCAGTTGGCCGGACCATGCCAGCGCTAAAGCAGATCGAACGGATTGCGGCCCTGCCGGTCCTGAATCTCGAGAACATAGGCGTCGGGGTCGATTTCCATCTCGCGGGCAAGCCGCGTTTCAACAGCCCCGCGTTCGGTCCAGCCGTCGCCATCCGGCCCGGCGACAACGGGCCGCCAGCCATAATTGCCATCGAAATCCAGCACCCGCGCCAGCAATCGGTGCCGGCCATCCAGCGCGTCGATATGGACAAGAATGGCGCCGGCATCAGAATTGCCGCGGCGCAGCATCACACAGTCGATGAGCTCGTTCCCGGCGCAGCGGATGGCAGCACCCACAAGCATGTCGGTTTTCAGGCGGGTCATGCCAGCCCCCGAAGGATAAAACGCGCTGATCTAGAAATCGCTGCAACGACCCTTCTGTTCCCAGTCGCCATAGCGAGTCGGCTCCGGCCCCTTGGGACCGTTGATCTCGCGCGGCATGTCGGGCGCTACTTCGCCTTTGGCACCGGTTGCGGGGGTCTGCTCGCCACCGCCACCCGTCGCCGCGATATCGGCCGCCCTCTCGTCTGGCGCCGCACTTGTCTTGTCAGTATCCATGAAAACCTATATGCCCCCTTGCATAGCCAAAGACAAGCAGGTCCGCATGCCGCAGAACGCCGCGCCACCACGAAATCCACAGGAGCCGAAGAAGGCCGAGAAGTCCGGGCTGAAGAGCCGCCTTGTAGCCTTTGAAATCCTGAAACTGGTCGCCTCGGGACGCTATCTCGACGAGGCGATGCGCAAGGCGGCGCTGCTGGAGCCACGCGATCGCGGCTTCGTCCGGCTTCTGGTGACGAGCTGTCTGCGGCGAGGCGGTCAGATCAACGGCATGCTGGCGCAGGCCATGTCCAAGCCGCCAGCCGGGCGGGCCCGCGACGCCATCCATATCCTGCGGATGGGAGTGGCGCAGCTTATGTTTCTTGAAACCGAGGCCCATGCCGCCGTTGACAGCACTGTCAGCCTGATGCGCGCCGCCGGCTTCGAACGCATGACCGGTCTTGCCAATGCGGTGATGCGCCGCCTGACCCGCGAAGGCGGCGATATGCTGGCCAGGACGGCGGTCGAGGATAATTGTCCCGACTGGATGCTTCGAAGCTGGCAGGCGCAGTATGGCGAGGCGCGCACCCGCGCGGTGCTGGAGATGGCGATGACGCCACCGCCTCTGGACATCACGCCGCGTAATGACGCCGCCGACTGGGCCACCCGTCTTGACGGCGAGCTGATCGACGGCCGCACCGTGCGCCGCGGCTTTGACGGCGATCCCACGGCGCTTGCCGGATTCGAGGACGGGGCCTGGTGGGTTCAGGATGCCGCAGCGGCGCTGCCCGCCGCGCTTCTGGGGGATATCGCCGGTCAGCATGTTGTCGATCTGTGCGCCGCCCCGGGCGGCAAGACGGCGCAGCTGGTCGCCGCCGGCGCTACCGTCACCGCTGTCGACAATTCCAAACCGCGCCTTGACATCCTGAAGGCGAACATGAAGCGGCTTGGCATGGATGCCGATCTCATCCGCGCCGACGGCCGCGGCTTCAGACCTGGCGGCAAGGTGGACGCAGTGCTGATCGACGCGCCCTGCTCGGCGACCGGAACGCTGCGCCGCCGCCCCGATGTGCTGCATCATCGCGCCATTGCCGACCTTGACGGGCTTGCCGCCATCCAGCGCGAGCTGATCACCCGCGCCGCCGGCTGGCTTGCCCCGGGCGGCCGCCTCATTTACGCCACCTGTTCCCTGCAACATGAAGAAGGCGAGGCGGTGATCACCGATGTGATCAACGCAATGCCTGGCAGGATCGCGATTGATCCGATCAGCGCCGAGGAAGCGAGTAGCTTCGCCCCGGCGCTGGCTTCGCAAGGGTGGCTGCGAATCCTGCCATCCGACTTTGCCGCCATGGGCGGTGTTGATGGATTTTTCATAGCGCGGTTACAATCGGTGTCACAATGACGACAATCCGGATTCAAGCTTGATGGCAGACAGGACGGACGCCCAGACCGGCGCATCCGCCGGCAAACCTGCCACCGCCGGGGCGGCCATGCCCATGCGGCTGTCCGGACTTGAACGGCTGTACAGGCAGAGCGGCCTGTTCGGCTGGCAACTGAAAGGCCGGCAGCGCGACAGCCTTCGCCCAGGCCTGCAGGACCCATGGCAGGGCAACGCCCAGCGTGGGGCCGACATCATGGCCTACCGCACGGCTCCGGCAGCCAGCGATACAGCGCATGCCGGCTTTGCCTGGCTTCGCGATCTTCGCGCCGAAGGCGGTGTCGAAGCCCGCTCGCGGGCCCGCGACCTGATCACCGAATGGATCGACGCCAATCAGGCCTGGCGATTGCCGGACTGGCGGCCCGACCTGATGGGCGAGCGGCTTGCCATCATCGCGATGAATTATGGCTGGTATGGCGATTCCGCCGACGAGGCGTTCCAGTCGCGGCTGGCGCAAACGGTCGAGATGCAGCTTCGGTGCCTGGCCATGGACTGGCGGCGCATGCGAAGCATCGACCAGCAGATCGGCGCGCTTCGCGGACTGGCCCTTGCCGAGGCCGCCCTCGGCGGCGAAGGCGCCAGAATCGAAGCCCTTCAGGACATGCTGTTCCCTAAGCTTCGCGCCGCCATCCATGATGATGGGGGCCATGTCAGCCGCATGCCTGACCGCCATATCGGGTTGATGCGCCAGCTTGTCGAATTCCGCATGGCGACAAGCCTTGCCGGAATTGATGGCAGCGCCATCAGCGATTCCATCGTCCGAATGGGCGCGGTGGCGCGCATGTGGCGGCATGGCGACGGCCGCCTTGCGCACTTCAATGGCGGCGGCGGGGTCAGCGCCGGAACGGCAGAGGAAACGCTGCTTCGCGCCGGGGTGCGCGGCAAGGCTGTGCAGCAGGCGCCCTATAGCGGCTTTCTGCGCATGGGGAGCGGACGAACCGTTGTCATCATGGATGCCGGCGACATGGTCAGGGGCGACACGGTGAAGAGCGAAACGGTGACAGGCGACGCGGACCTCATCGCCGGATCGGGAACGCTGGGATTCGAGATGAGCGTCGGCCCGACACAGCTTGTGGTCAATTCCGGCCAGATGATGACGGACCAGACATTGCGGCGGGTGATGTGCTCGACGGCGGCCCATTCCACGCTCGGTCTCGACAACCAGAATTCATCCAGCCCACGCGACGGACGGTTCGCCAGCATTTCCGGGGTCGAGGTCGGCGAGGCGCCGGGCGGGCTCCTTGCCATCGGCTCGCATGACGGATTCGAGCGCTCTCACGGAATCCTGCACCATCGCAAGCTTTACCTGAAAACAGGCGGATCTAACCTGCGCGGGGCAGATCATCTGGAATATACGGGCGCACCCGGCGAAATTCCCAATCTGGCGGTGATCCGGTTCCACCTTCATCCCAAGGTGACCGCGGCGATGCTGGCCAACGGGTCGGTGCTGATGAAAATCCGTGGCAGCCGTGTCGGCTGGACCTTCAAGGCAGATGGCGCGGTGACCGAGATCGACAATTCCGTCTATTTCGAGGATGGCGTCCGCCAGGCAAGCCAGCAGATCGTGCTGAAGGCCGTGGTCAGTGACATCCGCACCACCGGATCGCACGAAATTCGCTGGGCCTTCACCCGCGGCGCGCAATAGGCCTTGAATATTCGCACCGGCCTTCGCCTTCTTTGTCGCTTCGGCCGTCGCATTGCCTTTCTTGCCCGGCTTTGCGATAAGGCAGCGCATCAGCCCGGAATACCCGCCCAGCCCCAGCAACCAGACAGGTGAGTGACCCGATCATGCCATCACGCCGCGCGCTTCTATCCGTTTCCGACAAGACAGGCCTCGTCGATTTCACCAAGGGCCTTGTTGCGAACGGATTCACCATCCTGTCAACGGGTGGCACGGCGCGAAGCCTTCGCGAAGCGGGGCTGGAGGTCACGGACGTGTCCGAGGTCACAGGCTTTCCCGAAATCATGGATGGCCGGGTGAAGACGCTTCATCCGAAAATCCATGGCGGCCTTCTGGCGCGCCGCGACGATGACGACCATCTCGCCGCCATGGACGCGCAGCAGATCGGCGGCATCGACCTTCTTGCGGTCAATCTCTATCCGTTCGAGGCGCAGCGGGAACAGACCGACGATTTCGCCACGCTTGTCGAATATATCGATATTGGCGGGCCTGCCATGCTTCGCGCCGCGGCCAAGAACCATGATTTCGTGACCGTTGTCTGCGACCCGTCCGATTATGACACGGTGCTTGCCGAACTGTCGGATGACGGCGATGTCGGCATCGAGACCCGCCGCCGTCTTGCCGGCAAGACCTTTGCCCGCACCTCCGCCTATGACCAGGCCATCGCCGACTGGATGGCGGGAGATTCCTTCGGCGAGGCGATGACGGTGCCCGGCCGCAGGCTTCAGGAACTGCGCTATGGCGAGAACCCGCATCAGAGGGCGGCGCTCTATGCCGGTGGCCCGGCCCGCATCGGCGTGGCGACGGCGAAGCAGATCCAGGGCAAGCCGCTGTCCTACAACAATCTGAACGACACTGACGCGGCCTTCGAACTTGCCGCCGAATTCACCGACCCGACGATCGCCATCATCAAGCATGCCAACCCCTGCGGTGTCGCCTCAGCCGACAGCCTCGCCGCCGCCTGGGAACGCGCGCTTGCCGCCGATCCGGTCAGCGCCTTCGGCGGGATCGTCGCCGCCAACATGACCATTGACGCCGCCACCGCCCGCGCCATCACCAGCATCTTCACCGAAGTCGTGATCGCGCCCGATGCCGATCACGAGGCCCGCGCCATCCTTGCCGAAAAACCCAATCTGCGACTGCTGGTGACAGGTGCCATGCCGGACCCGGCCGCAGCGGCGGTTAAGATCAAGTCGGTGGCGGGAGGGTTCCTCGCGCAGTCACGCGACAATGGCGCGATCAGCGCCGACGATCTGACCATCGTGACAAGCGCCACCCCGGACGCAGGCCAGATCGACGACATGCTGTTCGCCTGGCGGGTCTGCAAACATGTGAAATCGAACGCCATCGTCTTTGCCGCGGACCGCTGCACCGTCGGCGTCGGCGCCGGCCAGATGAGCCGTGTGGATTCCGCCCGTATCGCCGCGCAGAAGGCCCGTGACACCGCAGCGTATCACGGATGGGACGCGCCGCGCACCATTGGTTCGGTGGCAGCGTCGGATGCCTTCTTCCCGTTTGCCGACGGTCTGGCCGCACTGATCGAGGCGGGCGTCACCGCGGTGATCCAGCCTGGCGGCTCGAAGGCCGACGACAAGGTCATCGCCGCCGCCAATGCCGCCGGCATTGTCATGGCGATGACCGACATGCGCCATTTCAACCACTAGGTCGCGCGCACGCCGCGGCGGCAAAAAGGGTCAGGCGCGTTTCGCCGCGTCCCAGACCTTTCGCATCAGCGTTGGCAGGCTTGCCGGGCGCACCGTCTGCCATTCCGGTCCGTCGCCGCGCCGCGCCAGCCTTGCCACGGCAACATCCATATCAAGCGTGAAATGCGTAAAGACATGGGCCACCGGCCGGCCGGCCAGCGCCCAGTCGGCGGCGAAGGGCGCGCTTGCCGACGGATCATCCCGATCATAGGCCTGGTCGGCATCCGTCCATCCGGCGGACGGAAATGCCAGCATGCCACCAAGCATGCCGCGTTCGGGCCGCGTCTGCAGATAGGCGCGCCCGTCGCTGTCAAGCGCGACAAAGGCGATGCCGCGCCGCACCGGCTTGGCCTTCTTGGGAGGTTTCACCGGAAAATCCCGCTGCGCGTCCGCCTGCCGCGCGGCGCATCCGTCGGCAAGCGGGCAGCCAGGACATCCCGGGGCCTTCGGGGTACAGACCGCATTGGCGAAGTCCATCAGCGCCTGCGGAAAGTCCGAGGGCCGCTCGTCCGGCCGCACCGTCGCATAGAGCGCACCGATATCCGCTTTTGCCGCCGGCAGCGGCGTGGCGACCGCGAAATAGCGGGCCATCACCCGCTCGATATTGCCATCGACGACTATGCTCGGCTGGCCGAAGGCGATGGCGGCGATAGCGCCCGCGGTATAGGGTCCGATCCCGGGAAGCGCGCGAAGCCCCTCGACATTCTGCGGGAACAGACCGCCATGATCGGAACAGACGATCTGCGCCGCGCGGTGCAGATTGCGGGCGCGGGCGTAATATCCAAGGCCGGCCCAGGCCGACATCACATCCTCGGCCGGCGCCGCGGCAAGGTCGCATACCGTCGGCCATCGGCGGGTGAAATCCAGAAAATAGGGGATCACCGTGGCCACGACGGTCTGCTGAAGCATGATTTCCGACAGCCACACATGATAGGCAGGCGTCAGCTCGGGCCAGCGCCGCCGCCAGGGAAGCGTGCGTCCGTGCCGGTCATACCAGGCAAACATCCGCGATGTCGGAAAATCTCGCTGATCCATGGCGCCGAGACTGGCACAGCACCCAGGCCGGTTCAATGACGCCGGCCAGTGCCATGCGAGGGGAATGGTCGCACCTCTGCCGCTGTGCTAGTCTTGAGTTCCTCGCGCCAACCACCGGACCCCGCCGATGACCACATCCCGCCGGAAACGGATGACCCGACTGTCCAGGCTGATTGACAAGATGGTCGCGCCAAGCTTGCAGAAACGCGGCTTCGTGATCAGCCGGCTTGTCTCGGAATGGCCAGCGATCGCCGGCGACATGGCGCGCTGGAGCCGGCCTTCACAGATGAACCTGTCGCGCGGCGGCGGCGGCACGCTGAAGCTTGCCATTGCCAGCGGCTTCGGGCCGGTGGCCCTGCAGATGAAGGCAGCGATCATCGACCGGGTCAATGCCACTTTCGGCTATCGCGCCATTTCCGAGGTGGTCTTTGTCCAGACATTGCCGCCACCCCGCGGGGACACGTCACCCGTCCCCCCCGCCGCCCCGCCAGAGGCGCGGGCCAGGGCCACCTGGGAACTTGACGCCAAGCTTGAAAAGGTCGCTTCGCCGGAATTGCGGGCGGCGCTCCGCAGGCTTGGTACACCGGACTGAGCGGTCGTCCCGCCGGCGCTGAATCGGCATTGCCGAACGTTGGGGCTTTGGCTATTCTGCCGCCATGAAACAGACCGCCACAAAAACACCCGGGATCACCCGCCGCGCCTTTGTCGGAACCGGCAGCGCCGCCACGCTGGCTTGGCTGGCCGCCGGGCCGTCCCATGCCGACGGATTTCTCGACAAGGCCCTGTCGCCACGGGTCATCGGAAAGGGAGACGCGCCGATCCATGTCGCCGAATATTATTCGATGACATGCGGTCACTGCGCCGATTTCCACAACAACACCTATCCCAAGGTGAAGGCCAAGCTGATCGACGAGGGACTCCTCCGCTTCGAGATGCGTCCCTTCCCGCTGGACGGGCTGGCGCTTCGGGCGCATGCGCTTGTCCGCGCCGTGCCGGAAACAAAGTTCTTTCCGCTGGTGAAGATGCTTCTTGCCAAGCAGCCGGTCTGGGCGCGCGCCGAGGATCCGGTGGGCGAACTTCAGAAAATGGCGCGCCTCGCCGGTGTCAGCGCCGAGGAATTCAACGCCATCATGCAGAACCGTCCGCTTCTGGAAGGGCTCGTGACCCAGCGCCAGCAGGGGATCGACAGATGGCGGGTCAATTCCACCCCGACATTTGTCGTCAATAGTGATTCCATCCTCGCCGGCAATATGAGTTATGAGGAATTCGCCGAGGCGTTGAGCGCCTACGGCGCGTAACGCATGGCCCATCCCGTCATACCGTTTCAAGCCTGCCATACCAGAGCCGATAGCACGTCGTGATTTTCCGCAGCCTCAAGATGACAGGCTTCAAATCCTTTGCCGAAAACGCAGAGGTGGAGATTGATTCCGGCCTGACCGGGATCGTCGGCCCCAACGGCTGTGGAAAATCCAACATCGTCGAGGGGCTTCGCTGGGTCATGGGCGAATCCAACGCCCGCCAGATGCGCGGCACCGAAATGGATGACGTCATCTTCTCCGGCACCGACAAGCGGCCTGCCCGAAACCTCGCCGAAATCACGCTGAGCCTCGATAACAGCGATCGTTCCGCGCCAAGCGAATTCAACGGCGACGACGAAATCGAGATCACCCGCAAGATTGAGCGTGGCAAGGGAAGCAATTTCTATGTGAACGCGAAGCCGGCGCGGGCCAAGGACGTGCAGCTTCTGTTCGCTGATTCGGCGACCGGCGCGCGTTCATCCGGCATCGTCTCGCAGGGGCGGATCGGCGCCATCATCGGGGCCCGCCCGACTGACAGGCGCGCGCTTCTGGAGGAGGCCGCCAATATCCGCGGGCTTCATGCCCGCCGGCACGAGGCGGAATTGCGGCTTCGCGGCGCCGAGACCAATCTGGAGCGTCTGGATGATGTCATTGCCGGCCTTGTCGAGCAGCGCGAGTCGCTCCGCAAGCAGGCACGCCAGGCATCCCGCTACCGGTCTGTCGCCGACCGCATCCGCAAGGCGGAGGCGCAACTTCTTATGGCGCGCTGGGGGGCTGCCGAGAGTGCGCTTGCCGAAAGTGATGACGGGCTTCGCGCCGCAAGGTCGCTTGCCGTCGAGCGAACCGAGACAGCCGCCGGCTGCGCGACGGTCCGCGCCGAAAAGGCGGCCACGCTGCCGGCGCTTCGCGAGACCGAGGTTGCACGCGCCGCCGAATATCAGCGGCTTGCCATCGGCCGCGACGAGCTTGACCGCGAGGAAGCCCGCGTTCGCGACGCCATCGACCGGGTGGTGACGCAACAGGCGCAGATGACCGAGGATATCACGCGCGAGGAAAGCCTTCGCGGCGACGCTGCCGGTGCCATGGACAGGCTTCAGGCGGAAGGTGGCGAACTTCAGACGCGGATCGACGATGCCGCGCCGCAACGCGAGGCCGCGCTGGCCACGCTGGCCACCGTTCGCGAAGAGGCGAACAAGGCCGATGCCGCGCTGGCGGATGCCGCCGGCAAGGTGTGGGCGGCCGCCAGCACGCGCCAGGCGGTGGCGACTCGCATCGCCGACCTTGAACGCCGCATCGCCGCCGCTGACGCCGCGCTTGCCGAGATTTTGCTGGAAGAGCTTGACGCCGCCACGAACAAAGCCGCCACCGCGCTGGCGGGCGCCGAGACAGACTCGCAGCAGGCCGCCGACGCGCTGGCGAACGCCGAAACGGCGCTTGGCGAGACCCAGGCCGCGGCCGATATCGCCATGGCAGCCCAGCGCGAGGCGGCCACCCGCACGGCGCGCCTTCAGGCCGAGATCGACGCGCTTGGCTATCTTCTGGAAGGCCCCGACGGTAGCAGCGACACGCCCATTCTTGACAGCCTGACCGTCAGTGGCGGCATGGAGAAGGCGCTGACATCCTATCTCGCGGACGAGCTGTCGGCCCCGGCGGGAAGTGGCGAGACCGCCTACTGGCGGGGTGGCGCAACCATCGACGGGTTGGCCCCGCCGGCCGGAAGCCGGCCACTGGCGGACCATATCAAGGGCGCGCGGGAACTGAGCGCGGCGCTTGCCGGTGTCGGCATTGTCGACAGCGCGGCCGAAGCTCAGGTGATGCAGCCGGAGCTGCGCCCGGGACAGGCGCTGACGACACCCGAAGGCGGGCTGTGGCGTTGGGACGGCTTTGTGCGCCGCAGCACCGCGCAGGATGCCGGCGCCGAACGGATTCGCCAGCGGCAGCGGCTGGAGTCGCTTCAGGAAGAACTCGCCGCGGCCAGCGCCGCGGAGACGCAGCTTGGCGAGGCCGCGAACCGGGCCGGCGAGGCCCTTGCCGTCGCGCGCGAGACGCTGGCCGGGTGCCGGGCGGAAGCCAATGCCGGCGAGACCGCGCTGGCAGCCGCCCGCCGCACCGACGAAAGCTGCCGGCTGCAGCTTGGCAATTCACGCGAGCGTGCCGAGGAACTCCAGGGATCGCTGGCATCGATGCGGGCCGATCTCGCCGCGGCCGAAACCGAGGCCGCCGAACTTGGCGATGACGCGGCGCTTGCCGAGGCCGAGGCCGCCGCCCGCGCCCTTGCCGAGGCGGCCCGCACAAATCTTGCCGAGGCCATGCAGGCCGAATCACGGCTTGCCGAAACGCTTCGCGCCGCTGCCGACCGGCAACGCGCCTGCGCCGCCGAAACCGCGCAGTGGCAGGACCGTCTTGCCGGCGCCGATGCGAGGGTGGCGCAGATGACATCACGCCTCGCCAAGGCCGAGGCCGAACAGCAGCGGCTGTCCGCCCGTCCGGAGGAAATAGCAAAGCAGCGTCATGAACTTGCCGACAGTCTGGAGGCAGCGGAAACGGCCCGCCAGGACGCCGCCGACAAGCTGGCGCTTGCCGAGACGGCGCTTGCCGAGGCCGAAGCCGCGCAACGCGAAGCCGACAGCGCGCTTGCCGAAAGCCGCGAGCAGCAGATTCGCGCCGAAGGCGCGCGTGAACGCGCCGAGGAAACCCGCCGCGTCGTGCTGGAAAAGATCAGCGACAAGCTGGGATGCGAACCGGATGGCCTTGCGGCGCTTGCCGAGACCGAGGATACGGCCACGCTTCCCGATCTGGCCTCGCTCGAGGAGCGGGTACAGCGCCTGATCCGCGAGCGCGACAATATCGGGCCGGTGAATCTGCGCGCCGAGGCCGAAATGGAGGAAGTCTCCACCCGCATTGAATCGATGGAGGCCGAGGCCGAAGACCTGGTCGCCGCCATCGAAAAGCTTCGCGCCGCAATCAGCAAGCTGAACCGGCAGGGACGCGAGCAGCTTCTTGCCAGCTTCGCAATCGTGAACGGGCATTTCCGCGACCTGTTCAAGGTCCTGTTCGGGGGCGGTACGGCCGAGCTGCAGCTGACGGAGTCGGACGACCCGCTGGATGCCGGTCTGGAAATCTTGGCGCAGCCACCTGGCAAGAGGCTGCAGTCGCTGTCGCTTCTGTCGGGTGGCGAGCAGGCGTTGACCGCGCTGGCGATGATTTTTGCGGTGTTCCTGACAAACCCGGCGCCGATCTGCGTTCTCGACGAGGTGGATGCCCCGCTCGACGACACCAATGTGGCGCGTTTCTGCGATCTTCTGCGCGACATTACCGCCAAGACCGACACCCGCTTCCTGGTGATCACCCACCACCGCATGACAATGGCGCGGATGGACCGGCTGTTTGGCGTGACGATGGAACAGCGCGGCATTTCGAAGCTTGTTTCGGTCGATCTGCAGACAGCTGAGCGAATCCGCGACGCCGCCGTCGCCTGACCAGCGCGACATGACGAGTTCCGGGCCGGATGACGCCCTTCCAAACCCGCGGATTTGCTGGCAAAATCACCCTGTATTGAGTGCTTGACAAAACTCGAGGCGCACCCCTATTTTGGGCGCGATTTCGGCATCCGGAAATCGCGGCCTGCAACAGGCGAAATCCGGCGCCCGATCACATGGACAGAAACCACACGGGACAGGCAAACCGGACAGGCAACGGCACTGCGTCTTCACTGGCAGACTGGACCCGAACAGGCCGCACTCCCGGCCGTCACAAGCCGGTCAATGGCAGCCCCCACAGACGAAACGGCATGAGCGATCAGGAACGGCACCCGGGCGACAAACGCCTGCAGGATATTGACCGCCGCATCGCGAAAATGCAGGGTGATCGCGAAGAAGCACAGCAACCGCCCCGCGCCGCCCTTCCGGCTGGCATGGGAGCCATCCTCAGTCGCGTTGCGACGGAACTGGTGGCCGGTGTCGTGGTGGGAACGTTCATC
>CAJWVJ010000038.1 GCA_913048595.1 uncultured Alphaproteobacteria bacterium | reverse complement strand
GAGAAGCGCCAGAACGCGTTCGGCCGCCGCCAGCGCCTCCTGCGTCACGGCGTTAAGCGTGCCGATGCCGCGCACCGGCTGCACCAGAAGGATCAGCGTGGTGATGAAGGCGATGACATCGCCCACCTGAAGATCGCCATTCGCCACCCGCCATCCGGCAAGCGCGACAACACCGCCAACCGCGATGCCGCCGACCACCTCTAGAATGGGGTCGATCTTGGCCCGTCCGGTCAGCAGCCCGACAAGCCGCGTGAACAGCCCGTCAAAGGCCCCGCGGGTGCGCTCGATCTCGGTGGATTCAAGCTGATAGGCCTTGACCAAGCGGGTGCCCTGAAGGGTTTCGGCTAGCAATGATGTGACCTCTTCCATATGTTCCTGAAGATTGCCAGAGGCCTTGCGCTGGCGCGCGCCGATGCGGATGATCGGCTGCATGGCAAGCGGATAGACCGCCAGCACGACCACCGCCATCAGCCAGTCCAGCCAGATCATCGCGCCGACTAGCACAATCACCGTCAGCACATCACGCACCAGATTGTTGGCAAGCCGCACCGCCGCCTCGCGCACAAGGTTGAGGTCATTCATGATCCGCGACATGAAGGCGCCTGCCGGCTCGCGCGACAACACCGCCAGGTCGGCCTCGATCAGGGTGCGCGCCATGTCCTTCTGCAGGTCGGTCGTCACCCGCAGCGCCAGCGCGTTCACCTGCACCGTCTGCGCGAACAGCGCCACACCCTTGACCAGGGCCAGCAGGATAATCGCCGGCGGCGCCATCCAAATCACTTCGCCCGCGCGGCCGTCAGCCAGCGCATTGAAGATGTAGCGGGTCAGAAGCGGATAGGCCGAGGCCGATCCGGCCACCACCGCCATCAGTCCGAAGGCCAGCAGCAGTCGCCCGAGATAGCGGCGCACCCAGCCTGTCCAGAGCCGGCGAAGAATGACCCGGCTGTCGGCTGTTCGGGATATCTGGATGGTCGTCAAGAAGGCAATCCTGTCTGGGGCTGGCTTATCGTGGGGCTTGCTTGTCCGGCCGGCCGGCTCAGCGCGCCGCCTGCCCTGTCAATGTCGCGGCCACCACCTCGTATGCCTGGTCGGCCGAAATCCGCGTAATCGCCCCGGGCTCGCCGAACCTGCCGTCCGTCAAACTCACCGGGATGAAGTCGTCACTATAGTCCAACGGTTCGGATTGCGCAAAAATCCCGATAGCCGGGCGGCCGCAGGAGGCGGCGATGTTCAGCAGGCTTGTATCATTGCCGACATAGGCGCGCGCCGCCGTCAGCAGGGCCACCGCCTGGTCCAGCGGCGCGGTGTTGGCGATCAGGCCCGGCGGGGCCTTCGGGTCCGCCATCACCGCCTCGATGATCGGCATTTCCGAAGGCGCGCCCATCAGCAGGATCTTGACGTCGGGCGATGTCTCATGAAGCTTCGCGGCAAGCGCGGCAAACCGCGATGGCGGCCATTGACGTTCCTCATCCATCGCCCCGACGCCAAAGATCACCATGTTCCGGCCATGGGCAGTGCGCGAAGGGTCGGGGGCGATGCCCTGATCCGCGCAATAGGCGCGCGCCGCCTGCCAGGCATGGTCAGGCGTCGTCATTCGCCATTGCGGGATGTTCAGCCCGAAGCCGTTGGCAAGCGCAAAGCGGCCAAGCTTGTTGTAGGGCCGCTCATTGCGCGCGTCCCGTCCAAGGAAGCTTCCGCGGTTCAGCCATCTGCGGCTGCCGCCGATGCCATAGCCCCAGCGATGCGGGATGCCGGCAAGCCGCGCCGCCAGCGTGTAGGTCGCGCTGTGATGGATCACCAGCACCGCGTCGGCGCGCACCCGGCGAAAGTCAGCCGCCAGGCGAAACAGGCCGGACAGGCCGTCATGACGGCCACGGCGGCCGCGAAGCGACCTGTCGATATCGAGCCAGTCAATGATGCCGTCCGTGCCGTGAAACACCACTTCGGATTTCGCCGTCGGTTTTGCCGCCAGGATCACATCGAACCGCGTGGCCAGATGATCAATCCATGGCTTGTGCCAGACCATGTCACCGATGCCGACAAGCGGTTGCACCACAAGAAGGCGGCGGCGGGGCGTCGTTTCATCGGGAAACAGGCTGGAAACAGCAGACATGGCAACCTTCGCCTTGCTCGGAATGGCGCCGTCAGACCGGATGGTCGTCTGGACGATCACAGGCTTGCCGGTTATACCTTCATGAGAGGCCGAGGCAAACCCGAATCAAGCCACAGCCAAGGCCAGACACCTCAACGTCCGGGACAACCATGTCCCGCAAACCCGGCAAAGCATGCTGAAGCGCCTGATACGAACCAAGATCGGACTGTTCTGCCTCAGCTGGATTGTCGCCTTCATCGTCATGCTGCTGATGCTTTCGGTGCGATGGCGCACACCAGAGGCGGCGCGGCTGCGTGAATTGCTGGCGTCGCATGACGGCTTCGTTCTGGTGTTCTGGCATGAACGGATCCTGTCGATGCCATGGCTGTGGCCGCGAAACCACGCGATGACGGCGCTGCAGTCGCCGCATCCCGACGGAAGGATGCTGGCGCATACGGTGAACCATCTTGGCGTGCGCACCGTCTGGGGAAGTTCCAACCGCAACGCGCTGTCCGGCCTTCGCGGCATGAAGCGGATTCTCGATCAGGGGCGGGTGGCGACCGTCACACCAGACGGCCCGCGCGGGCCGGCACGGGTGGCGGCGATGGGGCCGGTGGCGTTGTCCCATCTCGCCGGCAAGCCCATTCTTCCCGTGGCCTGGTCGGCATCAAGGATCTGGCGGGCCCCGGGATGGGACGGCATGATGATCCCGAAACCCTTTTCGCGGGGCCTGTTTGTGATGGGAGAACCGATTGCGCCGCCCGCATCCGGAGACCGCAATGTCCTGGAGTCACACCGGGCGAAACTGGAAAAGGCGATGAACGCGCTGTCGGACAAGGCGGATTCGCTCTGCCGGGGCGGGGCCTGATGCGCGGCTATAATCTCCTCTGGCATCTGGTCCGGCCGGTCCTCCCAATGATGCTGGCGCGACGTGCCGCCGCCGGCAAGGAGGATGCCGGCCGCCTTGCCGAACGCTATGGCCGCTACGACCACCGCGACGACCTGCCGGACAGGCCTGTCTGGATTCACGCTGTCAGCGTCGGCGAGACCGTTGCCGGGGTCGCCCTTGCCGAGGCCATGCGCGCCAGCGGCGAGACCGCCCCCATCCTGATGACGACCAACACGATGGCAGCGGCGGCGCGGGTGGCGGCCCTGCCGCCTGATCTTGACGTGACACATCTGTTCCAGCCGCTTGATCATCCCGGCATGGTGGCGGCCTTCCTGCGGCGGCTACGCCCGCGCATCGGCATTTTCCTGGAATCGGATTTCTGGCCAAACCTAATCACTGCCACCGCGGCAACCGATGTGCCAGTGGCCTTTGTCTCGGCGCAGCTGTCGGGCAAGGCCGCCGTCAGATGGCAGCGAAGCCGGCGAACGGCACAGGCCATGTTCGGCGCGGCGCAGCTCGTGCTCGCCGTGGACAGATTGCAGGCTGACAGGCTGATCGGTCTTGGCGCGCCCGCAAATGCCGTCGATGTCGGCGGCTCGCTGAAACTTCCTGCCGCGGCCACCAGGCCTGACAGGAAGCTTGTCTCGATGCTGCGCCGCGCCGCGGACGGGCGTCGCGTGCTTCTCGCCGCCTCGACCCATCCCGGAGAGGACGAGGCTGTGATCGCCGCCTCACAGGCGCTTGGAAGCGGCTGGTTCACCATCATCGCCCCGCGCCATCCCGAGCGCGGCGCGCAGATCGCCGGACTTTGCGGCGCGGCCGGGATCGCGGCCGCCCAGCGCAGCGCCGGTGCCGATGCACCGGCGGGCGACGCCATCTACATCGCCGATACGCTTGGCGAAATGGACAGCCTGTTCACCGTCGCCGATATCGTCTTTCTCGGCGGCTCGCTGAAACCTCTTGGCGGGCATAACCCGGTGGAACCCGCCGCCTGTGGCCTTCCCATCCTGACCGGCCCGCATGTCTTCAAGAACAGGGCCGAATACAGCGCCCTTTCGGAGGCCGGTGTGGTCAGCGAGATCGCCGATGGCGACAGTCTCGCCGGCACCGCCCGGGCCATCTGCGGCGACGCCGACAGGCTGGCCGCCATCGCCACCGCGGCGCGCGCGCATGCTGCCAAGGCTGGTAAGCGGCCGGCAAAGGCGGCAAAATTGTGCCTTGCGTTGGTGCAGGACAGATGATTAAGACACCGGAACATTGGAACCATCGCGGGCCGGCGGCGCTGGCGCTGCTGCCGCTGACACCGGTCTGGTGGCTTGCCGGCCAGCTTCGCCGGCATCTCGCCACCGCGTACCGCGCGCCGGTGCCTGTGGTCTGTATTGGCAATCTGACGGCCGGCGGGGCCGGAAAGACGCCTCTCGTCGCCTGGCTGTTCGACCAGCTGACGGTTCGTGGATGGCATCCAGCGATCCTGTCACGCGGACATGGAGGCAGCGCGTCAGGGCCGCTGTGGGTCGACCCGGCCGGACATGACGCTGCCATCTGCGGGGATGAACCGCTGATGCTGGCGGACGGGCGTGACGTGCTGATCTCAAAGGACCGCGCCAGGGGCGCGCGAGTGATTGCCGAACGCGGAGTTCATAATGTGATCCTGATGGATGACGGGATGCAGAACCCCTATCTCGTGCATGACCTGACCATCGGTGTTTTCGACGGGGCCACAGGCATCGGCAATGGCTGGCTGATCCCGGCCGGGCCGCTTCGCACCCCACTTGGCGAGGGGATGGCGAAACTCGACTTCGCGGTGATCAATGGCGATGACAAAACACGGATTTCCTCGCGTCTCGGCCAGACCATGCCGGTCTTCACCGCGACGCTGCAACCCGACAGAACGGTGATCGACGAGTTTGGCGATACGCCGCTTCTGGCCTTTGCCGGCATTGGCAGGCCGGCCCGATTCTTCAAAAGCCTCGAGGCCGCCGGCGGCCGGATCGCGCGTCGCCTGTCATTCGCCGACCATCACCCCTATTCGCAGCATGACCTGGCCCAGATCCAGGAGGATGCGCAGCACCACGGGGCCGCCATGATCACCACAAAAAAGGACTGGATGCGGCTGCCCCCCGACTGGCGGGCCAGGGTGGCGATGCTGCCTGTTTCGATGGAGATCGCGGGCGAGGAGGCCTTGCTCTCGCAGCTTGAGGCCCGGCTTTGTGGCGGGACGGCCGATGGCTGACCCGCTTGGCAAGTTTCTGCTTTGCGCGGCGCGGCAGATTTTCATCTGGCCGCTAGAGGCTGGGATCGTCCTCTCGCTCTATGGCCTTGCCCGCGTGCTTCCCCTGCCTGTCGCCAGCGCGATCATGGGAACGCTGTTCGGCCTGGTCGGGCCGCTCACACCATGGCAGGCCCGCGCGCGGCGCAACCTTGCCCTTGCCATGCCTGAACTCTCCGCCGCCGAGCAATCGCGAATTCTCGCCGGCATGTGGCGCAATTTCGGGCGAGTGATCGGGGAATTCCCGCATGTGCACCGGATGGTGCGGCTTGGCAGGATCCGGTTCGAGGGGCAGGAGCATCTTCAGGGCCTTGACGGCGGGGCGATTCTTATCGGCGCGCATATCGGCAACTGGGAGCTTGGCCCCTATGCCGCGCTTGCCGCCGGCCGCAAGGTGGCGGCGATCTATCGCCCGCTGAACAACAGGCTTCTTTCCGGGCTTCTGGAACGCCGGCAGGCGAATTATGGCGGCGACATCTTCCGCAAGGGGCGCGAGGCCGCGCTTGGTATGGTCAGCGCGCTTCGCAAGGGACAGGTGATGTGCCTTCTTGTCGACCAGCAGTTGCGCGAAGGCATGCCGGTGCCCTTTTTCGGCCATCCGGCGCAGACCTCGGTCAGCCATGTGAAGCTTGCCATCCGCAAGAAGGTGCCGCTGATGTATATGCGCACCGAACGGCTTGGCGGCAGCCGCTTCCGGGTGCGAATCTCGCCACCAGTCCCCCTTCCCGACAAGGATGACGACGCCACCATCCTTGCCGTGGCAAGCCAGATCAATGCCGAGATCGAAGGCTGGATTCGCGCCCAACCAGAACAATGGTTCTGGCCGCACCGGCGCTGGGGCAAGATCCTGCCGCATAGTCGGTAGGCAGTTAGAAAAGGCTGTCCTGCGCGTCGCCCGCGGGCTTCGCGCGGGGGCTTCGCCTTGGCTTGGATGGCGACGGGGTGGCCGGCCCGTCAGGGTCCAGCCGCGCCGCGCGGGTCGCATCGGCGAAGCGGATGGTGACATCGGCGCCGGCAGCCGCCTCGGCAGAGCGTTTCAGCGGCTTGGCGTCCGCCCCGGCGACAAGGGCGAATCCGCGATCCAGAACACGTTCAAAGGAATTGGCGTCAAGAAGCCGAGCCGCCTGCCCGAGCGCCGCGGCGCGAAGACTGATCTGATGGTCGATGACCTGCGCCATGCGCCCGCCAAGGCTGGCAAGGGACGCCCCTACCTCGGCAAGGCGGCGTTCCGGCGGGCGAAGCCGCGAGACGGTTCCGGCCAGACGCAGGGCCGCGTTCGACAGGCGGCGTTCGATGCCGCTATCAAGCCCGGCAACGGCAAGGTCCACCGCCTGGGCGCGGCGCTCCACCATCTCGGCCGGGTCGAGAAGCCCGCGCTCGGCAAGGCGGACCGCCTGGCCCGACATGTCGATCCGCTGCGCCACCGCACGGTAGAGGCGCGTGTCGATTTCACCCACACGCGCGATCAGCTCGGCGCGCACCGGCACCGCCATTTCGGCCGCCGCGGTCGGGGTCGGGGCGCGCCTGTCGCCAGCGAAATCGATCAGGGTGGTGTCGGTCTCATGGCCAATGGCCGAGATCACCGGGAGCCGACATCCGGCCACGGCGCGGACAACCTCTTCCTCGTTGAAGGCCCACAAATCTTCAAGCGAGCCGCCACCCCGCGCCACGATCAGCAGATCAGGCCGGGGCAAAGGTCCGTCGGCCGGCATCGCGTCGAAGCCGCGGATGGCGCGGGCCACCTGGCCGGCGGCCTCCTTGCCCTGTACAAGCGTTCCCCAGACAAGCACATGCACGCCGAACCTGTCGCGAAGCCGGTGAAGGATGTCGCGGATCACGGCCCCGGTCGGGCTTGTTACAACACCGATCACCGCCGGCATCGACGGGATGGACTGCTTGCGGTCGTTCTCGAACAGCCCCTCGGCGGCCAGCCGGCGGCGGCGCTCCTCGAGCTGTTTCAGCATCGCCCCCTCGCCGGCCATCTCCATGGTCTGGACGACGATCTGGTATTTCGAGCGGCCGCCATAGATTGTCAGCCTGCCGGTGACGACGACCTCGAGCCCCTCTTCCGGCTGCACACCGAGCGATCCGGCCACGGTCTTCCAGCAGACCCCGTCAAGCGTGTTCTTTTCATCCTTCAGGGTGAAATAGAGATGGCCCGACGCCGCCCTTGTCGGCCGCGAGATTTCGGCCCGCACCCGCACGAACTCGAAATTGCTCTCGACCGTGCGTTTGAGAAGCTGCGAGAGTTCGGTGACGCTGAGAAAGGGCGGCGCGTTCGACCCGGCCTCGTTTGCAGCCTCGGCGGCGGTCTCGATCGGCGGAAAATCGGCGGGCATGGGCGGGACCTCTTTATTGGCACTCCATTCTTATGCCATATTGCCGCCGGAGCAACCGGCTTCGGCCTCATTCCGCTCTGTCCGTATCCAGAAATCTCCAGGGACCCTGATGATGAAAATTCTCCTGATAGGCAGCGGCGGCCGCGAACACGCGCTTGCCTGGGCCATTTCCGGCTCGGCCCTGACCGAAACGCTGCTGATCGCGCCGGGAAGCGACGCCATGGCAGCGCTCGGGCGCTGCATGGATGTGGCGGCGGATGATCTGGACGGGTTGCTGGCCCTTGCCGAAGCCGAACAGCCCGATCTTGTGGTTGTCGGCCCGGAAGCCCCGCTTGTCGCCGGGCTTGTCGACAGGCTGACAGTGGCCGGGTTCGCGGCTTTCGGGCCAAGCGCAGCGGCGGCGCGGCTGGAAGGCTCCAAGGCTTTTGCCCGCGAGGCCTGCGCCCGCTTCGGTATTCACCAGCCCGGCTTCACCATATGCCATGACATGGACACCGCACGGGCTGCCATCGCCGCCACCGGCGGGGCCTGCGTGATCAAGGCCGACGGGCTGGCCGCCGGCAAGGGGGTCGTCGTCGCCGAAGACGCCGAAGAGGCCATGACCGCCGCCGCCGACATGTTGAAAGGCCGCTTCGGGGACGCCGGCGCGACGCTTCTTGTCGAGGAACGGATCACCGGGCCGGAAGCCTCGCTCTTCGCCCTTGTCGACGGGGCGGATGTCCTGTTCATGGGGAGCGCGCAGGATCACAAGCGCGCCTATGACGGTGATAAAGGGCCGAATACCGGCGGCATGGGGGCCGTATCCCCGGCGCCGCGGCTTGACGTGGCGCTTCAGGCGCAGGTGATGGAGGAGATCGTAAGCCCGCTTGCCAGGGGCATGGCGGATGAAGCCATGCCCTATCGCGGCATCCTCTATGTCGGGCTGATGCTGACCGATACCGGCGCGCAGGTGATCGAATTCAACTGCCGCCTTGGCGATCCCGAGGCGCAGGTGATCCTGCCGCGTCTTCGTTCGGATTTCGTCGCGGCGATGCTGGCCACCATCGAGGGAACGCTTGGCCATGTCTCGCTGCGATGGGACGAGCGCAGCGCGGTCACGGTGGTGATGGCGGCGAAGGGCTATCCCGGCAGTTATGAAAAAGGAAGCGTCATTGCCGGAGCTGAAACGGCGGCTGGAGATGATGTGATGCTGTTCCACGCCGGCACGAAGATCGACGCGGACGGCACGCTGCGGGCCCATGGCGGCCGGGTGCTGGCGGTGACAGGCCTTGGCCGGGACGTCGGCGCGGCGCGTGGCGCTGCCTATGGCGCGGTGGACAAGATCGGCTGGCCCGGTGGGTTCTGCCGCCGCGACATAGCCGCAGAATAGGCCCAACTCACTGATTTCCGGTCGCTGGATTCCGATTATCGGCGCGCGGCGAAAAAATCCTTAAGCTGCGCCGCTGCCGCCGCCTCGGACAGGCCGCCATAGATGTCCGGGCGATGATGGCATGACGGGCTGTCAAAGAACCGCACGCCGGATTCCACAGCGCCCGCCTTGGCGTCGCGCGCCCCGAAATAGAGCCGCCTGATGCGCGCATGGGCGATGGCACCGGCGCACATGGTGCAGGGCTCCAGCGTGACCCACAGATCACAATCCTCGAGCCGTTCGCTGCGCCGTGCGAAAAAGGCCGCCTGAAGGGCCAGCAATTCGGCATGGCTGATGGCGCTGCTGTCGCGCCGCATCCGGTTCTGCGCCATGGCGATGATGGCACCGTCGGAATCGGTCACGGCGGCGGCAACCGGCACCTCGCCGGCGGCGGCGGCGGCGGCGGCCTCGTCCAGAATACGCGCCATGATGTCGGGTCGCGGATTGATCACATTCATCACCGTTTTGTCGCACAGCCGGGCCGCCCCGGCAAATCGGCGATTTGCCAAGCGCCTGTTTTGCGGGTAACACCGGCGGCATGACAGACAAGACAGGCTTCACGCTCGACGCGCCGGACGGGCCAGAGCGCATCGCCAAACATATCGCCCGCGCCGGCGTCTGTTCGCGCCGCGAGGCCGAGGCGCGCATCACTGCCGGTCGGGTTACGGTGAATGGCGAGCTGATCACCAGTCCGGCGCTGAATGTAAGCGCGGCCGACAGTATCACCGTCGACGGCAAACCGCTTCCGCCGCGCGAACCGGCGCGGCTCTGGCGCTATCACAAGCCGCGCGGCCTCGTTGTGAGTTCGCGCGATGAAAAGGACCGTCAGACGATATTCGATTCCCTGCCGCCAAGCCTGCCGCGTGTGCTGTCGGTCGGCCGGCTGGACATAGATTCCGAAGGGCTGCTGCTGCTGACGAATGATGGCGGGCTGGCCCGGCATCTGGAATTGCCCAGCACCGGATGGAGTCGCAAATACCGCGTGCGGGTTCAGGGCCATGTCGATCCCGAGGCGCTCGGGGCGCTTGCCGACGGCATCACCATCGACGGCATCCGCTATGGCAAGATCAGCGCCCGTCTCGACCGGCAGATGCCAAGCAATGCCTGGCTCAACATCGCCATCCGCGAGGGCAAGAACCGCGAGGTGCGCCGCATCATGGAACATCTCGGCCATCAGGTCAGCCGCCTGATCCGCGTCTCCTACGGGCCGTTCCAGCTTGGCGATCTGGAACAGGGCGGGGTCGAGCTGGTGAAGCCGCGCATCCTTGCCGACCAGCTCGGGCTTGCCGCGCCGGATACGCCGACAGGCACCGCCACCGCCCGCAAGCCGAACCGCAAATCTGCCAGAGGGCGGCCGGGCGGGCGCGCCGCATCAGGAAAACCATCTTCGGGGGCTTCACGACATGCGAATCATCGCCGGTCGCCATCGCGGAACAAAACTGACCGAACCGGCCGGCGCTAGCACGCGCCCGACAGCCGACCGCGTCCGCGAATCCCTGTTCAACATTCTGGCAGGCGGCCGCTTTGGCGAGGCCGTGCCGGACAGTCATGTCATCGACGCCTTTGCCGGCACCGGCGCGCTGGGGCTGGAAGCCCTGTCGCGCGGGGCGGCGCATGCCAGCTTCATGGAGCGTGATCCCGGCGCGCTGATGACCCTGCGGGCGAATATCGACCGGCTTGGCCGGCAGGCGGACTCCACGGTGATCGCCGGTGACGCGCTGAAACTTGCCAGCTGGCGCGGGGATGCCGCCGGGCTTGTCCTTGCCGATGCCCCCTATGGCAGCGGCGACGGGCTGACGGTGGCGGCGCGGCTTGGCGAGGTTGGCGCGCTGGTCCCCGACGCGCTGGTCGTGATCGAGACCGGGCAGGGCGAGACCCTTGACGAGACGGCGCTTGCCAATGCCGGCTTCACGGTGCTGGACAGCCGGCGCTATGGTCGCGCGCGGCTTCATTTCCTGCGGTTCCGGGGATAGATCAGCGGCGTCCGAACAACCGTTCGACATCGGCAATCGACAACCTTACCCAGGTCGGCCTGCCATGATTGCACTGGCCTGAATTGGGCGTGGCCTCCATCTCGCGAAGAAGCGCGTTCATCTCGGCATCATTCAGCCGCCGCCCGGCGCGAACCGAGCCATGGCAGGCAATGGTCGCCAAAACATGCGCCAGCCTGTCCTCCAGTGTGCGGCTGCCACCAAGCTCGATCAGCTCTTCGGCGATTTCACGGATCATCTGCGCCGCGTTCGGCGTGCCAAGAAGCGCCGGCACCCCGCGCACCAGCACGCTGCCTTCCCCGAACCCCTCGATCTCGAGGCCAAGTCCGGCGAGGAATTCCGCCTCGCCAAGAACCGCCTCGCACTGGTCAGCGGACAGATCGACGACCTCTGGAATCAGCAGCGCCTGCACCGCTACCCCGTCGGTCGCCATCGCTGCCTTCATCCGTTCCATGACAAGCCGTTCATGCGCCGCATGCTGGTCGATGATGGTGATGCCGTCGCCTGTCTCGGCGACGATATAGGTCTTGTGAAGCTGCGCCCGCGCCGCGCCGAGCAGCGTATCGACAAGCTCGGGATCATCCTCGCCCACCGCTGCCGAGGCCGGGGCTGACGGCGGCAGGTCCGGCATCATCGATCCGGCGGCTTGCCCTTCCGCAAGGGGGGCCTGCCAGTCCGGCGGCGGGGCGGCATAGCCGGCAGCCGGCGGTGCGGAAAAGCCGGTCCTGGCGCGCCCGCCTTGGGCAAACAGGCGGGAGGCAGCCATCGCCCCCTCCCCGGTGCTGCGGATGCCGTCATCCTGAAGCTGCGCCGATATCGCGCCGACCAGAAGCGAGCGCACCCCGGCGGCGTCGCGGAACCGGACCTCGGTCTTCGTCGGGTGCACATTCACATCAAGCGATTCGACCGGCACCGTCAGGAACAGCGCCGCCATCGGATAGCGTCCGCGCGGCAGCGTATCGCCATATCCGGCGCGCACCGCGCCGCTCAGCGAGCGGTCCTGGACCGGCCGGCCATTGACGAACAAATAGATTGACCCCGGGGTCGGCCTGTTCATCGTCGGCAGGCCGGCCAGCCCGCGAAGGCCGATATCGCCGCGGCGCGCATCAAGGCGGACGGCCTCGTCACCAAAGGTCTTTCCCATCACCGCGGCAAGGCGGCGGGCGCGGGTCTTGTCCTCGTCGCCAGGGGCAAGGTCATCGCGCGGCGGCGGCAGGTCAAGAAGCGTACGGCCATCCCCTTCCAGGACAAACCCGACCCTCGGCCAGGCCATGGCCAGACGGCGCACCACATCAAGGCATCGGCCCTGCTCGGTCCGCTCGGTCTTCAGGAATTTCAGACGCGCCGGCACCGCCTTGAACAGCTGGCGGACGGCGACGCGGGTGCCGCGGGCAAGGGCGGCGGGTTGCGGCGCGCCGACATCGCCAGCATCCACAATGATCTGCCAAGCCTGTGTTTCGCCGGCGCGAAGCGAGGTTATTTCAAGGCGCGACACCGCGCCGATGGAGGGCAGCGCCTCGCCGCGAAAACCGAGGCAGCGGATGTCGTCAAGCCGGCCGTCAGGAAGCTTCGAGGTGGCGTGGCGGCGGATGGCCAGCGTCAGGTCGTCAGCCGACATGCCGTGCCCGTCATCACTGATGATGATCTCGTCGATGCCGCCACGCGTCAGGCTGATGCGGACGCTGGACGCGCCGGCATCGAGGGCGTTCTCGGCGAGTTCCTTGAGGGCGCTTGCCGGCCGTTCGACAACCTCCCCCGCGGCGATCCGGTCGACAAGCGTGTCGGGAAGCTGCCGGATCACGGCCATGGCGTTACTCGCCGATGGTCAGCGACTCATCGCTTTGCAGGTCGATGGCAGGCGTGCCGCCATCGGTCGGGAAGCGGCCTTCACGCAGGTTCCTGCGAAGGCGCTGGTCCTCGGCGAACTGGTCCAGAACCGGACCGATATCGGGCATGCCGCCAAACAGTATCTGGATGGGAAGGCGGCGCTCGAAACGGATACCATAGGTTTCCTCGTCCACCGTCTCGCGGATGTTGGCCGGCACCGAGGCAAAATCAAACAGGCTCTCGTATCCGGCTTCCGCATTGCCCTCGGCCGAGCCAAGCGAGGCGGCAGCGACGGAACGCGCATCACTGCCGCCTTCCTCGCTTACAACGCGCGAGGCGCCGACCAGTTCCTCGGACGAGGCGGAAAAGCTTGGCGGCAGAGACAGCGGCGGGCGCACCACCACTTCGAATTCGTCGGGTGACGATTTCTCGTCACCGATGGCCTTGCGGAAATCCGAGCATCCGCCAAGTGCGAGTCCGGCACCGCAGATCACCAGCGCCGCAAGGGCGGCGCGTGAAAACGGAAGGCTGGTAGAGGGCGTCATTTTGAGTCTGTCTCTCGTTCCAGAAAGAGGCTGGCCATCCATGCCGCGGCACCGACGGTAATTCCGGCGTCGGCGATATTGAAGGCCGGCCAGTGCCATGTTTGAACATAAACGTCGATAAAATCAACCACCTTGCCAAAGCGAAGCCGGTCAAGGGCGTTGCCGACGGCACCACCGGCAATCAGCCCGGCGCCCAGCCTCTCACCGCGCCGGAAGGTGGGCGCCTTCCACAGCATCCATCCCGCCACCGCGAAAGCGAGCGCCGACAGGAGGGCCGGCATGGCCCATCCGGCGTCCGCCAGCATGCCGAAGCTGATCCCCGAATTCCACACCGGAACAAAATTCAGGAAGGGCAGAACCCCGATCCGCTGCGGGGGATCGAAAATCCAGTCCAGCATCACCTGCTTGGTGACGAGGTCGGCGACAAGGACGGCCAGCGCGACGATCAGCACCTGTCGGCGCCCCGTGACCGGCCTGATGTCATCCGGCGCGGTCATTCACCACATCATCACAGCGGTTGCAGATGGCCCCCTCGAATGTGACTTCGGGCATGATCTTCCAGCACCGTGCGCATTTGCCGCCCTGCGCGGTGGCAAAGCCGACGGCCACATTCTCGATCCCCTCGACCCGGAAGGCGTCCGCCGGCGCGTCACCCGTGCTGATCTCGGCATCCGAGGTGATGAAGAGCGCTGCGGCGTCCTCGCCCTCGAACAGCGCCGCGCCGGCATCATCGACATAGACAACCGGCGCCGCCTGGAGCGAGGCCCCGATGGCGCCGTCATTGCGGGCCACCTCGAGCGCGGTCGTGACCACCTGACGGACCTGGCGGATGCCGGCCCAGCGGTCGCCAAGCGCGCTGTCATGCCAGTCCGACGGGATCGGGTCATAGCTTCGCAGATGCACCGAATTCTCGATGTCGCCGACGAGGGACTGCCAAGCCTCCTCGGCGGTGAAGGCCAGGATCGGCGCAAGCCATGCCGTCAGCCGTTCGAACACCTCGTTCATCACCGTGCGGCAGGCCCGGCGTTCCACCGAATCCGCGGCATCGCAATAGAGGCGGTCCTTGCGGATTTCGAAATAGAAGGCCGACAGATCGCTGTTGCACAGGGTATGGAGCTCGGTGAAGATGCCGTGGAAATCATAGCCTTCGGTCATCTCGCGGATGCGGGCATCAATCTCGGCAAGCCGGTGGAGAACCCAGCGTTCCAGCGCCGGCATATCGTCGCGCGACACGGCTTCCTCGGCGGTGAACCCGTCAAGCGCGCCAAGAAGATAGCGAAGGGTGTTGCGGAACCTGCGGTAATTGTCGGTGGTCCGCTTGATGATCTCCTGGCCGATGCGAAGATCATTGTAATAATCCGAGCTGACAACCCACAGGCGCAGAATGTCCGCGCCGTTCTGGTCCATCACCTTCTGCGGTGTGACGACATTGCCAAGCGATTTCGACATCTTGCGGCCCTGCTCGTCGAGGACGAAGCCGTGCGTCAGCACACCCTTGTAGGGCGCGCGGCCGCGCGTGGCGCAGGATTGCAGAAGCGACGAATGGAACCAGCCGCGATGCTGGTCGGAGCCTTCCAGATAGAGATCGGCCGGGCTGACAAGGTCGTTGCGCTTTTCCAGCACAAAGGAATGGGTCGATCCGGAATCGAACCAGACATCCAGAATGTCGGTGACCTGCTCATAGTCCGCCGGATCATGGTCTGGCCCGAGAAAGCGCGACGGGTCGGACGAGAACCAGCAATCCGCGCCTTCCTCTTTCATCGCGGAAACGACCCGGTCGATCACGGCCTGGTCGCGAAGCGGCTCGCCGGTTGCCTTGTGGACAAACACGGTGATCGGCACGCCCCAGGCGCGCTGGCGCGACAGGCACCAGTCCGGGCGCTGTTCGATCATCGAGGTCAGGCGCCGCTGGCCGGCGGGCGGAAAGAAGGCGGTGCGGCCAAGCTCGGACACGGCGGTGTCGCGAAGCCCGTGCGATTCCATCGAGACGAACCATTGCGCGGTGTTGCGATAGACGAGCGGCGCCTTCGAGCGCCAGGAATGGGGGTAGGAATGGACCAGCTTGCCGATGCCGATGACACCGCCATGCTCGGCCATGATCTCGGCGATCTTCGCATTGTCACGCAACACATGCATGCCGGCAAAGATCGGAAGATGCTCCATGATCCTGCCGTCCTCGGCCACCGTGTCGGGAAGCGGGATTCCATGCTCGAGATGGGCCAGTTCATAATCCTCGACACCATGGCCGGGCGCGATATGAACAAAGCCGGTGCCCTGCTCGGTGGTGACATAGTCGGCCAGAAGCATTGGCACCTCATGGTCGTAGCCATGCCCGTTCATCGGGTGAAGCGAAACGGTGCCCTCGATCTCGCGGCCGGCCAGCGTCGCCAGCGTCTCGGTCGCGGTGATGCCGATGGCCGATGTCACCTCCTCAACAAGCTCGGTGGCAAGGCAGATGACGTCGCCGTCCGTCGCCAGCGCGCCTTCGGCAAGGCCGGTGATGCGCAGCACCGAATAGTCGATGTCGGCGCCGCAGGCCATCGCCCGGTTGCCGGGCATGGTCCATGGCGTGGTCGTCCAGATCACAATGCTGGCGCCCTCAAGCGCCGGGTGGCTCGGCACCTTCACCGGGAAGCGGGCATAGATTGTGACCGAGGTATGGTCCTGATATTCGATCTCCGCCTCGGCAAGCGCCGTCTTCTCGACAGGCGACCACATCACCGGCTTCGCGCCGCGATACAGGCTGCCATCCATCAGGATGCGGCCAAGCTCGCCGGCGATCGTCGCCTCGGCGTCATAGGCCATGGTGGTATAGGGGTCGTGCCAGTCGCCAAGGACACCAAGGCGCTGGAACTCCTCTGACTGCACATCAAGCCAGTGGGCCGCAAACTCACGACATTCGCGGCGGAATTCCTCGACCGGCACCTCGTCCTTGTCCTTGCCCTTCTTGCGGTACTGCTCTTCGATCTTCCATTCGATCGGCAGGCCATGGCAGTCCCAGCCCGGAACATAATTGGCATTCTTGCCAAGCATAGATTGCGAGCGGTTGATCACATCCTTTAGGATCTTGTTCAGCGCATGGCCGATATGAAGTTGGCCGTTGGCGTAGGGCGGGCCGTCATGAAGCACGAACAGTTCGGCATCGGCACGGGCCTCGCGAAGGCGGTTATAGATGTCGATCCGTTTCCAGCCCTCGAGGATTTCAGGCTCCTTCGTGGGAAGCCCGGCGCGCATCGGGAAATCGGTCCGTGGCAGAAATACCGTCTCTTTGTAATTCATAACAGGCTGTCTCGCTTTCCAGGCGCCGGCATGGCGCAGCGTGGCCCCGGCATCGCCGGTCAGGCCGTATCTCGAAGGGGTGGCAGAAGTTTGCGGGCGGCGCGGGCATCCTTGGCGATCTGGGTTGTCAGCTCGTCGATGCCGTTGAATTTGCGCTCGGCGCGAGTGAAGGCTTTCAGGCAGACAG
>CAJWVJ010000037.1 GCA_913048595.1 uncultured Alphaproteobacteria bacterium | reverse complement strand
AAACCTCCCTCCAGGCTCCTGCCGGGCGGCAGCGGCATGACATGTAAGGCACCTTGCGTCAGCCGCCGTCGTTCTAGCATGAGACGTCCCGGTTTTGCAGTACATATTGCCATGTATCACAAAAAAATAAGCGCGCTTTCCGTCGCACCCTGCCGACGGCGCGGCCAAGGCGGGCCGCTGGTCAGGGCCACCGCGCCTCGGGCGGCAGACTCATCAGGATCGCCTCGATATTGCCACCCGTCTTCAGGCCGAACAGGGTGCCGCGATCATAGAGTAGATTGAATTCCACATACCGGCCGCGGCGCACCAGCTGATGATGGCGGTCGGCCTCGGTCCAGGGCCTGTCCATTCGCGATGTGACGATATCCGCATAGCCCGTGTGAAACGCCTTGCCGACATCGCGGGTGAAGGCGAAATCCGCCTGCCAGTCGCCGCTGTCCAGATTGTCGTAGAAGATGCCGCCGGCCCCGCGCGGTTCCTGGCGGTGCGGCAGATAGAAATACTCGTCACACCATGCCTTGAAGCGCGGATAATAACCATCATCATGCGAATCACAGGCCTGTTTCATCGCCGCATGGAATCGCCCGCCGGCATCCTCATCGGGGAAAATCGGTGTCAGGTCGCCGCCGCCACCGAACCAGGCCTTGCTGGTGGAAATGAAACGCGTGTTCATATGCGCCGCCGGCACATGCGGGTTGCGCGGATGCGCGACAAGCGAAATTCCCGAGGCCCAGAAGCGCCCATCCGCATCGGCCCCGGGGATTTTCTGGCGAAACTCCTCGGAAAACACACCATGGACTGTCGAGATATTCACCCCGACCTTTTCGAACACCCGGCCATGCATGACGCTCATCTCGCCGCCGCCGCCACCATCTCGCTGCCACTGTTTACGGGCAAACCGGCCGGCCTCCATGCCGTCCCGACGGTCCGGCGGGCAATCAGCCTCGATCGATTCGAAACTGGCGCAGATCGAATCGCGAAGGCTGGCGAACCAGGCGGCAGCCTCGCTCTTGCGGGTCTCGATGTCGTCCTGCGACGCGGCCGGGGTGGTGTCACTCATGGGTCGGTCTGTCCGTAACGAAGGCCAGGAGGTCCTGCCTTGATAGCGTGAAATCATGGGCCACCCAATGCGCTTCGGCGGCGCGTAACATCTCTCCCAGTGCCGGTCCCCTGTCAACGCCATGCGACAATAAATCGGCGGCCGCAAGCGGAGGTTCTGGCGGCACCCATCCGGCCAGCGCCGCCAGATGATCGGCCTTCAGTTCCATGCCGGCGCGCGCCGCGGCAACGATCAGCACCGCCGGCGGCGGAATTCCGTCACCTGCCAGAAAATAGGCCGTCCGCCGCCACGCGTCGCTAGTGAGCCTGTCCGCCATCTCGGCTGCGTCGGCCACACCAAGCCCGGCCAGAAGATGCCGGTCGCGGCGCGACAGCCGCAACCTGTCCGCCAGCGCATCGGCGCGTGCCGCAGGCGTCAGCGCCGCCAGGCGTACAAGCCAGCGCGAAGCCGGCGCCACCACCGCCAGATCACCAGCACCGGCCAAGACCGCCAGATTGTCGGGGACAAGCCTTGTGCCAAGCGCCGGTTCATCAAGGCCGCTCTCCCACATCAGCCGGATTCCCGCATCACCGCCCTGCATGCCGAACAGACGTCGACATTCGGCGGCGACGCGCTCGCCTGACAGGCGCGATGCACTGGCGGCCTGCGACCGGATGGCGGCCTCGGCGTCGGCATCCACCCCTCCGGCACCGAAGCGCGGCAGGAAGCGGCAATAGCGAAGCATGCGAAGCGCGTCTTCCTCGACTCGGCGCGCGGCCTCGCCGGCAAACCGCAGCCGCCCGTCCCGCAGGTCGGCGATGCCGCCAAGCGGGTCGTCAAGACTGCCGTCATCACGAATATAGATGGCGTTGATGGTGAAATCCCGGCGCTCCGCATCGGCGGCCCAGTCGTCGCTGAAGCCGACCACGGCATGCCTGCCGTCGGTTTCCAGATCAAGCCGTGTCTGCGTGACCTCAATGGCGCTTTCATCAGCGGCACCCGGCGCCAGATCAATGATTGTCACCGTGCCGTGGTCGATTCCGGTCTCGATCACGCGAAGACCGTCGTCGCGGCACAGCTGCGCAAAATCCTCAATCGGAGCTGCCACCGCCATGTCGATATCGCCGACCAGCGCCCGCCCGTCCGGACCGCAATCCAGCCGGTCACCAGCAAGCCAGTCACGCACCGCGCCACCAACTATGCGGGCTTCGAACCCGCCTGTCCCGGCAAGCGCGAACAGGCGACGCGCCAGCGGCGGCACCGGAAATCCGGCGGCGCTCTGTTCATTCGCCGCCATCTGAGCCTTCGGTGAACCGGCCGGAGGAAATCCTGCCATCCTTCAGCTCGGCGGGCTTGTAGGTCGACCCCGGACCGGACGCGCCTGTCTCCAGCATCACCGCGCCAAGAAAGAACACCGCCAGCCCGACAAGCCCGCCGATCACATGAGACATGTCGATGCCCGCCGTCTTGTGCGGAATTTCGCCGCGCGCCCGGGCCCGCCTTGCCTGAATCACCTTCACAAGGCTCATCACAAGTATCGCCGCCATGATGGCGATGGCGATGATCAGATAGCGCCGCATGATCAGCTGCCTCCCTTTCCCATGCTGCCGGTGCCGGCCACCATGCGCCGGCTCAGATCGACCAGAATCGAGGCCGACAGGCCCCATATGTTATGCCGGTCATCCTCGATGACCCAGACCTCGCGCCGCTGTCCCTCGCGGATATAGCTTCTTCGCTGGTGACGCTGCGAATCCAACAGCGGGGCCAGCGGTAGGACAAGCACCTCTGCCACCTCTTCTGGCGCCGCCCACAACATCGCCGCCGGATCGACAATGCCGACGACAGGCTGGACGACGAAACCGGCCGGGCTCTTCACCGTATCAAGCCCGCCAATGATATCGACACTGCGCCGCGGCAGGGCCACCTCCTCGTCAGCCTCCCGCAGGGCGGTGGCGACAAGGCTGTCATCGCCCGAATCCACCTTGCCGCCCGGAAAGCTGATCTGTCCGGCATGATGCGCCAGATGATGCGCCCGTTCGGTCATGATGACATGCCAGCCCGCCTCGCGCAGCGTCAGCCCGACCAGCACCGCCGACGGGCGTCCCGCCGTCCCGTTAAGCCGGACCGGGATCGGGCTGAGCCGGTCGGTGTCAAACGGAAGCATGTCACTCATGCCTTGCCCTCAAGCGCGAAGAACAAGCCGCCGCTCCATACCCCGAGGCGCCCGTCCGGACCGGCAATGCTGATCCTCGCCAGCTCGTAGAACACCGGCCGTGCCACCAGCGCCTCAAGCCCGTCCCGCACTGTAACATAGGGACGCAGATCGTCGGCGTCGCCGCCGGCCACAGGCCGCATCACCAGCGGATTTTCCGGTCCCAGCACCACCTCGTCATCGACATTCGTGCGAAAGCGGAGCTGCTGGTCCTCCCTGTCTCCCGTCATGTCGACGGCGGTGATGATGAAGGGCGCGTCCTCGACCTCGATCTGGCCGCGCTCAACAGGCGTGACAAGCCAGAAACTGCCGTCTGCCTCGCGCCGCAGCACGGTCGAGAACAGCTTGACCAGCGCCGGCCTGCCGATCAGCCCGCCTTCGTGATACCAGCTGCCATCCGCGGCGATACGGATGTCGAATTCCTGCGCCACAGGCTGGCGCAGCCGGCGGAGGGCGGCGTCGCTTTCTGCCGCGCCGGATGGGCCGGACGCTCCGTCTTCATGGGTGTCGGATATATCTGTCATCGTGCCAGTTTAACGCGAAGAGGTGCGAAGAAACATTCCCCCTGCACAAAATTTCACTCGAGGAGCACATTTCTGACGCGTCCGGCCGCCTCCGGGCCATACACGAAGAAACCATCATCCATTGACGGGAAATTAACCTTATTCTGGCATCATCTGATCCGGGCCATTTCATGAAAAGTGGGGATACGCCCGCCCACACCCGCAATCACAGGGGCTCCTCGACAGGCAGGAGACAGATGCGCGCGCAGATCACCATAACCCGCAACGGCGTCACTCAGGCAAGCAGCGACAAGGCACCGCCGGATGGCGGTATTCTGGCGCGCCGCACGAATGGCGATTTCCGGATTTCACTGCACCGGCATGTCAGTGAGACCGCCCTGATCCAGATGATGCGCGCCCTGCGCGCGCTGGACCCCGCCTTTGAAATGAGCCTTGAGATGGCCGGCAATGTCACCGGCAGCCTGTCGCGCCAGGAGGCCTGCCTGCGACTGGCGCTGCGCGCGCTGAGCATCCTGGAGCGCGCCAATGAACCCCTGTTCATGAGCAATCTGGAGCGCTATGACAGCACCCGCCCGCCGGCCGGACTGCGCTCGGAAAATCTGCTCCGGCTGGCGCAGCTTGAACTGGCCGGGAAAGATGCACCGTCAGCGCTGATGGAGGTCAGCGCGGCGGCCATCGAAAATCTCGTCTCGGTGGGCCAGAACCGCTCGATGCGGCTGTATTTCCTCGCACTTCCGGTGGATCCGGACTGGCCGTCAGGCCTGCCAAGCACCGGCGTGCCGCTGGATGAAACGCTCGAATCCCCGAGCGGGCGATGGCTGTCCATCATTTATGAAGCCGCCTTTGCCATCCAGGCCCCGCTCTACCACCACGGGTTTCTTCGCATTACCGGCGGTGCCCTTCAGCCCTTTCAGCGGTTTATCTACCCGATCACACCGCAGCATGAGCGACCCGGCAATTACCGGGTCCTGTCCACCGCCGAAATCACCGACAGCCCCGACCTCATCATCATTTAGCCTCTACATTATCTGACATCTCAAGGCCGCACCTGGCTAAAACGCCCATCACAAAGGGTCAATATTTCAAAAAATTTCAATTTTGAACAATATCATAGTCCTATTTTAACATTTTAATAACCTCATATAGATAAACTGCACACCGCCCACTTCGCCAGCAACACCATCTGCCTTGCCCAGTGAGGTGAGACACGGGGCCTTGGTGCGCATAATGACACGCCTCTGGCCAGACACGGAACAAACAGGTAGCCCGCGACGGCTGCCATAAGGACGTCGCCAGTGAGGCAAAAATTGATCGATGCAAAGACAGGTGGCACCGCAGCGGTTCGATGGCGGGTGCTTCCGGCTTGCAAAACCCTGCCCCGCGACGTGAAGGAGAGACAAGGTCATGGCGCGGCTTCCCGACATTGAAAGCGAACAGTCAAAACTGACAACCGTCCTGCGCGCGATGAGCAACGCCAAACGCATGCGCATACTGAACGAGCTGTCGGACGGGCGGGAACGGTCGGTTTCCGAGCTGGAAGGGGTGATCGCCTCGCTCAGCCAGTCCGCCCTGTCACAGCATCTTGCAAGGCTGCGACGCGCCAACATCGTCCGAACAAGACGCGAATCCCAGACAATCTATTACTCGATCGACGACACGGATGTGTTGCGAATCCTGCGCCTTCTTGGCCATATCTATACCGATGATCCGGTGATGCAGCGCACCAGGCATTGAGGATGCCGGCATCACACCCGGATGGACGGCGCGGCGAGCGGTGTCTTTTGCGACAGTTCGCTTCCGTTCTGGAACATTCCCCGTCGTATTCGCAGGGGCGCGACTGACCTCGCCTTCTTAATGTCCGAGGTCCAATCACAGACGCGCTGCCGCGTCATTTCTGGCTCGTGAACATGTATATTTACCTCCCCATCGCCGAAGTTTCGATGCATATCGGAATCATCATCGGGCTTGGCGGAGGTGTGGGGTTCCTATCCGGCCTTTTCGGGGTCGGTGGCGGGTTCCTGATGACGCCGCTGCTGATCTTCTTCGGCATCCCGCCGGCAGTCGCCGTCTCGACCGAGGCGAACCAGATCGTCGCCTCGTCAGTCTCCGGAGTGCTGGCGCACATGCGGCGCGGGAATGTTGACTTCAAGATGGGCGGCATCCTGATGGTTGGCGGTGTGATCGGCTCGTCGCTTGGTGTGGCGCTGTTCTCCTTCCTTCGATCCATCGGCCAGATCGATCTCGTGATCCAGCTGTCCTACGTCGTGTTCCTCGGAATCATCGGATCACTGATGCTGACCGAAAGCGTGCGCACGATGATCCGCACAAGCCGCCCCGGGGCGGCACGCGGCAAGCTGCATCAGCATAACTGGCTTCACGGCCTGCCGCTGAAGATGCGGTTCCGCCGCTCGACGCTGTATATCAGCGCCATCATGCCGCTTCTGCTTGGTGCCTTTGTCGGCGTTCTGGCCGCGATCATGGGTGTCGGCGGCGGCTTCATCATGGTGCCGGCGATGATCTACCTTCTTGGCATGCCGACCTCGGTGGTTGTCGGAACCTCGCTGTTCCAGATCATCTTCGTCACAGCCAACGTGACACTGCTCCAGTCGATCCAGACCCAGACCGTGGATTTCCTGCTTGCCGGGCTGCTTCTCTTCGGCGCGGTGATCGGCGCGCAGTTCGGCAGCCGCGCGGGCGCGCTCCTGCGTGGCGAGCAGCTTCGCGGCCTTCTGGCGCTGGTGGTGCTCGCGGTCTGTCTGAAGATCGGCTACGACCTTGTGGTCCGCCCGGAAGACCTGCTGTCGGTGGAGCTGCTGCGATGACCCGCCAGCTGCGCCCCTTGCCGACTCTGTTTGCCGGCTGCTGGCTTGCGCTTGTGCTGGCCATGGCGGCAACGAATGTGCAGGCGGCACCATCAAGGCTTGTCGCCGACCTGTCGCAGACCCGGGTCGATATCACTAGCGGCTATCACGGCACTGAGCTGTTGCTGTTCGGGGCCTATGAAGGGGTTCCCGGCGATGAACTTGTCCTCATCGTCGAGGGGCCTGCCACCGACATTGTGCAGCGCCGCAAGGAAAAGAAGGCTGGCATCTGGGTCAATGTCGAAACATTTATCTGGCAGCAGGCGCCAAGCTTCTACCACATGTTCTCGACCGCCGCGTTTGACCGGATCGCCGATGCGGATGTACGCCGAAGCGCCGAGATCGGTCCCGCTTCCGGAGGCCTGATGCTGGTAGCCGGGGCCAATGTGAACCGTGGTTACGAAGGCGGTGGCGATGAGAGGACCAGAGCGGCGGAACCGACTCGCGGCACAAGCGAGCAGGAAGCCGGCCTGCGCCGCAACATGACGGCGAACGGGCTGTGGCAGAGCAAGCCGTCATCCATCATCACGCAGCAGAACATGCTGTTCCGCACCATGCTGAGCCTGCCAAGCAATGTCCCCACCGGTGATTACGTCGTCCGCATCCTGCATTTCCGTAATGGCGTTGCATTGAGCGAGCGCACCACCGATATGAATATCAGGAAGGCCGGAATGAGCGCGCTGATCTATCGGTTCGCGCATGACTATCCGGTGTTCTACGGGCTGTTCGCCATCGCGTTTGCGGTGGCATCGGGATGGCTTGCCGCTGTCGCCTTCCGGCGCGGCTGAATTTGGTTGGGAGCGAAGCTTTGGCGAAAAAGGATCCGCTTTTTCTGGTGGTCGTGGACGACTCCGAAGAAATGCATCACGCGTTGCAGTTTGCCTGCGGCCGCGCCAGCGCGGTCGGCGGCAAGGTGGCGCTGATGTATTGCATCGCCCCTGCGGAATTCGAATATTGGGCCGGCGTCGGCGAACTGATGCGTGCCGAGGCGCGCGAGGAGGCCGAGGCGAAGATGGCCATCCATGCCAGCTATGCGCAGGAGCTGACAGGCCAGATTCCCGTTCTCTATGTCCGCGAGGGCGAAATCCGCGACGAGCTTCTGTCGCTGATTGATGAAGAGCAGCAGATCAGCCTTCTTGTGCTTGGCGCCGACACCAAATCAGAAACAGCCGGCCCGTTGATCACCTTCCTGATGGCCAGGGGTGCGGCCCGCTGCCGCGTCCCCATCACCGTTGTGCCCGGCAATCTGACAGACGACCAGATCGACGCGCTGTTCTAGCCGCCGACACCCCCGCAACCGCAACCGGACATTTCCATGCGACATTTTCTTCTGACCTTACTTGGAGCGAGTTTCCTGACCATGAGCACCACCGCACAAGCCGATACCGGATCAATCCTCCTTCTCGACACAACACAGGGCCAGGTCGAAATCCGGCTTCTTCCCGATCTCGCGCCAAACCATGTCGCGCGCATCACCGCACTTGCTAATAGCGGCTTTTACGACGGCATCATCTTTCACCGGGTGATCCCGGGATTCATGGCGCAGACAGGCGATCCGGACGGCACCGGCATGGGCGGCTCCGGCCAGAAGCTCGACGCCGAGTTCACCGATTATGAATACCGCGTCGGCACGGTCGGAATGGCCCGTTCGATGAATCCGAATTCCGGCGACAGCCAGTTCTTCATCTGTTTTGACGGCTGTGGCCATCTGACCGGCCAGTACACCGTCTGGGGCCAGGTCGAGCGCGGCATGGAGAATGTCTACAACATCGCCGCCGGCGAGCCGCCGGCATCGCCCGACCAGATCGTCACCGCGAAAATCATCGATTGATCATGGACCTGACGGGCTGCGGCGGGTGGCGAAATAGACCACAAGCCCGGTCCAGATCAGCCCGAACACAAAGGCTTCGCGCAGCGGAAACGCCGCGCCGAAGTAAAACACGCCAATAAGAAGTTGCGTCGTCGGATTGATGTAGAACAAAAGACTCGCCACGCTCAGCGGCAGGGCCCGGTTGCCGGCATGATACAGGATCAGCGGTACCACAGTGATCACACCGGCAAGCAGGGCCATGATGATATTAACGGTCCCACCGCCAAAGAAGATGGTCTTGCCTCCTGCCTGCATCCACCAGAGATAGGCGACGCAGGGCGGGACCAGAATAACGGTCTCGACAAACATGCCGGTGATGCCGTCGATGCCCATGCGCTTGCGCACCACGCCATAGAGGGCGAAGGACACCGCGAGCACCGCCGCGATCCAGGGAATGCCGCCAATCCCCGTGGCCTTCACCATCACCCCGGTGGCGACAATCGCCACCGCGACCCAGCCCCACCTGTCCAACCGTTCGCGAAACACCGCCATGCCAAGAAGCACGGTGACAAGCGGATAGATGAAATAGCCGATCACCGCATCCAGCACCTGCCGCGTCTGTACGGCATGGACGAACACGATCCAGTTCACCGTCAGCAGCGCGCATGACAGCACAAACCCCCGGCGAAGGGCCGGTGTAGCGAGCGCCGCGCGATCCGCCTTCAGCCCGCCTGTCAGGCGAGGAAGACATATAAGCATGAAAAGGAGGATCACCGCCGACCACAGGGCGCGGTGAACAACAAGTTCGATCGGATCGACCACTCCCACCGCTCCGATATAGACCGGCACAAAGCCCCAGAGCAGGGCGGCCAGCGAGGCAGATGCCAGCCCGCGGCTGTTCAGCTTCAGGAATGTCACCGGATTTGCCCCTTCACGGCCAGAATGTGACACATTGAATGCCCCTTATCGACTTTCAACAGGGGACATGGCCAATAAAAAGGTGGAATCTGTGGCTTATTGAAATACCTGTTGCAAATTTGTCACTACCTTAACCTTCTGTCATTAAACAATTGTGCAACATTTCCATGTCAAGTTTCGGCCTGTGGCGCTTTTTGACGCGGTCTGCGTGATTGACTTTGCGGGTGGTTGCCGCCCACATGACGGATAGCCGCGAATTCATATTCGACCCGCTTCCCGTGCAAAGGTGGCCTCAAATGTGAAGAATGGAGCGTGCCGGGACCGGCGGCTATCCCAGCACTCAAGGAGACTACGAAGATGTCACAAGGCACCGTGAAATGGTTTAACACCCAAAAAGGTTACGGTTTTATCAACCCCGACGAAGACGGCGCGGATGTGTTTGTTCACATCACGGCCGTGCAGAATTCCGGCCTTACCGGCCTGAACGAGGGTCAGCGCGTCAGCTATGAGCTGGCGGAGCAGCGCAACGGCAAGGTTGCCGCAGTCAATCTGACCCTGGTCGACTGACAACCCGCCAATAGCAGAGACAGGGCCGCTGCCGGTCATACGATCGGCAGCGGTACCACCTGCGCGCGCAGATTTCCGTTATCTGCGTGGACGGTAACGCCGGCGCCAGCTTCCATGGCCGCGACGCTGACCATCGCAACCGCGATGTTCGACTGCGCGCGCGGTGAATAGGCGCTGGCGCTGGCATAGCCGGCATCACCGCCCTTGGCGTCACTCAGCCGCCATGGTGCCTCGTTCGTTCCGGCAAACGGCGCCCCTTCGATCACCAGCCCCATGAAGCGGCGGGTCACGCCGGCATCGCGGATGGCGCGAAGCGCCTCCTTTCCGGCAAAATCGCCTGGCTGGTCCACATCCATGAACTTGCCAAGACCATATTCGAACGGGTTCGACATATCGTCGGTGTCGGCGCCGTAGGAAATCAGGCCGCTTTCAACACGCTCGACATAGTTCGGGGTGCCGGGCCCGATGCCGTAGGGCTTGCCGGCGTCGGCGACTCGCTGCCACAGCGCGTCGCCCTTGCTGCCGTCGCGAAGATAGAACTCAAAGCCGCCCTGTTTTGACCAGCCGGACCGCGCCACAACGACAGGAATGTCACCGAGGTCGAACGCGCGAAAACCGAAATAGCGAAGTTCGCGCACCCAGTCGCCACACAGATCGGCGACCACATCAAAGGATTTCGGTCCCTGCACGGCCAGTGGCGAGACATCCGGCTCGAACACCCGCACATCCATGCCGCGCGCTCCGGCGATGGCGCCGGCCCACAGCTTGATGTCGCTGTCGGCGATGGACAGCCAGATTTCGTCATCACTGACCTGAAGCAGCACCGGGTCATTGATCAGCGCGCCTTCATAATTGCAGATAGGGGCGTATTTGCCCTGCCCGATGGTCAACCCGTCGAGGTTGCGCGGGGTCAGATAGCGCGCCAGCGCCAGTGCATCCGGCCCTTTCAGCGCCACCTGCCGTTCAACAGCCACGTCCCACATGGCGACGCCATTGATCAGCCGGTCATATTCGGCCGCCGGATCGCCATAGCTTGTCGGCATATACATGTGATTATAGACGCTTGCCGCGCTCAGCCCCGCCTTGCGCGCTGCCTCGAAAAACGGACTCTTGCGAACGCGCGGCCCGAGTGACAGTGACAGTGGATTGGACATCTTTTCACCTCTGGCAGGCCACGCCTGCCGCTTTGAAAACTGCCCGGGAGTCTGCCTGTCACGACGCGAAAGTCTGTTCCCTTTGCGCCGCCCGTCCGGACGGATCAGGCAAAAAAGCCCTTCATTTCTGCGACAAAAAGGTCAACTTCGTCAGCGCCGCAATCCAGATGCGTGACCAGCCTGATTGTCGGCTCATCGCGGTTGATCAGGATGCCGCGCTCAAGAAGATGGGCCTGAAGCGGCGCGCTGGACCCTTCCGGGACGCCGACAAAAACCATGTTGGTCTGGACCTCGTCCGGCGTGACGTCAAGCGCCGCGATTCCGCTGAGCCCGTCGGCAAGCCGCACCGCGTTGGCATGGTCATCGGCAAGCCTGTCGATATGATGGTCCAGCGCATAGATTCCGGCCGCCGCCAGCACGCCGATCTGGCGCATGCCGCCGCCGACAAGCTTGCGCACTCGGTGCGCCTTGCGGATCATCGCCTTTGATCCGGCAAGGACCGATCCAGCCGGTGCGCCAAGCCCTTTGGACAGGCACAGCGAGACCGAATCCACCTCGGCCAGCATCTCGGCAGCGCTGACGCCAAGCTTGACGCAGGCATTCATCAGCCGCGCCCCGTCCATATGCACGATCAGCCCATGGTCACGCGCCCGCCTGGCGGCCGCATTGATGCGGTCAAGGGAGATGGCCTGCCCGTGCCAGCTGTTCTCGAGCGTCAGTAGCCGCGAAATGGCGCAATGCTCGTCATCCGGCTTTACCGTGCGGGAAATGGCATCGGGGTCCAGACCGCCATCGGCAGCTGTCTGGATGGGCGCGAACATGATGCCGCCGAGGACCGAGGCGCCGCCCGCCTCGTCGATGAAGACATGATAGTCGTGGCCTGTCAGGATTTCCTCGCCGCGCTGGCAATGCGCCAGCATCGCGCAGAGGTTGGACTGCGTTCCGCTGGAGACGAACAGCGCCGCTTCCTTGCCGAGAAGGGCGGCGGCCTTTTCCTGAAGCGCGTTCACCGTGGGATCGTCCCCATAGACATCATCGCCGACATCGGCGGCGGACATCGCGGCGCGCATGCCCTCGCTCGGGCGTGTCACCGTATCGCTTCGCATATCTACTCTTGCCGGTGCGTTGGCCGGCATGTCCGACTTGGGGCGTCCCGCGTAATGCATGTTGCTATATCCTTGATGTCTGCCCTGATCCGCACCTTCGTTGCGGGCCTTTCGAAGAGTGCCCACGAACACCGTTGGCAGGCAACCTATTTCGCCGCGACAAAAGCCTTCAGGTCGAAGGCCGGGTCACACACCAGCTGCGGCGATGGCGACAGTTCCTTTTCAAGGCAGCTCTTGCCAAGCATATAGCCTGCCGGGTCGCCCACCGCCTCGACAGCGCAGAGCCGATCCGCCCGATAGCTCCAGATGGAAAAGCCGCCTTCGCGCTTTCCCGGGCGGCGGTGATGGCTCGCCCCGTCAGCCGGCACGATGCCGGTGGATTGCAGGCGAAGACCGAACTGTTCGGACCAGAACCAGGGGGCCTGATCGGCAGGTGGCGCATGGCCGTTGATGGCGGCGGCGGCGCGTTCCGCGCTGTCCTGCGCGTTATGCACCGATTCAATGCGGATGCCATAGGCGTTGTCGCGGACCAGCGCGCCGTCACCGATGGCATAGATGTCGGGAAGACTTGTCTGCATGTCCGGCCCGACAAGGATGCCGTTGCCCGTCTCGATACCGGCGGATTCGGCGAGCGAAATTTCCGGCAGAACGCCAATCCCGACCACCAGCATATCGGCGGCAAGCTGCCGGCCGTCGGACAGGCGCACATGGCTGAAACACCCCTTTGCCGCCGACACATCTTCAACCCCTGCACTGGTGATCACGCCGGTGCCGGCCTCGCTGTGAAGATCCGCGAAGAAGTTTGAAATCGGCGGGCTTGCGACGCGTGCCAGCAACCGGGGGGCGGCCTCGATGACGGTGACAGCCTTGCCGGACTTTGCCAGCGTCGCCGCCACTTCGAGACCGATATAGCCGCCCCCGATGACGATTACCGAGGCGGCCTTGCCGGCCGCGCTGCGAAGGCGGAGCGCATCATCGGGGTGGCGAAGCTCGAAAACGCCATCCATGCCCTCGGCGGCGGGAAGCCGGCGCGGCGTCGCGCCCGTGGCCAGCACCAGCCTGTCATAGCCCATGCGCTCGCCAGTGCCGGTTTCGATCTCGCGGCCCGCCGCGTCGATGGCCGTGATACGGCAGTTGTCGATCAGCTGAATGTCATGCGCGGCGAACCAGTCCGGCTTGCGAAGCGCGAACCGGGACCCATCGCCGCCATCACCGGCAAGAAAGGCCTTTGACAGAGGCGGGCGTTCCAGTGGCTGGCCCGGCTGGCGGTCGACAAGACACAGCCCACCGGCGAACCCTTTGCGCCGCATGGCATCGACAAAAGCGATGCCGGCATGGCTTGCCCCGATGACGATAATCCGCATGTTACATGCCCTTTCGGTGCAACATTCATAAATTGCTATCAGATGTAATCGCGCCGATTGACAGCTACTGGCCTCGGTGCGACGTTGCGGCGTCGTTTTTCACGATCCAGCGCATAACGGCGGGAGGACAGATCGATGACAACCCGAACGCAGGATGATCTGACACAGGACTATTGGCAGAATTATGTCAATGGAAGCTGGATTGACGGCGGCGTCGGACGTCTGGTGGTCGAGAACCCGGGCACCGGCCAGCGGCTTGCCGACATCGCCTCGGCCTCTGCCGCCGATATCGGAACGGCCGTGGCGGCGGCGAAAGCCTGCCATGACAGCGGCGTGCTGACAGCGATGAGGCCGGTCGAACGCGGCAGGATGGTACGCGCCATGGGCGAGTATCTTCTGGCGCATCGCGAAGAGATCGCCACGTTGCTGACACTGGAGTCGGGCAAGCCCTATTGGGAAGCGCTGATCGAGACCGACGGCGCGGCCCGCTATTTCGAATATTACGGCAACCAGGCGGAAACGGTCGAAGGCCGTTCGATCCCGCTTGGCGGCGACTATCTCGACTTCACCATCTATGAACCCTTTGGCGTTTCCGCCCAGATCATCCCGTGGAACTATCCGCTGGAAATGACGGCGCGCGGCATCTCGGCGGCGCTGGCCACAGGCAATGCCTGTGTCGTGAAGACGCCCGAGCTCGACCCCATCAGCAATATCTGGATGGCCCGCGCGGCCGAGGCGGCCGGCCTTCCGAAGGGCGCGCTGAACATCCTGTGCGGCACCGGGAACGAGGCCGGGGCGGCACTGGCGGCGCATCCCGACATCGGCAACATCGTCTTCACCGGATCGGTCGAGACCGGCATCAGGGTGGCCACGGCGGCAGCGGCGAATGTGAAGCCGGCGATCCTCGAGCTTGGCGGCAAGTCGGCCGCCATCGTGATGCCGGATGCCGATCTGGACAGTTTCATGGAGTCGGTGCGGTGGGGCATTTTCTTCAATGCCGGCCAGGTCTGTTCGGCCATGTCGCGGGTGATCGCGCATGAGGATGTTCATGACGAGATTGTCGACCGCTGCGTGGCGCTTGCCGAGGGCCTGTCTGTCGGGCCGGGGATCGAGCGGCGCTCATTCGGCGCGAATATGGGGGCGATGGTGTCCGACCCGCAGCGCGACCGCGCCGAAGGACTTGTCGAGACGGCGGCGTCAGAGGGCGCGCGCATCGCCACCGGCGGACGCCGGCTGAACCTGCCGGGATCCTTCCTCGCGCCGACGGTGATCTCGGGCGTCACGCCCGATATGCAGATCGCCGGCACCGAGGTGTTCGGGCCAGTGCTGTCGGTTCTGAAGACAGGGTCGGAGGAAGAGGCCATCACCATCGCCAACAGCACCGATTATGGTCTAGTCGGCGGCATCTTCACCGCCGATATCGACGCCGCGCACCGTGCCGCGCGCCGCATCCGCGCCGGCCAGATCTTCATCAATGAATGGTATGCCGGCGGGGTGGAGACGCCCTTTGGCGGATACGGCAAGTCAGGCTATGGCCGCGAGAAGGGCCGCGAGGCATTGTGGAACTACGTGCAGACGAAGAACATCGCCTACCGCACGAGGTAGCACGCCTTCCTACCCCTGGTCCGCGCCGCCGAAGAGCGAGAGCTTCAGCGGCCGCACCGCCCCCATCCAGATGGCGTGGTCGCGGTGGTTGCGAAGCTCGTCCTCGATCGTCTCGCCGGTGTTCGGGTGAATGAAGATGGTCAGCCCGCCCCGGTTCAGCGCCAGGAAAGTGATCACATCGGCGAAAAGGTCATTCGGAAATGCCAACTGGATGCTGAAATCGGGGTGCGGGCCGACAGGCCGGTGATGCCAGCGGCCATAAGTGATGTCTGCCTCCGGTCCGAAATTCGACTTCACCGCCGCGACAAGCGCTTCGGCCTTCGCCAGACTGTCAGTGCCAAAATAGACATGGCTGTGCCAACTGGCGGGATCAGCCCCCAGATCAGTCACCGACACCGTCTTCAGGCTGCCGGTCCGACAGATCGACCCAGATCGTCTTGATCTCGCAATACTGGTCATGCGCCTGGATGCCGTTGTCGCGCCCGCCAAAGCCGGACTGCTTGTAGCCTCCGAACAGTGTGGTGATATCACCCTCGCCATAGCAGTTCACCGTGCCCGTGCCGGCACGAATAGCCCGTGCCGCCCGCAAGGCGCGCGCCGCATGCGCTGTAAAAACCGACGCCGCCAGCCCGTAATCGCTGTCATTGGCGATGGCGATGGCCTCGTCCAGGCTCTTCACCGTGATCACCGACAGCACCGGCCCGAAGATTTCCTCTTTCGCCAGGCGGTTGCTGGCGTCCACCCCGTCAAAGATGGTCGGGGCAACATAATTGCCCTCGACCGTGCCACCGGCAAGCGTTGTCACCCCCTTGCCGGCATCAGCAAGATAGCCGCTGACCTTGGCGCAATGCTCGCCGTCGATCAGGCTTCCCAGATAATTTGCCGGGTCAAGCGGATCACCCATCCGCCAGTCGCGCACCCGCGCCAGTATCTTCGGCATGAGCTCCTCGCGCACATCCTCATGGACAATCAGCCGCGAGGTGGCGGAACAATTCTCGCCCATGTTCCAGAAGGCGCCATTCACCAGATGTTCGGCGACCAGATCGAGATTCTCGGCGTCATCCATGACGATGGCCGGGTTCTTGCCGCCACATTCCAGAACCACCTTCTTCAGGTTGGAATCCGCCACATAGCGAAGAAAGCGCCGCCCGGTCTTGGTCGATCCGGTGAAGGACACCATATCGATCCCCGGGTGAAGGCCAATCGGCTGGCCGGCATCGGGGCCGGTGCCGGTGACGATGTTCAGGACGCCACGCGGGATTCCCGCCTCCATCGCCAGTTCGGCAACACGAAGCGCCGACAGCGACGTCTGCTCGGCCGGCTTGACCACCATCGAGCAGCCGGCGGCCAGCGCCGGACCGATCTTCCAGGCCAGCATCAGCAACGGGAAATTCCACGGCAGCACCGCGCCGACAACGCCAATCGGCTCGCGCACGACAAGCGCCACCGCGTCCTCGCCGACCGGGGCCGTCTGGTCATAGAGCTTGTCGGTGGCCTCGGCGTGCCAGATCAGCGTGTTGATGGTCTCGGGAATGTCGATGGTGGCGCAATCACGAACCGGCTTGCCGGAATCGATCGATTCCAGGACCGCCAGCTCGTGCCTGTTGCGGCGGATCAGCTTGGCAAGCCTGATCAGCACCGCCTTGCGGTCGGCCGGATGAAGGCAGCGCCAGCGCCCGTCATCAAAAGCCTCGCGCGCCTTGCCGACGGCGAAATCGACATCTTCCTAATTGCAGGACGCCACCTTCGCCAGCAGCGTCCCGGTGGCCGGGTTGATGCTGTCGAAGGTCTCGCCGCTGGCAGCCTTGCGAAAACCGCCATCGACAAAGGCTGTCGAGGCCAGCGTGAGCCTGTCGGCGATGGCCTTGTATTCCTCGTGGGTCAGCAGTTCTGACATCATTTGCCTCCCTTGGCGGCACCGGACATAAGCTCGGCAACGGTGCGGTCCATCACCCTGATCACCTGTTCAAGGCTTCGCTTTTCATCCTTGTTCAGATCGCGCAACGGCGCGCGCGGCGGCCCGGCCGGCAGCCCGCGAACCGTGCAGCCATATTTGATGCATTGCAGGAACTTGCCGCCCTGTTCCAGCGTGCGCATCAGCGGCAGCATCGCCGACATGATCTTGCGGC
>CAJWVJ010000036.1 GCA_913048595.1 uncultured Alphaproteobacteria bacterium | reverse complement strand
GGCTTTCTCGCGGATATGGCAGGTGTTCAGGATGACCATGTCGGCCCCGTCAGCCTGCGATGTCGGCGCATAGCCAAGCGGCGCCAGCACATCGGTCATGCGATCTGAATCATAGACATTCATCTGGCACCCGTAGGTCTTGATGAACAGCTTTTTTGTCACAATCGCAACCCTTTTGAAGGCGGTTGAAGATGCCGGATGTTCTAGGCCGGTCGGCATGGCGGGTCAAGCGGCAGCCTGCCACCCGCGACGCGGCGAGATGACCCGCCTGTCAAACCGCATATCCGTGCTCACAACACCCGGCGCATGACCAGCGCATCGATCAGCTCGCGGTCGCGGCGATAATAGCCCGGCCGCCGTCCGACCTCGACGAACTTCAGGCGGTCATAGAGCGCCCGCGCCGGGGCGTTGTCGATGGCCACTTCGAGGCACAGCTCCTCGACACCCTCGGTGGCCAGCGCATCGAACACATAGAGCAAGAGCCGCGTCGCCACCCCGCGCCGCAGTGCCGCCGGCGCCACCGCCACCGAAACCAGGTCGGCAGCGCCCCCTCCTGCCAGAACCAGCGCATAGCCAAGCGGGTCCGCATCGGCCGAAGGCAGGGTGACAAAACCGCGGAACCCCGGACGCGATGCCATCTCATGAAGCTCGCGAAGGCTGATCGGGCTGGGAAGCTGCGCGGTTTCGATGGCCGCGACGGCGGGCAGATGGCGGGATGCGAGTGGCGCCGGTATCACGGCTGTTTCGGCCCGAGAAAGGCTGGCGCAACATAGAGCGGCAACAGCGGCTCGTTCGCCAGCCCGCGCGCCAGCCTGTTCGCGGCGAGCCTTGCAATCTGCAGCGCATCAAGAGGGGGCAGGCTGCTGTCGGCCTCAAGACCGGACGCGACGAAGGACCCGGCAAGCGGCCCGGCTCCGGGGCCGACAGCAAGCGCGTCCCGCCAGCCATCGGGAACCGCGCCCGCCGATTCAGGATCGAGATCGATAATGTCCGACATCGCGCCGCCGGATGGCGCAAAGGCCTGGGCAAAGAAACTGCCACGCCGCGTATCGGCAGTGGCCAGAACCGGCCTGCCGGCCGCAAGCGGGAGCGCCGCAGCGGCCGTGGCGGCAAGGCAGGACACGCCGATTCCGACGGCCCCGGTGGCAAGGGCGAACCCCTTTGCCGCCGCCAGCGCCACCCTGATTCCGGTAAAGGACCCGGGGCCGCGGCCGGCGGCGACATGCGTCAGCCCGCCAGGCGTCACTCCGGCCTCGACAAGCGCCGCCCGCGCCAGTTCGGTGATCAGCGCGGCATGGCCATGCCGCGCCGCATGACTGTGCTGCGCCTGCCGCCCGTCATCGCATAGAAGGGCCGCCGACGCCTGGTCGGCGCTCGCCTCCAGGGCCAGAATGGTGAAATTGCTCGGTATGTCGGTCATCGGGCCCGTCGCTGGCAGCATCAAAAAAAGGACCGGCCATGAATCTGGCTCTGGTCCGTTCATGCCTAGCACAGTATAATCGCGCCATCATCAACCAGCGACCCGCGGTACAATGTTTAAGAATGGCCCTTTAAGAAAAACCCTGTTCCGTGGGATGGTGACCATCCTGATGATGGCCGGGTACGCGACGCACAGCCTGGCGGCCGACCATGCCACCATCCTGATGTATCACAGGTTCGGCGAGGACAAATACCCAAGCACGAATGTGCGCCTTGAGCAGTTCGACGAGCATCTCGAAATTCTGTCCAGCGGCGGGTATAGCGTGATGCCGCTTGCCGAGATCGTCGAGAAGCTTCAGGCAGGCATCCCGCTTCCCGACCGCACCGTCGCCATCACCATCGATGACGCCTATCTGTCGGTCTATGAAGAAGCCTTCCCAAGGCTGAAAGCGCGCGGCTTTCCGGCGACCTTGTTCGTGGCAACGCGCCCGGTCGACCGCAATCTTCGCAGCTATATGAGCTGGGACCAGATTCGCGAATGGCAGGCCGCCGGCTTTGGCATCGGCAGCCAGACACAGACACACCCGCATATGCACCGCATCTCGCTTGAGGCCAACCGGGAAGAACTGAGGGTCTCTAACGAACGGTTTCTTGCCGAGCTTGGCATGCGGCCCACCCTGTTCGCCTACCCGTATGGCGAGTATGACCTTGATGTGGTGGATCTGGTAAAGGAGACAGGCTTTGTCGCCGCCTTTGGCCAGAATTCCGGCGTTGCCCACGGCTATAACGGCTTTTTCGAATTGCCCCGCTTTGCCATGAATGAGCAATATGGCAACCGCGAACGGCTTGAGCTGGCGATCAACGGCCTTCCCCTGAAGGTGAACCAGATCGTGCCGGAGGATGTGTTCCTGACCGAGAACCCGCCACTCTACGGCTTCACCCTGTCAGACGACATGGACAAGGAGCGCCAGCTTCGCTGCTTCAATAGCAAATACGGCAAGCTGGAGGTGGCCATCATCGGGCGGCGCGCCGAAATCCGCATGCCGGGTCCGCTTGTCGGCAAGCGGTCGCGGGTAAACTGCACCATGCCCGGCCCGGAAGGCCGGTGGCGCTGGTTCGGACGGCAGTTCCTGACCGAATAGCGCCTGACGGCTGACAGAATGGCGCTGGCCAGCCCTGGCTAGCGAAGCTTGGCGGACTCGAACCGGCCGAAATCATTGCTCCTGATCAGCGTCTGGAGCTTGTCGACATAGGCGGTGCCGATTTCGGCATAGCTGTCCAGATGATTCGCCAGCTGGTAGCCAAGGTCGGCACGCGGGCGTCCGCGCATGATCTTGCGCCGCTCGCGGAACGAGGCATAGCTCGCATGGGTGTTCAAGTTGTGCATGTAGGCGCGCACGGACCCGAACAGGTTCGGGAAGCTGCGGACAACAGCACGGCTGTTTGACGCCTGCGCCGGCTTCAGTCCGGCACTTGCCTGCCAGGCCCATTGGCCAAACAGCGCGTTGCCCTGCCGCGCGAAGCGCGACGTGCCCCAGCCTGATTCGATGGCGGCCTGCGCCAGCGCCAGCGAGACCGGAACGAAATCGGCCCGCGTCAGGATATCGGACTTGATCTGCTCGACCGACCGGCCTTCTGTCTTCACCCGATACAGCTTGGCCCACCGCCCCAGCGTATCGGCGTCATTGCCGTCCGCCGCCCGCAAGACAGCACTTCGCCGCTGCGCGATCTCTTCATTCGCCGCCAGGATCAGCGGCAGCACAATGGCGACGAAATTGTCCTTCTGCTGCTTCACAGGAAGGCCCTGATGTGAATCCGGGATGTGGCGGGTGAAGTCACGTGACACGATGACCGGTACCGGCGCGGCATTGCTCACAGCCGGGGGAATGGCAGGCACCTTTGCCGGCCGTGTCGCCGATGCCGGAACAGCCGGGGGCGGTGATGGCGGTTCACGCCGCGCCTTGACCGCGGGCCGTTCGGGAACCACGCCCTGCTGCAACGCGGCAAGCCGTGTCTCGGTCGCCGCTGTATTCGGGCCGCGAAGCGGAAGCTTGTCGGCTTCTGTGGTGCCTGTCGCGGCAAGGTCCGGTGCCGGCGCCCTGGCAAGTGTCACGGCGCCTGTGGGTGACGGCGGTGCGACCTCATCTGGCGGCAGGGCGGGCGGCACTGTCTCGGCAGAAGGCTCTCGTTCCAACACCGCTACCTCGCCGCCAAGCTCAGTCGGCGGTGCCAATGTCTCGACAGGCTGCAACTGCGTTTCGACGCCAAACCATTGCGGCGGCTTCAGTTGAAACAGGCCAGGCCCGATCACACCCAGCACGGCAAGTGCCATGGTGGCGCGAAGAAGATGGCTGTTGTTAAGTGCGATTCCGGTTTGCTGAGGCACAACTTACCCGACTGGTGATGACCTGAAACATGATCCGCGACGGGCGGATCGCCTATAAATCCGCCGCACGCACCTCACGAACGTCGGGGATATAGTGACGAAGCATATTCTCGATTCCCATCTTCAGCGTCGCCGTCGAGGACGGGCATCCCTGGCAGGCACCGCGCATCTGCAGCGTGACGATGCCGTCATCAAATCCCTGAAACACGATATCACCGCCATCCATGGCAACCGCCGGACGGACCCTCGTGTCGAGAAGCTGTTTGATCTGGCGGACCACGTCATCATCATCCTCGTCACCTGTCTCACCTTCGGTGCCGGCGGCTTCGACGACCGGCATGCCGGACGCGTAATGTTCCATGATGCCAGCCAGGATCGACGGCTTCAGCGCGAACCAGTCGAGGGCGTCTTCCTTGGTGACGGCGACAAAATCGCCGCCGAGGAACACGCCTTTGACCCCGTCGATCTGGAACAGGCGGCGCGCCAGCGGCGAATGGGCCGCGCTGTCGGCCGCCGGATAATCCGCGGTGCCGCTTTCCATCACCGGAACGCCCGGAATGAATTTGAGAGTCGCCGGGTTCGGTGTGTCTTGCGTCTGAATGAACATTTTGATCGTCCTCTATGCCCTTGCGAAACCGCGGACCCCGGCTCTGTGCGGGGTGTTTCCGGCGCAGCCCCTCGGGGCTGCATGGGGTGCCTGACCCCGCCTTCGGACCCGATATATGGCCATATCTGCAGGGCGGTAGTTGCGACCCCTACCAGATATTGGTGGATATAGGGTTAAAGCTAGCACATTTCAGTGGCCAAAATGTGTGAAAATTATGTTTTGGCCATGCCGCGGCCTGCATCCGGGCCCTCATCCGGCCCTGCCGGACGGCTTTCCGGCCAGCTTTCCGGCCCCGAGAAATCCGACAATATCATTCACTTGATCGAGGATCGGGGCGGCAATCGCCTCGGCACGCATGGCCCCGTTGGCAAGAATGGCGTCAATGTCACCCGGGTTGGCAAGAAGTTCACGCATCCGCGCGCCCATCGGGGCCAGCTGATCCACCGCCAGCTCAGCCAGCGCCGGCTTGAAATCACCAAAGCCGCGGCCGCCGAATTCGGACAGCACCCGGTCCACATCGCTGCCGGCAAGGGCGGCGAAGATTCCGACAAGGTTCTGCGCCTCGGGCCGGCCGTCCAGGCCGGCGGCTTCCGACGGCAGCGCGTCCGGGTCCGTCTTCGCCTTGCGGATTTTCTGCGCGATGAGATCGCTGTCATCCGTCATGTTGATACGCGAATTGTCGGAGGCGTCGGACTTGCTCATCTTCGAATTGCCGTCTCGAAGGCTCATCACCCGCGTCGCACTGCCGAAAATCTGTGGCTCGGGCAGCGGGAAGAATTCCACGTCATAAGCCTGGTTGAAGGATTGCGCGATGTCGCGTGTCAGCTCCAGATGCTGTTTCTGGTCCTCGCCGACCGGCACATGCGTCGCGCGGTAGGTCAGAATGTCGGCCGCCATCAGGGTCGGATAGGAATAGAGGCCGACCGTCGCGTTCTCGCGGTTCTTGCCTGCCTTTTCCTTGAACTGTGTCATCCGGTTAAGCCAGCCAAGCCGCGCGATGCAGTTGAACACCCAGGCCAGCTGTGAATGTTGTGGCACACTCGACTGGTTGAACAGGATCGAGCGGTCGGGCGAGATGCCGGCCGCGATCAGGCTTGCTGCCACCTCGCGGGTGCTCTCGCGAAGCTGCTGCGGGTCCTGTGCCACGGTGATGGCGTGCAGATCAACAACGCAATAGATCGACTCGAAATCATCCTGCAGCGTCACCCAGTTGCGGATGGCGCCGAGATAATTGCCAAGATGCAGATTGCCTGTCGGCTGGATGCCCGAGAAGATCCGCTTTTCCGGCATGGGAGGAAATTGTGTCATCGTCCGGTCTCGTTATCGCGGTTTGCGCCAATCGCCCCGTCGCCAGCGTTATGATGGCTGGCGTGGCCGCGGTCAAGCCCGAGCCCCGTTCTGCGCCGGCCGTCACGCCGCCCGCGGCTAGCGGCGAAGAAGCTGGCGCGGCACCGCCCCGAGCCCGGCCGCCGCCGCCAGATAGCTGCCACCACCGGCCGCCACGAGGATCGCCAGCTCCGCCGCCGCCGGCAGGCCGGGCAATATTCCGGAAACGGCAAGAAGCACGGCAAGCATCGCCGCGCTCGCCAGACATATGCGGAGAACCAGCCCGGCCGCCGGAAGCTGAAGCTGGCCACGGCGGGCCAGCGCCACCGCCAGCGCCGTGGCCGCGAACAGGCCCGACAGCGAGGTGGCGAGAGCGAGCCCGACATGGCCCAGAAACGGCATCAGGCTGAGAGACAGGGCGATATTCGCGGCCACCGCGGCAATCGACACGCCAAGAACAAAGCCGCCACGTCCATCGGCATAAAAGGCCGGCTGCATGATTTTCATCATGATATGGGCCGGCATGCCGATCGCATAGGCCATGAGCGCTGCTGCGCTGGCGGTAATGGCGGCCTCGGAAAAGGCCCCGTAGCCGAACAGCCCGCTGGTGATCTGCGGCGCGATGGTGATCAGCGCCACCGCCGCCGGCAGCACCAGGAAGGCGGCAAGCTGGATGGCCCCGGCAAGCGACTGGCGCGCCGCCGCGCCATCACCGGCCCGAAGCTGTGCAGACAGGCGCGGCAGCAATGCGGTGCCAAGCGCCACCCCGATGACGCCAAGCGGCAGCTGTGCGACGCGATCCGCGAAATAAAGCCAGGAGATCGCGCCCACAGGAAGGAGCGATGCCAGCACCAGATCGACGATCAGATTCACCTGCATGGCGACCGCGCCGGCCGAGGCGACGCTGAATTGCCGCCACATGCGGCGCACCGGAGCCGCAAGGCGCGGCCACCGCCAGGACGGCATGCGTTTGGTGCGGCGCAGCAGCCGCGCCATCATGCCCATCTGCAGCACACCGGCGGCAAGAAGCGCCACAGCAAGCGGCATGGCCTTTTCGCCAGCCAGCCAGCCGTCGGCACCGGGGATCATCAGCGCACCGGCTATCAGGCAGAGGTTGAAGATGATCGGCACCGCCGCCGCGGTCATGAAACGTCCATCGGCATTGGCGATGGCGGACCAGAAGGCGACAAGCGAAATCATCGGAAGATAGGGGAAGGTTATCCTGGCAAGACTGACGGCGGCGGCCATCCGGTCCGGCGTCTCGGCAAAACCGGGGGCCAGCACCCCGATGATCGACGGCATGAAAATTTCGCCGAGGATCACCAGCGCCACCAGCACCAGCGCCAATGTCGTCTGGGTTTCCCCGGCCAGCGCCATCGCCGCCTCGTCGCCATCATCCTGGCGCGCCGCTGCAAAGGCCGGCACAAAGGCGTTCGCCAGCGCCCCTTCGGCCGTCAGCCTGCGGAACATGTTGGGAAGCTTCAGGGCGACAAGAAAGGCATCCGCCGCCGGCCCGGCGCCAAGCAACGCCGCAAAGACGATGTCACGGCCAAAACCGAGCAGCCGGCTTGCCGCTGTCATGCCGCCAATCTGCCGAAAGGCGCGGGCCAGCGGCTGCGCGCTCATTCGGTGGCCTCGCCAAGCTGGTCAAAGACCGACAGCAGCCTGTCGCGGATGGTGGCGAGCCGCGCCTCGTTATGGACCTGAAGCCCGAACAGGTCCTTCACATAGAACACATCGACAACGCGCTCGCCATAGGTCGAGACCGTGGCCGTCTGGATCTGCAGGCCGAGATCGGCAAGCGTATGGGTCAGCCGGTGAAGAAGGCCCGGCACATCGCGGCCATTGACCTCGATCACCGTATGGGTCGAGCTGATCCGGTTTGACAGGATCACCCGTGACGGCACCGGAAGATGGCGTACCCGTTCGGGAAGCCTGTGCCAGCGTTCGCGAAGCGCCGCCTGCGGGCGCAGGGTTCCCGACACCGCTTTCTCGATGCTGTGTTTCAGCCGTTTCAGCAAACCGGCGTCGGAGACAGGCTCATTGTCCACCGTCTGCAGCTGAAACACGTCAAGCACGGTGCCGTCGGCACAGGTCGTGATCCGCGCGCCGGCGATGTTGATGCCATGACCCGCCACCGCGCCCGCAATCCGCGAGAACAGACCTGAATCATCCACGGTCAGCAGGGTCAGTTCGGTGACATTGCGCGCCGGGTCCTGCTGGAAGTCGGTCAGGAGCGGCACGTCAAGCGCGCGGAAGGTGCGGCTGAGCTCGGCATGACGGAGCTGCGAGTCGGCGTCGAACCCGGTCCAGTAGGATTGCGGCATCATCGCCGCGTGGGTTTCGAAATCGGCATCGCTCCAGCCATCCAGCCGCGCGCGCACAGCCTGGCGCGCGCCCTCGGCATTGCCGGCGGCGATCACCGCGGCGTCGGCCCCGCGAAGCACCGCATCCGTCTGGTAATACAGGTCACGCATCAGCGCCGCCTTCCAGCCGTTCCAGACGGTCGGCCCGACGCCGCGAATATCCGCCACCGTCAGCACAAGAAGAAGCTTCAACCGTTCCGGCGACTGCACGATTGCGGCGAAATCATCAATGGTCTTCGGGTCGTTCAGATCATAGCGAAAGGCGGTCTTGCTCATCAGAAGGTGATGGCGAACAAGCCAGCTGACCGTCTCCGTCTCCTCCTGGCTGAGGCCAAACTGCGGACAGACCTCGAGCGCCAGTTCAGCACCACGCTCGGAATGGTCGCCCTCGCGGCCCTTGGCGATGTCGTGAAGCAGCGCCGACACATAGAGAACCCGCCGCGATTCGATTTCCGGCATGACGCGGGTGGCCACCGGTGCGGCATCGGCAAGCGCCCCGCTTTCGATGGCGTGAAGGACGCCGATCACCTTGATGGTGTGCTCGTCGACCGTGTAGCTGTGATACATGTCGAACTGCATCATCGCGACGATCTTGCCGAAATCAGGCATGAACCTGCCGAGAACACCGCTTTCATTCATCAGGCGGAGCACGCGTTCCGGATTGCGGCCGGAGGTCAGGATTCCCAAGAATTCAGCCGCCGCCTCGGGATCGCGCCTTGTTGCCTCGCCTAGCGAGGGAAGGCCGCGGGTGATCCGCTGCAGCGCATGCGGATGGATGTCGGCATTCTGTTCCAGCGCCAGGCGGAAAATCTGCAGCATCCGGAGCGGGGCGTCGCGGAACATCAGATCCTTGTCGAGATTGATCCTGCCGGCGCGGATGGTGAAGGGGCCGAAATGCTGGCCGGGGCGGAAGTCCTCGGCAAACGCGAGCCGGCGCTTGCGGAAATCCGTCTCCATCGCCGCACAGATGATGCGGGTCAGGTTACCGACATCGCGCGCCGCCAGATAATAGCGTTTCATGAACCGCTCGACATCACGCATGCCGCCGCGCGCAGCAAAGCCCATGCGCGGCGCGATCGCCATCTGCGCGTCGAAATCCAGCCGTTCCTCCGGCCGTCCGGCAAGAAGATGAAGATGACACCTCACCGTCCACAGGAACCGCTGCGCGGCGGCGAATCTCCGCGCCTCGCTTTCGCGCAGCACACCCTTGTCGACAATATCGATGATGCTGTTGGCGCGGTAGGCAAGCTTGGCGATCCAGAACAGGGTGTGCAGGTCGCGAAGCCCGCCTTTGCCCTCCTTGATGTTCGGTTCGACCATGTAGCGGGTGGCGCCGTGTTTCTGATGGCGGGAGTCCCGCTCGGCAAGCTTGACCTCGACGAAATCACCCGGCTTCAGCCGCGCCACCTCGCGCCGGAATGACGCTTCCAGCTTCTTGTAGAGAGCCCTGTCGCCGGTGATGAAGCGCATCTCGATGAGGCCGGTGAGGATGGTGTGGTCCTCGCGCGAGGCGCGGATGGTATCCGCCACCGTGCGCTTGGCATGCCCGACCTTCAGCCCGAGATCCCACAGCAGATAGAAGAGCTGTTCGACGATGATTCCGGTGGCGGCGTCACCCTCGCGGGCCGTCAGCACCAGAAGGTCGATATCCGACAGCGGGGCCAGCTCGCCGCGCCCGTAACCACCGACGGCAACAAGCGAAAGACCCTCGCCGCCATGCCGCGCCTTGATCGCCGCCAGCGCCGCGGCCAGAAGCTGGTCCATGCCGAGCGAGTGGCGCCCGACATAGACAGCGCCGTCGCGCCCGCGATCGAACTCGGCGGCGAGATTGTCCTTCAGCTCCTGGTGAAGCACCTTTGCCGCGGCCAGAAGCGCAGACCGGAAGGCCGCATCGCTTCCTTTCGAGGCAAGGGCGACAAGCGCCTCAAGCCTGTCTTCTGCAAGCGGCGGGTTGCCGGCTGTCCGCGCCGCCTCGAGCGGCTGAATCCACTGCCGCCAATGCATGACGGGCGGCGTGGCCTGCTTGCCTGCCGGCACTGCCATTACCGATCCCCTTCCGCGTCCGCGCCAAGAAGGTCGCGAAGTTCATACAGCAGTTCCAGCGCGTCACGCGGGGCCAGCATGTCCGGGTTCACCTCGCGAAGCCGGTCACGAAGCGCGCGCTCGGCTGGGGCCTGGGCCGCGCTTGCCGGAGCCTGCTGCAGGTGACGGTCGAACAGGGGCAGGTCTGCGGCAAGCCGCCCGGCATCGATGACGCCATGGCCACCGGATTCCATTTCGGCCAGAAGCGTCTGCGCGCGCGCGATCACCGCGGCCGGAAGACCGGCGAGACGCGCCACATGAACGCCGTATGACCTGTCGGCGGCCCCGTCGATGACCTGATGGAGGAAGATGATCTCACCCTCCCATTCGCGGACCTTCATCGAATGGCAGGACAGCCGGTCGAGATCCTGGCGAAGGGTTGTGAGTTCGTGATAATGCGTGGCGAACAGGGTCCGGCAGCCATTCACGGCGTGAAGATGTTCCAGCGCCGCCCAGGCGATGGCCAGCCCGTCATAGGTCGCCGTGCCGCGCCCGATTTCGTCCAGTATGACAAAGGAGCGGTCGGTGGCGCGGTTCAGGATGGCGGCGGTCTCGACCATTTCGACCATGAAGGTGGAGCGGCCACGCGCCAGATCATCGGCCGCGCCAACCCGGCTGAACAGCCTGTCGACGACCCCGATGACGGCGCTGTCAGCAGGCACGAAAAGCCCGGCCTGGGCCATGATGGCGATATGCGCATTCTGCCTCAGAAAGGTGGATTTGCCGGCCATGTTGGGACCGGTGACAAGCCAGATATCGCCTTCCCCGCCAAGCTGGCAGTCATTCGGAATGAAGCTCTCGCCTGCCGCCAGCATGGCCTCGATCACCGCATGCCGGCCGCGCACGACCTCGAAGCTGCGGTCGTCACGAATCTCCGGGCGGCAGAAATTCCGGCGCGCCGCCTGGGCGGCGGATGCCATCGCCACATCAATGGCCGCCAGCGCCCGCGCCGCGGCGGATACTGGCTCGGCCCGGTCAAGGACGGCGGCACGAAGCGTCTCGAAAATCTCCAGCTCGCGGGCCAGTGCGCGATCCGCCGCGGTGGAGAGATCGCGTTCCAGCTCGGCAAGCTCGGTGGTGGTGAAGCGCACCGTCTGCGCCGTCGTCTGCCTGTGGATGAAACCGTCATCCTGCATCAGCTTTTCGGCATGCGTGTTGCGCACATCAACATGATAGCCGAGGACATTGTTGTGCTTGACCTTCAGCGAGGCGATCCCGGTGGCGTCGCAATAGCGTTGCTGCAGCGCCGCGATCAGCCGGCGGCTCTCGTCGCGAAGCGCGCGAAGCTCGTCGAGCGCGGAATCATGTCCGACACGGACAAAACCGCCATCACGCGCCAGAAGCGGAGGGTCGTCGGCAAGCGCCGGGGCAAGTTCGACGACAAGCGACGACGGCGCCATCACCGCCTCGTGAAGCGCCGCCAGCTCGGACGGCGCGTCAATGCCGGGGCTGCTGGTGGCAGTGCCGACCATCTCGGATGCGGTGCCAAGCGCCAGCGCCAGCGCCAGAAGGTCGCGCGGGCCGCCATGCCCCATCGACAGGCGCGACAATGCGCGGTCGATGTCGGGAAGCCCTTTCATCATGGCCCGCAGTTCATCGCACAGGTCCGGCCGCCCAAGATACCAAGAGACAAGGTCAAGCCGGCTGTCGATGGCCGCCGGATCGGACAGCGGCGCGCCGATGCGGGCCGCCAGAAGCCGGCCACCGGCCGCCGTCACCGTCATGTCGATGGCGGCAAGCAGGCTGCCGCGTGTCTCGCCCGACAGGGTGCGGGTGATCTCAAGCGACCGGCGGGTGGCCTGGTCGATTTCCATATAGCCGGACCCGGCAACCGCCTGAAGCGGGCGAAGCCGCGGCATGTTGCCTTTCTGCGTCAGATCGATATAGCCGAGAAGCGCGCCGGCGCCTGCCAGCATGGCGCGGGTAAACTGGCCAAATCCGTCAAGGCTGGCAACACCGTAATAGCCGCAGAGCGCGCGCTGGCCGGCCGCGGAATCAAACAGCGAGGGAGCCTGTTCGGTCAGGCACAGCCCGAGCCCGCCGATATTCTCCGGCATCTCGGCGTCGAACGGCACCACCAGCTCGGCCGGCATCAGCATCGCCAGCAGGCTCTCCATCCGGTCGGGCGCGATCTCCTGAACGGCGAAATCGCCTGTCGACATATCGGCCCAGGCAAGCGCCAGCGCATTGCCGGACCGGCCCAGCGCGGCCAGGTAATTATGCGCCTTCGGCGGCAGCAGATCATCCTCGGTCAGCGTGCCCGGGGTCAGGATGCGGATCACCTCGCGGCGAAGCGGTCCCTTGCCGCCGCGCTGCTTCTGGGTTTCCGGATCCTCCACCTGTTCGCAGATGGCAACGCGATGCCCGGCGGCGATCAGTCGCGACAGGTAGCTGTCCACCGAATGAACCGGCACACCGCACATGGGAATGTCGTCGCCGTCGCTCTTGCCGCGCTTGGTCAGGGTGATGCCAAGGGCCGCCGCGCCGGTTTCGGCATCCTCGAAAAACATCTCGTAGAAATCACCCATGCGATAGAAAAGCAGGGAATCGGGATGCGCTTCCTTCACCGCCAGATATTGCGCGATCATCGGCGTGTGCGGCTTTACTTTTCCAGCGCTGGGTGGTGATATTGGCGGCGTCATGTCGGTCCTTTGGTGTCCCCCGCGACATGATAGCAGGTGGGGGTTCCGATGTTACAGAAATCCGTTATCCTGAGGCCATGGCGGGGAGTGTCCTGCCCGAACGCTGCCGACGGCGCATAACTGAACAGAATAAATAGCCGGTGTCATGACCCAAAAAAAGAGCAAGCTTGACCAGGAAGCCCTGGCATTTCACGCCAACGGCCGTCCTGGCAAGTTGGAAATCACGGCCACCAAGCCGCTGATGAGCCAGCATGATCTGTCCCTCGCCTATTCCCCCGGGGTGGCCGCGCCCTGTCTTGCGATCGAGGCAAATCCCGACACTGCCTATGATTACACCGCGAAGGGCAATCTGATCGCGGTGATCTCGAACGGTACCGCGGTGCTTGGCCTTGGCGATATCGGCGCCGCCGCCTCGAAGCCGGTGATGGAGGGCAAGGCCGTCCTTTTCAAGAAATTCGCCGATATCGACGGACTCGATCTCGAGGTCGACACCAAGGACACTGACCAGTTCGTTGAATCAGTGGCCCTGCTGGCGCCAAGTTTCGGGGGAATCAACCTTGAGGACATCAAGTCGCCGGAATGTTTCATCATCGAGCAGCAGCTCCGCGAACGGCTGGAAATTCCGGTGTTCCATGATGACCAGCACGGCACCGCCATCATCGCCGCCGCCGGGCTGATCAACGCGCTTCATCTGACCGGGCGTGATTTCGCCGACATCAGGGTTGTCTCGAATGGAGCGGGTGCGGCCTCGATCGCCTGTGTCGAGCTGATCAAGAGCATGGGCGTGCCACATGAGAATGTGACCCTTGTGGACCGATCCGGCGTCATCTATCAGGGCCGCGAGACCTCGATGAACCAGTGGAAATCGGCGCATGCCGTGAAGACGGATGCCCGCACGCTGGAAGAGGCGCTTGTCGGTGCCGACATTTTCCTTGGCCTGTCGGTCGCCGGCGCGGTCACGCCGAAAATGGTGGAAAGCATGGCCGATCAGCCGATCATCTTCGCCATGGCCAACCCAGTGCCAGAGATCATGCCGGAAGAGGCGAAGAAAGTGCGTCCCGACGCCATCATCGCCACCGGCCGGTCAGACTATCCGAACCAGGTCAACAATGTGCTTGGCTTCCCTTACATCTTCCGCGGCGCGCTTGACGTGCGCGCCAGCAAGATCAACGAGGAAATGAAGATCGCCGCCGCCGAGGCCATCGCCATGCTGGCGCGCGAGGACGTGCCGGACGCGGTTGCCGACGCCTATGGCGGGCAGGTTCTTCAATATGGCAAGGACTACATCATTCCGGCGCCGTTCGACCCGCGGCTGATTTCGGCGGTGTCTTCCGCGGTGGCGGCGGCGGCCATGGATACGGGGGTCGCCCGCAAACCGATCGAGGATCTGGAGCAATACAGGCGCGAGCTGTCCGCGCGGCTTGACCCAACCGCCTCGACCCTGCAGGTGATTTTCGACCGGATCAGCGCCAACCGCAAGCGGGTGGTGTTTGCCGAAGGCGAGGAGGAAAAGGTCATCCGCGCCGCCATGGCCTTCCGCAATGCCGGCTATGGCGACCCGATCCTTGTCGGGCGCGAGAACCGCATCCGCGAGAAAATCGAGCGTCTTGGCCTTGAAGGGGCCGAGGAGATTCCGGTCACCAACGCCAAGGTGTCGGATCACAATGAGCGCTACATCGACTTCCTGTACAAGAAGCTGCAGCGCCAGGGCGCGCTTCGCCGTGACTGCCAGCGGATGGTCAATCTCGACCGCAATGTGTTCGGGGCCTGCATGGTGCTGAAAGGCCATGCCGACGCCATGGTCACCGGTGTGACGCGCTCGTTCCAGCCAAGCTTCGATCATGTGACCCGCGTGATCTCGCCGCGCAAGGGCAAGGATTTTCTGGCCACCTCGATGATTGTGTCGCGTGGCAGGACCGTCTTCATCGGCGATGTCTCGGTGCATGAGCGGCCGAATGGCGAGCAGATCGCCGATATTGCAGAGGCCATTGCCGACAAGGCGCGGCAGATGGGTCACACCCCGCGTGTGGCCATCCTGTCCTTCACCAATTTCGGAAGTCCGCATTCCGAGATCACGGCCGAGGCGCGCCGCGCCATCGAGATTCTCGACAAGCGCAAGCCGGATTTCGAATATGACGGTGAAATGTCGGCCGATGTGGCGCTTGATTACGAGCTGATGAAGTCGCGCTATCCGTTCTGCCGGCTGTCCGGCCCGGCCAACATCCTGGTAATGCCGGGGCTTCATTCCGCGAACATCGCCTTCGAACTGATCCAGAACCTGACCGAGGGGTCGGTCATCGGCCCGATCATGCTTGGCGCGGAAAAGCCGTTCCAGGTGGTGCAGATGGGCGCGTCGGTCAATGATCTCGTGCAGGCTGCCGCACTAGCAGCCTATGAGGCGCTTCGCTGACTGGCCATTCGCCGACTGACAATCCGCGCGGGCCCGGAACCGTTCCTTACAGACCTTCCTTCGCGATGAGCGCGGCCACGTCTTCCTGCGGGCGGGCCCCGATATGGGAAATCACCTCGCCGGCGGTCAGGCTGGCAATCTTGCCTGACACCAGGGGATCGCGGCCATTGGTGCGGCCAAAAAGGTAGCCGGCGGCGAACAGGTCGCCGGCACCTGTGGTGTCCTCGACCCGGCCAAGCGGGCGCGCCGCGACCTCATGACGTGACGCGCCATGGCCGATGAACGCGCCATCCGCGCCGCGGGTGATCACCACCTCATCCACCTGCTGGCACAGCTGTGCGGCCGCCGTCTCCACATCACAGTCGCACAGACTTGCCGCCTCGTCCTCATTGGCGAACAGCACATCCACATGGTCTCTGACAAACCGGCCAAGCGCCTCACGGTGGCGTTCGGCGCACCAGGGATCGGACAGCGACAGCGACACCCGAACATCATGTGCAGCGGCAAGCTTTGCCGCGTGGGCGAATATCTCCGGGCCGGCCGGGGCGTCGAACAGATAGCCCTCGAGATAGATCACCTTGGCGGCGGCCACCTCCTGCGGACGGATGTCATCCGGCTGAAATTCGATACAGGCGCCAAGATAGGTGTTCATCGACCTGATCGCGTCCGGGGTCACAAGAATGATCGAGGATGCGGTTGGCGAGCCATTCGCCTGCGGGACGGCTGCGAACTGCACCCCGGCCGCGCCGATGTCGCGGATGAAGGACTGGCCAAGCCCGTCGTCATGCACCCGGCCGGCAAATCCGGCGGTGCCGCCGAGCGCGACGATGCCGACAGCCGTGTTGGCCGCTGATCCACCGGAAATTTCCCTTGCATCCTCGATATCGGCGTAAAGCACCGCCGAGCGTTCGGCATCGACAAGGTTCATCATGCCCTTGCCGATCTCGCGGGCGGCAAGAAACCCGTCATCACAACGGGCGAAAATATCGACAATGGCGTTGCCAACGGTGAGAACGTCGAGGGGCGAAGACATCTGGAAACCTCGTAAAGACTGGCAATCGGCCGGGAACGAGGGGTTGGTGTAGAGAAAAACCGGCCTGAGAGCAAGGCGAAGCCGGCAAGACGCGGATCGGGGGCAAAACAGCCGATAAGTGGTTTGCACTGGCCCCTGCGGCTGGTCTAAGGTTCCGCCCCATGCAGCTGTTCCTTCCTTGTGATGCCCCTTTCATGCGATCCTTTCTTCTGATTCCGGCGATGGCCACGATCACCCTCGCCCTCGCGGCCTGCGAGGTACAGCCCGTTGTGACCGCCGGCACGCCACCGGCTAGCATGACGGCAGCCGCGCCGGTCGAAACCGCGCCCGCACAGACCGCCACCAGCGCCAGCTCCGGCGAGGCTGTTGACGACAGCTCCGCAACAGTGGCGGAAGCGGAAACAATCCCCGAAGCCGTCACCGAAGCCGCGACCGCAGCGGACACCGTCTCCGCCATAACCGAGGCACCAGCTGACGAGGCGCCGGCTGACGAGACATTCAGTGAAGAGACGGGGGCCGAAAGCCTCGCCACCGTCGAAGCCGCCGAAACCTTCGAGGTCCCTGAAACTCCAGAAACCCCTCCATCCACCGGAACCAGTGACGCCGGGGCGGATGTGGCGGATGACAGCGCGCCCGCTGTCACCGAACTGGCGATGGCTTCGCCGCCGCCACCTCCTCCTCCACCTCCACCACCACCGCCGCCGCCGCCACCTCCACCTCCACCGGAACTGACCCCGTCATCGCTTGTCGGACTGTCAGAAGCGGCGTTGCGGACGCGGCTTGGCGCGGCGGACTTCACGCGGCGCGAGGGTCAGATGGAAACCTGGCAATACCGCCTCGAGATGTGCGTGGTTGATTATTTCCTGTCCCCGAAAGGGGGCGGGCGGGAAATTGTCAGCTGGGCCTGGCGGTCCCCGATGGTCGGCGAGTCCATCGACGCACTGGCCTGCCGCCGGGCCCTTGCGGCCCGCGATGACAGCAGCTGAGGCGGCGGTTGCCGAGACAGCAGAAAGCGGGGCTGGCCGGGTGCCGGCGCGCGCCTAGGCGGTCTTGTCCCTGAACAGGCAGAATTCATGGATGCCGCAGGCGGCGCAATCCGGCTTGCGGGCCTTGCACACATAGCGGCCATGCAGGATCAGCCAGTGATGCGCACCCTTCTTCCAGGCTTCCGGAACGCGGCGAACAAGCTCTGCCTCGACCGCGTCCGGCGTCTTGCCGGGGGCCATGCCGGTGCGGTTGCCGACCCGGAAAATATGGGTGTCGACGGCGATGGTCGGTTCTCCGAAAGCCTCGTTCAGCACCACATTCGCCGTCTTCCGTCCGACCCCGGGAAGCGCCTCGAGCGCGGCCCGGTCCGCCGGCACCTCGCCGTCATGCTCGTCGATCAGAATCTGCGACAGCCTGTGGACATTCTTCGCCTTGGTGTTGAACAGCCCGACGGTGCGGATGTGATGGGCAATCCCGTC
>CAJWVJ010000035.1 GCA_913048595.1 uncultured Alphaproteobacteria bacterium | reverse complement strand
CACCGATGAAGGCGTCGACATCATGCCGCTGGCCTCGCCCGACCCGGCGGCACAAGCGATGGCGTCGAGGGCCTTTCCCGGCATCGCGCCTTTTCTGCGCGGGCCCTACGCCACCATGTATGCATCCCGGCCCTGGACAATCCGGCAATATGCCGGCTTCTCGACGGCCGAGGAATCCAACGCCTTCTACCGCCGCAATCTGGCGGCAGGCCAGATGGGCCTGTCGGTGGCCTTCGATCTGCCGACGCATCGCGGCTATGATTCCGATGACGAGCTTGTCGCCGACGATGTCGGCATGGCCGGGGTGGCGATTGATTCGATCGCCGACATGAACATTCTGTTCCGCGACATCCCGCTCGACCGCATGTCGGTGTCGATGACGATGAATGGCGCGGTGATGCCGGTGCTGGCGCTGTTCATCATCGCTGCCGAGGAACAGGGCGTGTCCCCGGCGGCGTTGGCCGGCACCATCCAGAACGATGTTCTGAAGGAATTCATGGTGCGGAACACCTATATCTACCCGCCGGCGCCCTCGATGCGGATCATCTCCGACATCTTTTCCTATTGCGCGGCCGAGATGCCGAAATTCAACTTCATCTCGGTCTCCGGCTACCACATGCAGGAAGCCGGCGCCTCGAATGACCTGGAGCTTGCCTACACGCTTGCCGACGGGCTGGAATATGTGCGCGCCGGGGTGGCGGCCGGGCTGGATGTCGATGCCTTCGCGCCGCGCCTGTCTTTCTTCTTCGCCAATGGCATGCACTATTTCATGGAGATCGCCAAGCTTCGCGCCGCGCGCCTTCTGTGGGCCGGCATGATGAAGCGGCATTTCGCCCCGCAGGACCCGAAATCGCTGATGCTGCGCACCCATTGCCAGACATCGGGATGGTCTCTCGCGGCGCAGGATGTGTTCAACAATGTGGCGCGCACCTGTATCGAGGCAAGCGCGGCCGTCGCCGGTCATACCCAGTCGCTTCACACGAACTCGCTTGACGAGGCGCTCGGGCTGCCAACCGATCACGCCGCGCGCATCGCCCGCAACACCCAGATCCACCTTCAGAACGAAGCCAATATGGCGCATGTCATCGACCCGTTCGGCGGATCGCACCTTCTCGAACAGCTGACCATGGGGCTGGTGGCGCGGGCCGGGGCCCATATCGCCGAGGTCGAGGCGCTTGGCGGCATGGCGGCCGCCATCGAGTCCGGCCTGCCAAAACTGCGGATCGAGGAGGCGGCCACCGCGGCGCAGGCGGAGATCGATTCCGGTCGCCGGCAGATCGTCGGGGTGAACAGCTATCAGCCGCCCGCCAACGCTGATGGCAGCGAGGAGGTGCAGGTCCGCCGCATCGACAACAGCGAGGTGCGCGCCCGCCAGATTGCCAGCCTGGAATCGATCCGCGCCAATCGCGACCAGGGACGGGTGACGGCGGCCCTCGCGGCGCTGTCCGAGGCCGCGCAGGGGAGCGCGAATCTGATGCCTGCCGCCATCGACGCGGCGCGTGCGCGCGCCACAGTCGGTGAAATGTCGGACGCGCTGAGCCGCGTCTGGGGCCGCCACAAGGCCGAGATCAAGGGCGTGCGCGGCATCTGGAAATCCCGCATGAAGGCCGATGCCGAGCTAGCCATCCTGCAGCACCGGGTCGAGGATTTCATCGAGGCGACGGGCCGCCCGCCGCGGCTTCTGGTCGCCAAGCTTGGCCAGGACGGCCATGACCGCGGCCAGAAGGTGATTGCCTCGGCTTTTGCCGATATCGGCTTTGACGTCACCATCGGGCCGCTTTTTGCCAGCCCGGACGAGGTCTATGACATGGCCATTGCCGAGGATGTGGACGCGGTCGGGATTTCGACCCTCGCTGCAGCGCATCTCAGTCAGGTGCCGGCCCTGAGGCAGCGTCTTGACGCCGGCCGTGGCCGCCATATCGAACTTGTTGTCGGTGGGGTGATCCCGCCAGGCGACATTGCCGCGCTGACGGCTGCCGGGGCCTCGGCAGTGTTCCTGCCGGGAACGCGTTCGACCGATGCGGCAAGCCGCCTTCTTGATCTTCTGGCGCGGCGTCGCAATATCGCCGCCAGTGCTTGACGCGCCATCGCGCCGAAGCCGGACCACAGCAACAGGATTCTTGTCTCATGAACCGTGCCGCCGACGCTGCCAGCGAGATCATCGATGAATTCGGCTTTCTGGATGACTGGGAAGACCGCTATCAGCATCTGATCGATCTTGGCCGCAAGCTGCCACCGCTGCCGCCACATTATCAGGTCGAGGAATACCGGCTTCGCGGCTGCCAGTCGGTGGTGCATTTCGCGGCCGAGACAGAGAATGGCGAGATCACTTTCCATGCCGGATCGGACGCGGCGATTGTCCAGGGGCTGATCGCGCTTCTGTTGCGCGTCTATTCAGGCCGCACGCCGGAGGAAATCCGTGATACGGGCGCGGAGTTTCTTGGCGAGATCGGGCTTGATTCCCACCTGTCGCCAACCCGCAAGACAGGTCTTGCCAGCATGATGACGGCCATCAAGGCGGCCGCCGGATAGGCTGGCGACGGAGGTCAGGCTGGCGTGCGTTCGGCGCGCGGGGTGCGGCCGTAACATTCGCGGTAGCATTTCGAGAAATGCGACGCCGAGACAAAGCCGCAGGCAAGCGCCACCGACAGGATCGACATGGAGGTCTGGCGAAGAAGGTGGCGCGCCCGAGCCAGCCGCAGATTCAGGTAATAGCGCGTCGGCGTGGTGTTCAGATATTTGCGGAACAGCCGTTCCAGCTGGCGGGTCGACAGGTTTGTCATCCGCGCGATATCGGTCTGCGCCAGCGGCTCTTCCAGATTGTCTTCCATCGTCTTCACCACGGCCAGAAGCTTGGGATGGCTGACGCCAAGCCGTGAACGCAGTTCCATGCGCTGGCGGTCGGTGGGCTCGCGGATGCGGTCGTGAATGAACTGGTCCGACACCTCGGCGGCAAGCGTCGCGCCGTGCGACTGCGCGATCAGGTTCAGCATCATGTCGAGCGAGGCCGTGCCGCCGGAGCAGGTCACACGGGTCCCGTCGACCTCGAACAGGTCATTGGTGATGTCCAGCTCGGGAAACTCTTCGGCAAGCCCGTCGATATTCTCCCAATGGATGGTGCAGCGCCGTCCCTCGAGAAGCCCGGCCGCCGCCATCACGTAGGTGCCGGTGCAGATCGCGCCGATCACGGCGCCGTTGCGGTCCAGCCTGCGGACCAGGTTCAGCACATTGCGGTCGGTGTTCTCGCGCACATTCACCCCGGCGCAGACAAACACCATGCGGCAATCCTGAAGCACCGATGTGTCGCCGTCCGAAGACACTTCGACGCCGTTGCTGGCCAACGGTGCCTCGCCGCTGGGGCTGGCAATCACCCATTCGTAGAGCTTGCTGTTGCTTTGCCTGTTGGCCGAACGAAGGGGCTCGATGGCCGAGGCAAAGGCCAGCATCGAGAAATCATTGAGAAGAAGAAAGCCGATGCGTTGCGGCGATGTGCTGTCATCATGCTGCAGCAATGACTTGATGGTCTGAACACTCATGCCAAGAGGTCCTCGATTGCAGACCCTGCATCCCTCGGGTGCACCGCAGTCTGACGTTTCACTGAATTTTTGTACGATGAAAAAAGTCGGAACTGAAACAATTTTTTTGGGTCACTGCGGTTTTTTTGCTACCACATCGCGCATGAGCATGCCCTTGCCAGATTCGATCACCAGCGCCGGCAACGCCGAGGTCAAGAGGCTTCGCTCGCTGCATGAGCGCAAGTATCGCCGCCAGACCGGTCTGTTCCTTGCCGAAGGCACACGTATCTGCACCGAGGCGGTGACTCTCGGATGGCGGCTTCACAGGCTTGCGTTCCTTGACGGGCGTGGCGGCGACCGCATGGTCAGGCCGCTTCTTGAGGCGCTGGCGCGCGATGGCGGTCGGGCTCTTCCGATGACCGAATCGCTCCTGTCGCGAATCAGCGGCAAGGACAATCCGCAGATAGTTCTCGGCGCCTTTGAACAGCGCTGGCAGGCGAAGGACGCCATCATGCCGGATGCGGAAAGCTGCTGGATCGCGCTTGACCGGGTGCGCGACCCCGGCAACCTCGGCACCATCATGCGAACGGCCGATGCCACCGGTGCCCGCGGGGTGATTCTGATCGGCGACTGCACCGACCCCTATTCGGTGGAAGCGGTGCGGGCCTCGATGGGAGCGGTGTTCAATGTCGAGCTGGCGCAGATGTCGCAGAATGATTTTCTGGCACTGGCGTCCGGCTGGCCCGGGCAGGTGGTCGGCACCGCGCTTCCGGCAAGCCGCGACTACCGCACGGCCGATTATGGCGGGCCGCTGATGCTGGTGATGGGAAATGAACAGGCTGGCCTGACACCTGAATTGATGAAGGCCTGCACGCAGCTTGTGCGGATGCCGATGATGGGGCGTTCGGATTCACTGAATCTGGCAGTGGCGACGGGACTCACCCTGTATGAGGTGCTTCGCCAGACGCATCCGCCCAAAGGTTGTTAGGCCTCGTCCGACGCCTCGGGAATCCAGCGGGCGAAATTGGCCTGCGCGATGACCCGTGGGTCAGGCTGTGATTCGACACTGACAAGCTCGCCGGACGACACCGATCCGCCAGCCCCTTCCATGCTGCCGGCAAGGGCATAATGCGCCGCCTGTGACGAGGCGCGAATGGCATAGATCGTCAGCAGCAGGAACCGCGGCGTGTCGGACAGGATCCGGCGGCATCCCGCCAGAAGCGGAAGCAGGTCCGATTCGATCCGCCAGCGTTCGCCCTTTGGCCCGCGCCCGTATTTCGGCGGGTCGAGGATGATCCCGTCATAACGCCGCCCGCGCCGGATTTCCCGCTCCACAAAGCGGGCCGCATCCTCGGTGATGAAGCGCACCGGCGCATCCTGCATGCCGGCGGCGTCACGGTTCTCGAAGGCCTGGGCAATGGCCTTCTTGCTGGCATCCACATGGGTGACCTCGGCCCCCGCCCGCGCCGCATGAAGGCTGGCGATGCCGGAATAGGCGAACAGGTTCAGCACCCGAGGCCGGTGCCCATGCCGGTCGGCGAATCCCCTGATCCGCGCCGCGCACCAGCGCCAGTGCGGCGCCTGCTCGGGAAAGAATCCCAGATGCCGGAACGGCGTCGGCCGCGCCAGAAAGCGCAGCCCGTCGTACCCCACCTGCCATTCTGAAGGCAGGTCGGGCGACAGCGTCCAGCCACCGCCCTCCTCGTCATCCTCGGCGCGCCCCTGCCCCGGCACGAACCGGCCGTCGGCGTCCCACAGCGACATATCAAGCCGCGGTGCCCACATCGCCTGCGGTTCGGGACGGACAAAGCGGTAGCGGCCGAACCGTTCAAGCTTCAGGCCGTTGCCGCTGTCGATCAGCTCGTAATCGGCCCAGTCTGCGGCGGCCAGAAGACGGGGGTGCGGCTGCGAAATGACATCGCGCGCTGTGCTGTCCAGAGAAGCTTCCTTCGGGATATTTTTCGGGGCATCTGTCATGGCGGCGACCTTGCCGCCTGCCCCGGGGAAAATCAAGTCATGCTGTCAGCGCTTTCATTCGACCAGAAATGAGCGAAAATTTCCCAATTTGCGTGGCTAAACAACCATTACACAGAAATGTAGTTCGATTTCTGCTCGGCAAAAGAAATTAATTTGTGTAGGGTGCCGCCACATCTGAAGGAAAGGCCACACCATGCCAGCCATGGACGCAACGGATCGCAAGATCCTCACCCTCATTCAGGAAAATGCGGCACAGCCGGTCGCCGAGATCGCCCGCAAGGTCGGCCTGTCGGTCACGCCCTGCTGGCGCCGCATCCAGCGGCTTGAGGAGACCGGCATCATCCGCAAGCGGGTGGCGCTTCTCGATCCGCAGAAGATCGGCGTCGGCATGTCGGTGTTTGTCTCGGTCCGCACCGACCAGCACAATGCCGAATGGCTGCAGAATTTCGCGACAATGATCTCGGCCATGCCCGAGGTGGTGGAATTCTACCGCATGAGTGGTGAGGTGGATTACCTGCTGCGGGTCGTTGTAGCCGATATGGCGGCCTATGACACCTTCTACCGCACGCTGATCGACAAGGTGCAGCTGACCGATGTGTCCTCGTCCTTCGCCATGGAAGAGATCAAGTTCACGACCGCCCTGCCGGTTGTGGCCGACACGCCTTCGCAATAAGCCCCTCCAGCCTGTCGGCAAGCGCCTCCATCCCGAAATCAGTGGTGACGCGCTGGTGCGCCGCCGCGCCAGCGGTGGCAAGCCTGTTGCGGTCGCCGGCAAGGAAGGCCAGCGTGTCGGCAAGGCCGGCGGCATCCCCCGGGGCCGTCAGCATGCCCCCGGCACGAAGGGTCTGTTCAGGACCGGTGCCGTCATGCCCGATGACATCAAGCGGCCCGTCGGTGGATGTGGCGACCACCGGAAGGCCCCACCCCATCGCTTCGCCGAGGACAAGGCCGAAGGGCTCTTCGAGCGAGGGAAGGCAGAACAGGTCGGCTTCGGCGAAGGCCCGGTCGAGAGAGGGACGCCATCCGTGAAGCGTGACATGGTCAAGGCCCAGCCTGTCGATCATCTCGGCAAGGACGGGCCGAAGCGGGCCGTCCCCGTAAATGTCGAACCTCACGGCCATGCCGCGCTGCCGCAGAAGCCCGGCCGCCTGCAGCAGTGACTCGAACCCCTTTTTCGGCACGAACCTGCCGGCGGCAAGGACGCGGACCGGGCCGCTGGATGATGAGGGCCGGGGGGGCGTGTCGCAGGCGGGAAAGCCGTGCGGGATGACATGAATTTGCGGGTGGTCCGGATGGTCCGGGCCAAGCCGCGCGCGTGCCCGGGATTCCGCCGCCCGCGACAGGAACACGGCATGGTCGGCCGCCTCCAGATGCCGCAGCTTGCCGGAATGGCTGATCAGGCAGACAGGCCTGCGGCAGCGCCGCGCCATCGGGGCCAGCCTGGCATTATGGGTGAAGACGGCGTCGGCGGCACCGATGGCGGCCCGAAGCCGGCCATGGAACAGCGCGCCTGTCAGCAGGTGAAACCGGATCATTGCCGCCGGCATGGTGATCAGCCTGACACTGTCCATGCCTGACAATCCGTCCACCGCCGCCGTGCCCGACGGCAGAAGCACGACATGCTGATGGCCGCGCTGTGCCAGGGCCGCCGAATATGAGGCAAGCGCGGTGGCGATGCCACCGGTCTTCCGGTCGGTTGTGATGGACAGAATCGTCGACATGGGTGCGGTGTTCGCCTGACCTTGTTTCCGGATGGGCCATGTTGGCATGATGTCGTCATTCCACCTTGCCGCCGGCTTTGGTGCAACCGCTAAAACAGCATTTCCCCTTCCGGCGCGCAAAGCGCAATTTTGCGTTGCGCAAGCCATGTCATCCCTGCAAGGCTAGACGCCTTCGATTGACTTGTGAGGAGAAGGTCATGACCGCCATCACCACGGATATCGACGAGGCACGCCGCGACCTGGCAGCAATCTTCCGCTGGACGGTCCGCGAGAACATGCATGAGGGAATTTCGAACCATTTCTCCTTTGCCGTGTCGGATGACGGGCAGATGTTCCTGATGAACCCGTTCGGCATCCATTTTTCCAAGCTGAAGGCCAGCGACATGCTGCTTGTCGATGCTCGCCACCTCGATGACGAGATCAAGCCGCACATCGACGCCACCGCCTGGGCCATCCATGGCGCGATGCACCGCAACAACCCGCAGGCCCGCTGCATTGTCCATCTTCATTCGCATTACGCCACGGCGCTAAGCGCGGTGAAGAATCCGGTGCTGCCGGCGGTCGACCAGACCACGGCGCGATTCCATAACCGGGTCGCCATTGATGACGGGTTCGACGGCATGGGGCTTGGCGACGAGGCGGAACGGCTGTCGACGCTGCTTGGCAACAAGACGATGATGATGATGGGCAACCACGGCTTCATGACGGTCGGCGAGAGCCCGGCGGTGGCCTTCGACCTTGCCTATCATTACGAAATTGGATGCCGCACCTATCTGACGGCGCTGGCCTCCGGGCTGGAGTTGTCGGTCCTCGATGATGAGGTCGCCGAGAAGACGGCGCATCAATGGGAAGTCTATGGCGGCGCCCCGGAAAAGCATCTTGCCGCCCTGCGGGTCATCCTCGACGAGGAAGAGCCGGATTACCGCCACTAGGAGATATCCGCCATGGGCACCACCTCCCTGACGCTCGACGAAATCCACGCCCTTGCGCATGACGCGATGACGGCGAACGGGTGTGATGATGCGAACGCCGCCGCGCTGGCCGACATTGTGATGCGGGCCGAACGCGACGGGTCGCATTCGCATGGCCTGTTCCGCATCCCGGGCTATGTCAAGGCGCTGCGAAGCGGCAAGGTCGACGGCAAGGCCCGCCCGACGGTGACCAGAACCACCCCGGCGGTGATCCGCTGCGAGGGGCATGGCTGTTTCGCCCCGATGGCGCAGGCGGCGGCGCTGCCGGTGCTGGCCGAGGCGGCAGCCGAGGTCGGGGTCGCTGCGCTGTCGCTGACCGGAATCCACCATTTCGCTGCGCTCTGGCCGGAAACCGAATTCATGGCGGATCGCGGCCTCGTCGGCATCGCCTGCACCGCCTATATGCCGATGGTGGCCCCGGCCGGGTCGTCGGAAAAGCTGTTCGGCACCAACCCGATCTCTTTCGCCTGGCCGCGCCCGGGGAAGGACCCTGTCTGCTATGACATGGCCACCGCGGCGATGGCGATGGGCGAAATCCAGATCGCCGCGCGCGACGGCAGGCAGGTGCCGCCCGGCACCGGCCTCGATGCCGATGGCAACGCCACCACCGACCCGGCGAAAATCGCTGCCGGTGTCGTGCTTCCGTTTGGCGGCTACAAGGGGTCGGCCATCGCCCTGATGGTCGAGCTTCTCGCCGCCGGCCTGACGGGTGAGCGGTTCAGCTATGAAGCCAGGGAACATGACAATGGTGACGGCGGCCCGCCGCGCGGCGGCGAGATGGTTATCGCGCTCTCGCCGGAACTGATCGCCGGTCCCGGCTGGCCGGAGCATGTCGAGGCTTTCATGGACAGGCTGACATCGCTGAAAGGCGTGAGGATACCGGGTGCGCGCCGCCACAGGAACCGGCTTGATCCCGGTCCGCGGCAGATCAACGAGGCGCTTGTCGAGACCATCCGCGGCCTTCTCTAGACCGGATCAGCGGCCTTTCCAGACAGGCTCGCGCTTTTCGGCGAAGGCCTTGAAGCCTTCCATGCCGTCTTCGGAGTTATACAACCTGTCGACGGTCGCCAGCTGCATCTTGGTGATGCGGTTCATCGCGTCCTGGAATTTCATCGCCTCGGCCTCGCGCGCCACCTCCTTGATGGCGGCGAAGACAAGCGGCGGGCCGGAGGCCAGAAGCCGCGCCAGCTCCCAGGCCCGGTCATAGAGCGCCGCGCCATCCGCCATCACCTCGTTCACCAGACCCCAGCGATGCGCCTCGGCGCAGTCCATCCAGCGGCCTGTCAGAAGCATGTCCATCGCCACGTGATAGGGGATGCGCTTCGGCAGCTTGATGGTGGCGGCGTCGGCAAGGGTGCCGGCACGGATCTCGGGAAGCGCGAAGCTCGACGCCTCGGTGGCGAGGATCATGTCGCAGGACAGCGCCAGCTCGAACCCGCCGCCGACGCACATGCCCTCGACAGCGGCGATCACCGGCTTGTTGAGATCGCGAAGTTCCTGCAGGCCGGCGAACCCGCCAACGCCGTAATCGCCGACAACCGAATCCCCGGCCGCCGCGGCCTTCAGGTCCCATCCGGCGGAAAAGAACTTCTCGCCGGCGGTGCGAACGATGCAGACACGCAGTTCGGGGTCGTCGCGGAAGGATTTGAACACCTCGCCCATATGCCGCGACGTGATCAGGTCGATGGCGTTCGCCTTCGGCCGGTCGAGCGTGACTTCGAAGATATGCCCGTCGATGCGGGTCCTCACCGCCTCTGTCGATTGGTCGGTCATGATGATGTCTCCCTGCCGGATGGTCCGGAACTGTCAGTCTTCCATATCACCGCATCCGCCGCCAGCGCGCCCGCGCCTGTTTCGCCAAGCATCAGCGGGTTGACCTCGATCTCGTCGATGGCGGGGTCGGTGGTAATCATCTCTGCCATAGCCTCGATGGCGGTGATCGCGGATGCCAGATCGGCGGCGGGGCGGCCGCGATAGCCGGTCAGCAGCGGTGCCAGGCGCAACCCGGCGATGGCTTTGCGAATCTCGTCCGCTCCGGCGGGCAGGATCAGGGTCGCGACATCACCGAGAAGCTCGGCGGTGACGCCGCCCATGCCAAGGGTCAGGCTGATGCCATAGACCGGATCGCGGCACAGCCCGACCAGAAGCTCTGCCACCGGCGGCGGGGCCATTTCCTCGACAAGAAAGCCTGCCGCCCCGGTCATCCCGCCTGCGGCACCTTCAAGATCGGCCGGCGCAAGGCCAAGCCTGACAAGGCCGGCCTCACTCTTGTGCGCCTGGCCAAGCCCTTTCAGGACAAGCGGCCCGGCGAGGCCGGCGGCGGCCCTGGCAAGCGCGCCGGGGTCCTGCGCTGTCACGCCCCGCGGCACCGCGACACCGGCCCTTGCAAGCATGGATTTCGCCGCCGCCTCGTCAATCAGACGGCGCATCCCCGGTTCCGGTCGCGCGGCATGCGGGCGCCATCCGGCTGGCGGGGCCTGGGTGGCGGTGCGGGCAATGGCCCGAAACCCGTGCTCGAACCCGCAAAGCGGCACGATCCCCTCAGCCAGAAGGGAGTCGGCCCAGGCCTCCGAGACACCCTCTGCCAGGCTTCCCAGCATCGCGGTTCGGGTGCCGGTACGCTCGCCTGCGGCCTTCATCGCCGCCACCGCCGGGTGCCAGGCATCATCTCTGCAGCGGTCATCGCGCGGGAAATCGATGACAAGGACGGACAGATCGACCCAGTCCCCCATCATCGCGGCGAAGGTGTCGGCCATCTTCGCCTCGTCGCCCCAGATGAAGGTGTGGTAGTCGAGCGGGTTGGCCAGCGCCACGAGCGGGCCGAGCGTTTCGGCAAGCCGCCGGCGGTTCGCCTCGGGAATGGCCGGCCAGTCGAGGGCCAGCCCGTCGGCAAGATCGGCGGTCAGCCCGGCCTCGCCGCCGGAACAGCACATGGCCGTCACCCGCCGCCCGCCAAGCCGCCCGTGAAGATGCAGAATCTTCAGCACCTCCATCATGTCTTCCGGTGAATCGACCTCAATCACGCCACAGCGGGCCAGAAAGGCCGATGAGGCCGCCCCGTCACCCGCCAGCGCCGCGGTGTGCGAGCTTGCCGCGTCGCGCGCGGCCGCGGTCTGGCCCGATTTGATGGCGACGATATGCTTGCCGGCGGCGGCGGCCTCGTCAACCATGGCGGCGAAATCGGCGCTGTCGGTAAATCCCTCGACATAGAGGCCGGCGGCGGTCACCCGCGGGTCTGCCAGAAGGCTTCGCGCCATGTCGGCAAGGCCTGTCTGCGCCTGGTTGCCGACGCAGGCGATATAGGCGACGGGAAGGCCGCGCGCCTGCATCGAGATGTTGATGGCGATATTGGATGACTGGCTGATGATGGCAACGCCCGCCTCGACGGCGCGGCCGCCATGCTGGTCCGGCCAGAGCATCGCCCCGTCGAGATAGTTCAGCACGCCATAGCAGTTCGGGCCCAGAAGCGGCATGTTTCCGGCGGCCGCCATCAGCGCGTCCTGAAGATCATGGTCCCCGGTCTCGGCGAACCCCGAGGCGAAGCAGACAGCGCCGCCGCATCCCATCGCCGCCAGCTCGGCCGCCACCCCGATCGCCGCATGCCGGTTGATCCCCAGAAAGGCGGCGTCAGGCACCCCGGGAAGATCGGCAAGGCTGCGGTGGCAAGGAATTCCGTGAATCGCCTCCCGCTTCGGATGGACCGGCCAGATATCGCCGTCAAAGCCGGATTTCAGGCATTGCTCGATGACATTTTCCGCCCACCATCCGCCAAAGACGGCGATGGAACGCGGGCGGAACAGTCGCGAGAGATCGCCCACCGCCCTATCCCCCGAGCGGGCGGAGAAGATCGCGGCTGATGATGTGGCGCTGGATCTCCGAGGTGCCGTCCCAGATCCGCTCGACCCGCGCGTCGCGCCAGAACCGCGCCAGCGGCAGATCATCCATCAGCCCCATGCCGCCATAGAGCTGGATGGCCTCGTCAGTGACGCGCGCCAGCATTTCCGAGGCATAGAGCTTGGCCGAGGCGATCTCGCGGTTGGCCGGCAACCCCTGGTCAAGCCGCCAGGCAGCCGACAGGGTCAGCCAGTCGGCGGCGTCTATTTCGGTGATCATGTCGGCAAGCTTGAAGCTCACCCCCTGGAATTTGCCGATCTGCTTGCCGAACTGCTTGCGCTCGACCGCGTAGTTCAGCGCATAGTCGAAGGCGCGCCGCGCGCGGCCGACACACATGGTGGCGACGGTGATGCGGGTGGCGTAGAGCCAGGTATTCATCACCTCGAATCCGCCATCGACGGCGCCAAGGACCTGGTTGTCGGCAAGCCGGCAATCCTCGAATTTCAGGATCACATTGTGATAGCCAGCATGCGAGACGGAGTTGTAGCCCGGCAGCACCTCGAACCCGGGATGCCCGCGATCGACGAGAAAACAGGTGATCCGCTTCTTTGGCCCGTGCGGTGTGTCGTCAACGCCGGTGGCGACAAAGACAATGAAGAAATCGGCGTGGTCGCCGCCCGAAATGAAATGTTTTGTGCCGTTCAGCACCCAGTCGCCGCCGTCGCGCCGCGCCGTCGTGCTCATCCCGCGCACATCCGATCCGGCGTCCGGCTCGGTCATCGCCAACGCATCCATCTTCTCGCCACGCACCGCCGGGGCGAGGTAACGCTCCACCTGGTCGCCCTCGCAGGCCATCAGGATGTTCTGCGGCCGGCCGAAGAAATGGGTCAGAGCCATCGACCCGCGGCCAAGCTCGCGTTCCAGAAGCGCAAATTCCAGATTGTTCAGCCCGCCGCCGCCGACCTCTTCGGGAAAATTCGGGGCGTAGAACCCCATCTCGATGACCTTGTCCCTGATGGCCCTTCCCATCTCCTCGGGAACATGGCCGAGCTTCTCGACCTCGTCCTCAAGCGGATAGATCTCGCTCTCGACAAAGCTTCGCACCGTCGAGACGATCATTTCCTGTTCTTCGGTCAGTCCGAACTGCATCATTCTTCTCCGTAACTCAGACGCCGATGCCCCGCCCCGCCCCGTCCGGGCGCGGCAGGCTCTCATGCGCGGCGGCAAGGGCCGCCAGCTTTGCCGCCACCGCCTCTGACGGCAGGCTTGATGAACGGCTGTTCATATCGACATGGATCAGCATATGTTCGCCTGTCGCCAGAAGCCGGGGCCCGTCGCCGCCCGCTTCATAGAGATGATGGAACAGCTGCATCTTCTTGCCGGTGCCGAGAAGAACCTGCGAGGTGGCGAAAATCTCGCGTCCCGCCGTCACCTCGTCGAGATGCCGGATATGTGTCTCGACGGTGAAGAAGCTTCCCCCCGCCCCCAGATAGTCGGCGTCGATGCCGATCCGGCGCATCACCGCGTCGGTCGCCATCGAGAAACAGTCGAGATAGCGGGCCTCGTTCATATGGCCGTTATAATCTGTCCATTCGGCAGGCACCTGCTGGCGCATGGTCTCGATGGGCTGGTCCGCCGGGCTTTCATCCCGTGCCGCCGGCACCGCGTCATAGAGCGCGGTCTCCCAGGCGGCGAGGGTGCGCCCTGCCCCCCAGTCATTCGCCTTCAGCGCCTGCAGGATGGCGACAAGATTGGTGTCGCGGATGCGCTCAAGCTCGCGGATCGAATGCATGCCCGATTGCGCGTCGGATTGGTCGGAAATGGCCTGGACAAGCTCGTCTGTCAGCTCCGGCACATCCATCAGCTTCGTCCAGGGCCATTTCAGGCAGGGGCCGAACTGCGCGATGAAATGCGCCATTCCGGCCTCGCCGCCGGCGACGCGGTAGGTTTCGAACAGCCCCATCTGCGCCCAGCGAAGACCGAATCCGTAGCGGATGGCGTCGTCGATCTCCTCGGTCGTCGCGATGCCGTCCTTGACCAGCCACAGCGCCTCGCGCCAGACGGCCTCGAGAAACCTGTCGGCGACAAAGGCCTCGATCTCCTTGCGGATGCGAAGCGGATGCATGCCGATGCCGGCGAAGAATCCCGCCGCGCGCTCGACGGTCGCGGCGCTTGTCGACCTGCCGCCGACAAGCTCGACAAGCGGCAGAAGATAGACCGGGTTGAAGGGATGGCCGACAAGAAGGCGTTCCGGAAGGTTCATGCCGTCCTGAAGGTCGCTTGGCAGGATGCCGGATGTCGACGAGCTGATCAGCGCATCCGGCGATGCCGCAGCCTCGATCTCGGCATAGACGGACTGTTTGATATCCAGCCGTTCCGGCACCGCCTCGATGATCAGCTCGGCACCGGCCACCGCCTCGGCGACGGAATTTGCAAAGACCATCTCGCCGCGTTTGGGCAGAGGTGCCATGGTCAGCCTGCCAAGCGCCGCGTCGGCATTGCCCATCACCGCGTCGATCTTGCGGGCCGCCTCGGGGTCCGGGTCGAAGATGCCGACATCAACCCCGTTCTGGATGAAGCGCGCGACCCAGCCGCCGCCGATGACACCGCCGCCGATGACCGCGGCGCGGACCGGCTTTGCCGCCGATGAAGTGACAGAATTTGCCATGTCATGCTCTCCCCGGCCCAAAGCCACGGTGTCGTCAGCCCGCCAGCGGCGCGCGCTTGGTCAGCTGCAGCCGTTCGCGAACCGCGTCCGGGCCGATGATGCTGGCCCCCATATTCTCGACCACATTGACCGCCTTTTCGACAAGCTGGGCGTTGCTGGCGAAGACACCGCGCGACAGATAAAGATTGTCCTCGAGCCCGACCCGCACATTGCCGCCGGCAAGAACCGAAGCCGCCGGATAGGCCATGGCGTTGCGGCCGATCGAGAAGGCCGAGAACACCCAGTCCGCCGGCACATTGTTCACCATCGCCAGAAGCGTGTTCATGTCGTCCGGCGCGCCCCACGGGATTCCCATGCACAGCTGCACCAGCGCCGGGCTGTCGATATGGCCCTGCTCGGCAAGATATTTCGCGAACCAGAGATGGCCTGTGTCAAAAGCCTCGATCTCGGGCTTCACGCCAAGCGCCTGCATCTGCTTGGCCATCTCGACAAGCATCGAGGTGCTGTTGGTCATGATGTAGTCGCCATGGCCGAAATTCATCGTGCCGCAGTCCAGTGTGCAGATTTCCGGCCGGCAATCGGCGACATGCGCCAGCCTTTCGGTTGCGCCCGCCATGTCGGTGCCGGCGGCATCCGGCGGCAACGGCGTCTCGACCCCGCCAAGCACCAGATCGCCACCCATGCCTGCCGTCAGGTTCAGAACCACGTCGATCTCGGCATCACGGATGCGGTCGGTGACCTCGCGGAACAGGGCCGGATCGCGTGACGGCCTGCCGGTGTCCGGCTCGCGGACATGGCAATGCACGACGGCGGCACCGGCGCGGGCCGCCTCGATGGCGCTGTCGGCAATCTCGGCCGGCGTGACCGGCACCTTGTCGGACTTGCCGGTGGTGTCGCCTGATCCGGTGACGGCACAGGTGATGAACACCTCGCGATTCATGGCCAATGTCATGGCAGTTTCCTCCTGCCGGCCTGCCTGACGAGGGCAGCAACACGGCTTCATGTTCAAATGGTGTCTGCGCCTGGCGCGCCACCATGGCGATCACATTTTCGCAAATTTTCGGGCTTTGCAACTTCTTTGCTCGATGCGTCCCTCGCGCCCGCCATAGGCTGGAAAATCCGGCAGAAATGGGACAGAAACCGGCGGTTTTTCTCCATGGGCACCGCACCGCTGCGCAAGCATGGAAGCAAGGCTACGGCCAGACGGGGAGAGGGGATCAGACTGCCATGAATGCGCCGACCAGACCGGCAAGACGCGGCCGCAAGACGCGTTCCGACGACGCGCTTCCGGCGCAGCTGAACTGGCGCGAGATTCGCAACCGGATGGCCCCGCTGGCCCCGCTCAGCGACGACCAGATCGAATCCGTTCATCTGGCTTCGCTGCGGCTTCTGGAAGACTACGGCATCGAGGTCATGAGCGCGCCGGCCCGCGCGCTGTTCCGCGCCGCAGGGGCCGATGTGGACGAGGCCAGCATGATGGTGCGCGCGGATCGCGGGCTGATAGAGGCCGCCATTGCCAGCGCCAGGCCCGACTTCACCCTGACGCCGGTGAATCCGGCCCGCGGCCTGAAGATCGGCGGCGACCAGATTCATTTCGGCCTGGTGTCCGGCGCGCCGAACGCGCATGACATCCGTGGCGGCCGGCGAAGCGGCAATTTCGAGGATTACAAGAAGCTGATGAAGCTCGGCCAGAGCTTCAATGTCATCCATTTCTTCGGCAACCAGACGCTGGCGCCGAATGACCTGCCGGTGAACACCCGCCATCTGGACACCACCTTCGTGAACCTGACGATGACCGACAAGGTGTTCCTGTCGATGTCGATTGGCGAGGGACGGGTCCGTGACGCGGCACGGCTGACAGCGATAGCCCGCGGGCTGAGCATGGAGGAGCTTGCCGCCAGTCCGACCGCGATCACCAACATCAACATCAATTCGCCGCGCAAGTTCGATATCGAGATGGCCTCGGCCGCCATGGCCATGGCCGAGATGGGCCAGGCCACGGTGATCACACCGTTCACGCTGATGGGGGCGATGACGCCGGTGACGCTGGCGGCAGCCCTGACACAGCAGAATGCCGAGGCGCTGTTCGGCATCGCGCTGACGCAGCTTGTGCGCCCCGGCGCGCCGGTGGTCTATGGCGGATTCACCTCGAATGTCGATATGAAGACCGGCGCCCCGGCCTTCGGCACGCCCGAGAACACCCGCGCCAACATCGCCGGCGGCCAGCTGGCGCGGCGCTACGGCCTCCCCTACCGGACAAGCGCCTGCAGCGCCTCGAACGCGGTCGACGCGCAGGCGGTCTGGGAAACGCAGATGGCGCTGTGGGGCGCGGTCACCGGCCATGGCAATCTGATCTATCATTCCGCCGGATGGGGTGAGGGCGGGCTGGTCGCCGATTTCGAGAAGGTGATCGTCGATTGTGAGATGCTTCAGGCGATGGCCGAATTCCTGTCACCGCCCGAATTCAGCGAGGCCGATTTCGGCTTCGAGGCGCATGACGAGGTGGAGCCCGGCGGCCATTTCTTCGGCACCACCCATACGATGGAACGCTATCAGTCGGCCTTCTACAGCCCGTTCCTGTCGGACTGGTCCAACAATGAGAACTGGCGTGATGCCGGCGGGCGCACCACCACCGAGCGCGCCATGGACATCTGGCCGAAGATTCTCGAGGCCTACAGCCCGCCGCAGATGGACCCCGGCCGGATCGAGGAAATGCAGGCCTATATCGCCCGCCGCAAGGAAGAGATCGGCAGCGGCGAGCCCTGATCGCGACCCGTGCGAGTGGCCGCAAACCGGCGTTCCCCGGCCGGTGTTCCCCGGCTTGCGCTTTGGCGCAAAACTTGTACTCTCTGACGTCTATTTCAAAGACCAATCCAGAGATTCAGGGGACAAGACCATGACGCTCATGCATTACATCGGCGGCGCAGAAACCGCCGGCACCAGCGGCCGCCAGCAGGATGTGTTCAATCCGGCCACCGGCGCGGCCATCACGGCGGTGCCGCTGGCCAGCGCGGCCGAGGTCGGCAACGCCGTTGCCGCCGCCGCCGCGGCGCTTCCCGGATGGGCCAGCACCCCGCCGGCCCGCCGTGCGCAGGTGATGTTCAACTTCCGTGACCTGATCAAGTCCAACCTCGACGAGCTGGCGACGCTGATTTCCTCGCAGCACGGCAAGACCTTCGACGACGCCAAGGGCGAGATCGCGCGCGGCATCGAGGTGGTCGAGTTCGCCTGCGGCATCCCGCATGCGCTGAAGGGCGAGTATTCGCCGCAGGTCGCCGGCAATGTCGACAGCTTCTCGATGCGCCAGCCGGTCGGCGTGGTCGCCGGCATTACCCCGTTCAACTTCCCGGCGATGGTGCCGATGTGGATGTTCCCGATGGCGCTGG
>CAJWVJ010000034.1 GCA_913048595.1 uncultured Alphaproteobacteria bacterium | reverse complement strand
CTGACACGGCCGTTGTGCCGGCGGTCAACGGCCTTCCCTGGTGGTATTTCCACAAGGCGCGGACCGGCACGGTTCTGGATGAAAAGCCGCTTCAGTCGGTTGATCCCGGCGGGCGTGTCTGGGCCGAGATTGGTCCGGAGCGCGCCATCGGCTGCGTTGTCTATCCGGCTTGCGAAATCGCCGCCCCGGGCCTTGTAAGACATCTGGACGGCGATCGTTTCACCCTTGGCGAGCCGTCGATGGAACAGAGCGAACGCGTGAAGACCCTGTCTTCGCTGATGATCGCCGGCGGGCTGAAGGCCCCGCAGAAGCCACGAATCCGCGATGAAATCTGGGTCAAGCTGTGGGGCAACTGCTCTTTCAACCCGGTCTCGGCCCTGACCGGCGCCACGCTGGACGCCATCGGCAGCGACCCGGAAAGCCGGGCGCTTGTTCATGCCATCATGACCGAGGTGAAGACCGTCGGCGAGGCTGTCGGTGTGCGGTTCAGCGTGCCCATCGAGAAGCGCATCGACGGAGCCGCCGCCATCATCGGGCACAAGCCCTCGACCCGTCAGGATATCGAGGCCGGACGCCCGCTGGAAATCGACCCGCTTGTCACCGCGGTGCTGGAACTGGCGGCCGGGCTCGGCATCGAAACACCGACCCTTGCCCATGTGAGCGCGCTGCTCAAGCTTCAGGCGGAAACCCTCGGCCTCTATCAACGCCCGTGAACGTCACCCCTGAACGTCACCCGTGCCGTGACGCCCGCTCTCTGGACGCGACGCCCCGCATTATCCTATGCTTGGGCTGTTTCATTCACGTGCCAGCCAGCGGGGGTTCCATGCGCTATCTTCACACCATGGTCAGGGTCACAGACCTCGACGCCTCGATCGATTTCTACTGCAACAAGCTTGGGCTTGTGGAGACCAACCGCAAGGAGTTCGAGGCCGGCCGCTTCACCCTTGTCTTCCTGGCGGCGCCGGGCAATCTCGACAGCGCCAAGGCCACCCGCTCGCCCGAGCTGGAACTGACCTACAACTGGGATCCCGAGGCATATGATGGCGGCCGGAATTTCGGCCATCTTGCCTATTATGTCGACGATATCTACGAGACATGCCAGCGTCTGATGGATGCCGGAATCACCATCAACCGCCCGCCGCGCGACGGCCGCATGGCCTTTGTCCGCTCGCCCGACAACATCTCCATCGAGCTTCTTCAGGAAGGCGAGGCGCAGGCCCCCGCCGAGCCCTGGGCGTCTATGGAAAACACCGGAAGCTGGTAGCGCCATGCGACTTGCCATCCACCAGTTCGGCTATAATGACGACAATTACGGCGTGCTTCTGCATCACGCGGAAAGCGGCGAGACAGCGCTTGTCGACGCCGGTGACGCCGCCGCCGCGAAGGCGGCGCTTGCGGAATCAGGGTGGCAGCTCACGCAGATCTGGATCACCCATCATCACGGCGATCATACCGCGGGCCTCGCCGCGCTGGCCGATGACGGGGTCGAGGTGTTCGGCCCGGCCGGCATCAATGGTGTCGGCCATGTTCTCGAAGGCGGCGACAGCTTTGCCTTTGCCGGACGCGCCGTCGAGGTGATCTCGACCCCCGGCCACACGCTGGCCATGCTCAACTATCACCTGCCCTCCGAAAAGCTGGTCTTCACCGGTGACACGCTGTTCGCCATGGGGTGCGGCAGGTTGTTCGAGGGCGACGCGCCGATGATGTGGCACAGCCTTGGCAAGCTGATAGCGCTTGCCGACGATACCGTCGTCTATTGCGGCCATGAATATACCGCCGCGAACGCGTCATTCGCGCTGAGCGTCGATCCGCAAAATGAAGCCCTTCTGCGCCGTGCCGAGGCGGTGGCCGAGCTTCGCGCTGCCGGCCAGCCGACCGTGCCGACACTGATGGCGCTGGAAAAGGCCACAAACCCGTTCCTTCGCGCCGCCGACCCGGCGATCCGCGCCTTTCTGGGCATGCAAGGCGCCGGAGATGCCGAAGTATTCGCCGAAATCAGGCGTCGCAAGGACAGCTTCTAGGTCCGGCGTGTCAATGTGATGTCACCGCGCGGCCAGCGCATCGACATGGCCCGGCTTGCCCGCGAAGGCGGACAGGTCGGACGCCCCGGTCAGGAACATCGCCAGGCGAAGCTGGTCTTTCCAGAGGGTGATCACCTGCTCGGCCGCTTCCGGGTCAGGCGTACCGCGCCCGTCGCCTGTCAGCGCCCGCAGGACCGGGCCGGCCATCGAGACAAGCGCCGCGCCAAGCCACAGCGCCTTGGCGGCATCAAGCCCGTCGGCAATGCCGCCCGAAGCGATGAGCCTTCCGTGCGGACAGGCGGCGCGCACACCTCGCAGCGCATCCACCGTCGGCAGGCCCCAGTCGAGGAATGGCGCGAACAGCGCCGCTTCAGACCGGCGCGCCACCTCAATACGGGTCCAGTTGGTGCCGCCAAGACCGGCGACATCCACCGCATGGACCCCGGCGTCAAACAGCCGGCGCGCCACGTCGGGTCCGATGCCGGCCCCCACCTCCTTGACCATCACCGGCACCGGCAGCGTGCCGACCAATGTCCCGATCGCCGTGAGCACGCCGCGCCAGTCTGTCTCGCCCTCGGGCTGCGCGGCCTCCTGCAGCGGATTCAGATGAATGAAGATGGCTTCGGCCTGAAGATCGTCGACGGCGCGCCGCGCCAGGTCAATGCCGCCCTCCATGGCAAGCTGGACCCCGCCAAGGTTGCCGATCAGCGGCACCGACGGCGCCCGCTTGCGAAGGCCGGCCTGCGAGCGGCCCGATTCAAGGCTGGCGCGCTGCGAGCCGACGGCAAGCGCCACCCCGGCGGCCTCGGCCGTCTCGGCAAGCGCCTCGTTGATGGCGTCGGCATGCGCGGTGCCGCCGGTCATTGAACCGACGAACAGCGGCGCCGACACCTGCCGCCCGAGACAGTCTGTTTCAATCCGCACATCCGCAAGGCTGCATTCAGGAAGCGCGCAATGCTCAAGCCGCACGCGCTCAAACCCAGCGCTGATGCCCGACAGCGCCAGCGGGTCGGCGGCCAGCGCCAGATGCGCGTCCTTGCGGTCGCCTGCCGCGGGACCGCCGGTCTTGTCTGGATCGTCACTCATGGCACCTACCGGCTGATGAACTGGCGCTTCAGCGACCGCGTTGACCGCCTGAAGAACCCATCGACAAGAATCATATGCGGGACGGTCAGCGCCGCCAACCCTATGAAGACAACCCGCATCACCACCGGTTGAGGATCGCCGATATCGGCAAACCACCAGATGGCAAGACCGCCCGCCACCCAGCTTGCCAGGGTGAAGGCCGCCGCCTGGTTGATCATCGCAAGCCTGGACATATCGCGGCGAAGGGCGCCAAGGATGCCGGAAATATGCCGCGCCGAATGTACGCAGCAGAAATAGACCGCAAAGCCGACAAGCGGCGGTGCCATTGCGAACAGCAGCGCAAGCGCGCCAAGTTCCGCCGCCGTGCTGCGCCATTTGCGATACCACAGCGCCTGCGCGAGGCAGACAATCAGCGCCACCCCGACCACCGCCGTCAGGATGTCGATCCCCTGCCACAGCAGCATGGTGTCCTGCCCGGTCAGATAGCCGAAGATGACATCAACTTCCGGCCGGTGCATCTGGCTGACTCCGGCAATGACAAGCCCGCCATGCGCAATGACCTCGGCGCTGCGAAGCCAGCCTGTGCCATGGCGCGCGTCGCCTGCCCCGAAATGCAGCAGGCTGATGATCAGAAATGCGAACAGGCAGGCCGTCGGCGCCAGCAGCCAGGCCCCGACGACAAGCGCCGACATGCCGACATAGAGAAGCAGGAAGGACAGGAATGATACCGCACGCCTGGCAAGGCCGAGATGAATGGCGATGGCCCCGTCAAGCGCGCCGTGCGGAAGGCCGATCAGCACCACCGCGGCAAGCGCCGCAAGGTCGATGGGCGCCATCATCCCGATCGCCGCGAGCATCTCCATCACGCCGCCTCCGCCACCGGCCGGCGGGAGGTGCCGCCAAGCATCCGCACCAGTCCGCGGAGAAAAGGCCATTTCGGCATCGCCATGACCACCTTCAGGCGAAGCGGCCAGTCAGCCTCGCCACCAAGGAAGCGGGCAAACTCGTCGCCATCAAGGGCGCGTCCCATCCGCAGGAACAGCTCCGGCGCACGCTCCGGCCAATGGCGCAACACGGTCAGCAGAACGGCATCCATCCACAGATCAATCTTGCGGTGCGGCACCTGGAAACCAAGCGTCCCGCTGCTGCGCTCGGCGGCGATCGCCAGGTCGATCTGCTTCTGGATGAAGGGAAAGGCATAGCCGCTTGACGGCCTGATCGCCCCGCCATTGCCGCCGATTCCGGGAATGGCCGGGTCGCGTCGCGGCAGCGTCCCAAGCGGGATCACCCCCCGCTCGGTGCGAACCGTCTCGAAATCGGTCAGCCCGTAGCATTTATCCAGATAGCCTGTGATGGCCCGGTGATAGAAATCATCCGGGCAGACGGACGGCGTGAACAGGGTGGATTCGACAAGCGCCTCGGTTGCCGAGAAGGGCAGCAGATAGATGAAATGCATGCCGCGCGACTGGTCCACCCGAAAATCCATAAGGATGGCTGTAGAGGGGTCGAACACGGCATGCGCGCTTCGCACCTCCAGCCCCAGGAAATGCTGCAGCATCAGGCCGCCCGGAACAGGCGGCGGACGGCTGTCGAAGATCTGGTCGGCATCATCCACCGCCGAACCGCCTGTGTCGATCGTGACGCCGCCGCGCGCCGCCGCATCCCGGCAATGGCCGGTCCAGTCACGGCGATGAAGCGCGGCGTAGGGGCGTGTCGCCGACAGCATCAGCGCCTCGCCCCCCTCTGTAACGATGGACCAGCGGTGCCATTTCGCGCGCGCCATCCGGCTTGCCACCTTCAGGCCGGGAGCATCCCAGAATCCCCAGATATGGTCAGTTTCCGGCGGCGCGCCATCAGGCCTGACAAGATGGATGTCATGCGCCGTCAGCTCGTCCGCCCGCGCCGCCAGTGAAAGCGCGGCGCACCCGTCGCCAAGGATCCGAACCTTTTGTCTTCGCGCTTCAGGCGACATAGGGAAGCCCCCGCAGCGCGACATGAAGCCTGCGGTCATGGCCCGCATCCGGCGCGCCCATGCGGTGACGGAAACTTGCCAGCGCCAGAAGCGAACAGCGAAGCTTTGTGGCTTTGCTCGTGACCTGGCGGCCGTCATGCCAGGCCAGATCATGTTCGCGAAGCTGGATTCCGATCTGCCGATAGACGCGCGCCGCCACGGCGATGGCAAGATGCGCCCGCATAGGCAGGTAGCGATATCCTATCGCCCCGCTGGCATAGAAGGACTCCGCAAGATCGAGAAGCCGGCCGACGGCATCCGTCACATCGCGGCATAGCGGGCTGCCGGGGGCCTGTGCCGCGGCGCGGATGTCCGCCGGCCCCGCCCCGCCGACCCAGTCGGCCGGGATGTAGCGACGGTTCATGCCGGCATCCTCAAGCACGTCGCGGGCGATATTGGTCAGCTGCATGGCGATTCCAAGATCTATGGCATGCGCCCGCGCAGCCGGCGCATGGCAATCCAGAACATGGCACATCAGCAGCCCGACCGTTCCCGCCACACGGTAGGCATAGCGCAGCAGGGCCGCCTCGTCGGCCAGCGCCACCTCTTCGGCCTGATCCTCGAGAAGCCCGTCGATCAGCGCCACCAGAACGTCCGGTGGGAAGCGCTTTTCCCGCATCAGCGGCAGAAAGGTGCGAAAGGCCGGGTCATCCCCCTGCCGGCCGGCAAGAAGATCGGCGCGGATCGCGGCGAGACGCGCCGGGCCATTCTCGATGTCACCATCGGCCATGTCGTCCAGAAGCCGGCAGAAGGCATAGAGAGAGGCCGCCTCGCCTCCCATGTGATGACCAAGAAACCGCCGCGCCCAGTGAAAGCTTTTGCCGTTGGCGGCAAGCGATTGTTCGGATGTCAGTTCTTCGTTCGACATCGGTGCCGGCTCCCGCCGTCAGGCCGGACGCGCCAGCCTCCCGCTGGCGGCGACTGCCTGATTTTCCTCTTCGATCAGTCGTTCGACAACCTTAGCAGAACACAGCACGCCTGGCATCCCCGCGCCGGGATGCGCCCCGGCGGCCGAGAAATAGAGGTTCGGGATATGCGGGTCACGGTTGTGATACCGGAACCAGGCCGATTGCGTGAAGATCGGCGCGATAGAGAACCCGGCCCCGTGCATTGACCGGTAATCACGCTTGAAATCCTCGGGCGTCATCCAGAAATCATCGCTGATCACCTCGCCGAGGCCAGGCATGATGGTCTTGCCCAGCGCGGCGACGATGCGGTCGCGAAGCTTCGGCCCCTCGGCCTGCCAGTCGACATCGCCGAGAAGGTTCGGCACCGGGCACAGCACATAGAAGCTGTCGCACCCCTGCGGGGCGAAACTTTCGTCGGTGGCGGTCGGCCGGTGAAGATAGAGCGAGAAATCATCCGCCAGAATCTTCCTGTCGAAGATATCCGCCAGCAGTTCGCGATAGCGCGGCCCCATCCAGATGGTGTGGTGCGCCACATCGGGATAACGCCTCCTGGTGCCGAAAAACAGCACATAGAGCCCCATCGAATATTTCGTGGCGGCCTCGGGGATGGCGCGCTTGGAACGGGTCTCGCCGGGAAGCATCTGCTGATAGACCGTTGGCGGATCGCCGTTGCAGATCACCCGCTCGGCGGCAAACTGCCGGCCATCCATGGCCATGGCACCCGTGGCAATCCCGCCTTTCATGGTGATGCGTTCGATATCGACGCCAAGCTCGACAGCCACCCCGGCGCGCTCGAGAAGCCGGTGAAGCTCTTCCACCAGCTTGCCTGTGCCGCCCATGCAGAAATACACGCCCCAGCGCCGTTCCAGATAATGGATCAGCGTATAGATCGAGGTGGTGGTGAAGGGATTGCCGCCGACAAGAAGCGGATGGATCGAGAAGGCCTGGCGCAGAAGCGGATGCCGGATATGCCTGTTCACCAGCCCGGCGACCGTATGGTAGCTGCGAAGCCGCAGCAATGACGGCACCTGCGCCATCATCGTCATGAAGCGGGTGAACGGCTTGTCGGCAAGCTTCTCGAACCCGACCTCGAAGATTTGCCGCGATGTTTCCAGAAGCCCGGCATAGCCCGCCACATCACGCGGCGAAAACCGCCTGATCTCGTCATTCGTGTCCTCGACAGTGGCGCGGTAGTCGAACTGGCTGCCGTCATGAAAATGGAACCGGTACCAGGGGTCGAGCGGCCGGAAGTCCAGATGGTCCTCGCGGCGCTCGCCGAACAATTCGAACAGCTCGTCAAACAGGAAGGGCGCGGTGATCACGGTGGGGCCGGCATCATGGCGAAAACCGCCGCGCTCGAACACCTGGGCGCGCCCGCCGATGGCATGCAGCCTGTCGACAAGGGTTACCGAATAGCCGCGGGCGCGCATCCTGAGCGCCGCGGCGATGCCGCCAAACCCGGCACCGATGACGAGAACGTCACTGGTTATGTCGGATGATGTGTCCACGCGGGACTTAGACGCCGTGGGGGCCGGATTCATATCTGGTGCGTCAGACCTGTTTCAGAGAAGCCACTGACTTCAGGCATACCTGCTGGAGAAGCTGCTGTATAGGCGTGATGACCGCGGCAAGCTCGGCGGGGAGGGTTTCGGCGTGGCGGCTGGCGTCATCCAGCATCACATTCATCCGGCGCGCGGCTTCGGCCGGCGCCCGTGAGGAACAAAGTGCGGCAAGCCACTCCTTGAAACCGTCATCGCCGCCGCTGCAGTACCAGTCGTCAAAGGCGGCGCGCCGGGTTTCGTCCAGATAATCCCGGAACAGCACGACGACGCCATTCGGGGCGCGCCTGCCAAGGTCCGACCCACAGGTATCAGCCCCGTCGCGGCCGGAGAAATTCAGAATGTCATTGCCTATCTGATAGGCGTTGCCAAGGGCGCGGAAACAGGCGCCGATGGTCGGTGCCGCGCCGCCATGAAGCGCCATGGTCGCCACACCCTCGATCGGCGCTGTCAGCAGCGGCGCTGTCTTGTCGCCGGCCCCCTGAAGATAATGCTGCCAGTCGGTGACCGGCTGCAGATCGAATTCACGTGCCTCGCCAAGCGTGGTTGTCTTCATGTGGGTGGCAAGGATCTTCACCAGCATCGGAGTGTGCGCGCGCTGCGCCGCCTCGGCGGCAAGCTCGAAAGACAGCGCCACAAGCCAGTCGCCAAGCGTCAGCGCGACATCACGCCCAAACTGCGACCAGACCGCCGGACGACCGCGGCGCAGCCTGTCGCCATCGCAGATATCGTCATGGATCAGCGACGCGTTGTGAAGCACCTCGATCGCCGCCGCCCAGTGCAGGGTCGCCGGCCGGTCGACCTTCAGAAGGTCGGCGGCACTGAGCGCCATCTTCGCCCGAAGCATTTTGCCCGGCGCAGCGAAGTGATGGGCTGCCGCCTCCGCCAGGGGCTGGCCCAACTGCGGCATACGCTCAATGATGAAGTCATGGATAATTTCCGACGTCGAAGGCGAAATGGCCCCGCCGTTTCTGGCGTCTCGAAGAATTTCGCTCGATGGTGTGGAGAGATTGGTCATAGGCCCCGGCTTTGTTCTTTCCACGCAGTTCGGATCATCAAAAGGATAAAATCAGTAAATGAATCCTTGGGGGAAGGGGGCAGCGACAGGCGCTGCCCCGCAACTTTAGGTCAGTTACGCCTTGGCGGTTTCTGCGTTGGCAGCTGCCCAGATCACGCCGACGAACGCGATCTTGTTCACAACGTCAGCAACGTTGTAGATCACGTTCAGGGTGACTGCGTCGGCAGCACCGTTCAGGTAACCAAGGAAGTAGCCAAGCGGATAAATTGCCCAGCCGACGGTCACGATCATACGCATCGTGCCAAACGACTTCTGGACTGCCTCCGGAGCGGATTCCGCGGATACCTTGCCTGCTTCACCAGCAAAGATCTCATACAGGATGTATGCCCATCCTGCCATGCCGACCACGAAGCCAAGCCATGCGTTCACAAGCCCTGCTTCGCCAAGGTAACCGGCGACGAGCATGACCAGCGAACCAACCATCAGACGCCAGAAGATACCGGCGCTGACAACGGCCACTGCAGCCAGGATGAAGTAGAATTCAACCATCTGAAGCGGAACGGTGATCAGCCAGTCGACATATCTGTAGACAGTCGGCGTGTCGCCGGTTGTGACCCATACATCGCGCATGTAGAAATAGTGAACGGCTGCAACGATCTGCACGAGTGCGCCGATCGTCATAGCTGTCTTCCACTTGCCAGGCAAACGGCCAGCTTCCATCAGGAAGAAGATCGCGGCCGCCATCATCGCCATCGAAATGGTCCAGAACGAGATGCCCACATAATCTGTAGCGGCAAGCATCGTCGTCGCGGCATTTGCGACAGATGGGAGAGTGGCGAGTCCAGCTGCTACCAGCATGCCTTTCATCGCCGTACCCATTGAGAGTTTCATAATTTTACCTCCGTTAACGAAAAGGTACGGACGAGCCACTCGTGCTTTCGCGACAATATGACCCACCCGTCACGCTGCCACTTTATGTAGTGACAGCGGCATGGCGCAATTGCTAACGGGCGGATTTTAGGGAAAGCTTGGTAAACCACCTTTTTATCATTCAATATCAATTAGTTATTAAATGAAAAACAGTTTTATCATTTCAGCAAGATTCAGCCGTCAATTCTTGTGGATTTTCATTAATCTTCACGTTTTCAATGACTTGAAAAATGGTGCATAGAATACCGAATTGCGCATCTGGTTACTCTCATTCAGCACAGAATTTAATTTGATTCACTACTATTAGGTGTTTTTTGACCGGGTGTATGCGCCCGTTTTCGGGCGGTTCTTTGGGTCATCCGTCCAAGATGGTGTGGCAACGGCGGCAAAAGCCCCTCCCCATTTTTCCTGAAAAATGCCATCAATTCGCCGCGATGGCGGTGAAACTGATGTAACATCACCGTCGCAAAACAGTGATATTGCCGTTGCAATCGAGATTCGCAGGACCGTATGGAATGCAGACCACGCAAACCACACACCCCATATTCACCTTCGCAGACGGCGAGCTTGGACCGATCTCCAACACGCTGATTCGGTCGATCGAACGCTTCAGCGGGCAGCCGAAAATCCGCAAGCTCTATTTTGACTATGTGGAGGAGGATCGTCCACATGCCGGATTCTGGTCCGACGCACTCGACAAGCTCGACATCGATATCGACCTGCGTCGCGAAGCTGGTGCCATCATTCCGCGAAGCGGTCCGACGCTGGTGGTCGCCAATCATCCCTATGGCGTGATTGACGGTCTGGTTCTCTGTGCGCTGATGGCCGAGATCAGGTCGGACTACAAGATCATCACCCATCGTGTGCTGAAACAGGCGCCGGCCACCATGGACAAGATTTTGCCGATTGATTTCGACGAGACAGAGACGGCGCTTGCCACCAATATCGAGACCCGTCAGGAGGCTGCCGCCTATCTGCGCGACGGCGGCGCGGTGATCATCTTCCCGGCTGGCGCCATTTCGCTGGCGCCGAAGCTGGTTGGTGACGCCTTTGACAAGGAATGGAAGACCTTCGCCGCGAAGCTCGCGACACAGTCGGACACGGTGACCGTGCCCTTCCTGTTTGACGGGCAGAACTCTCTTCTCTTCCAGGCGGCGCGCAAGATCAGCCTGACGCTTGCCTATTCGCTGATGTTCCGCGAGATCTGCAAGCTCATGGGAAGCACGGTGTCGCTGACGATGCGCCACCCTGTTCATGCCGACGAATTGAGGGCGCTTGGCAACCGAAAGGCTGTCACCCAGTTTCTGCGTGACAGGACCTATGGGGTCGTTTGACACCAAAGGCCCTGTCGATGGCGCGGTATCATTTCGTCTCCTCGATACAGAAGATTTCCGAGGATCGGATGATACAATAGCGAAGCTGTCCATCCTTGAGGTGCCACACGGCCTTGTCTGTGGTGGCGATCATCTCGCGATGGACAGGCTCGTCGGCCTCGAGACCGGCTGGCTGCAGATGGATGGCGGTCGCCACGATGGCGATCAGGAGTAAAAGACCCCACGGGGTGGTGAGTTTGAGATTGAACATGCTTGGCTCTCCATAAAACAGGAATCACAGGGAAAGACTGACTAGACCACTCAAACCTATCTCTTTTTGGAAAGCCAGGCATTACCAATGGAACCCCTTCTCGCATCATACAGCCCGCACCTGATGACTGTGGGGGGCATACATGCCCTTCTGATCGCAGCGGTGGCCTATGCCCACCGCGCATATGGCTCCACCCCCTGGTTCCTGCCTACAGCATGGTGCAGGCACCTTTACCAGCTGCTTCCGGTTGGCGGTATCTATGGCAGCGCCTCGGTGCTGATCGGTGTTGCTGTTCTGTCGCGCGACGCAATGACCTTCATGCTGTTCAACGCCGCGCTGATCACTGTGATGTTTCTAGAACTTTCGATTGTCCTTGGGCGCAACTTCTTTCGAAACATGTTCAATGACGACCTGCCGTTCAGCATAACCATGATGGTGTCATTCGTGCTTGGCATAAATGGTGGATATTTCACGCTGATGTTCATTGTGAAGCTGTTCAGACCGCTCCTTGACTAGCCGTGCGCCGCATGGTTCATCCTTCCGGCGGACGCATGCCATCGGCCCCGCTCCGCCGCCAGCACCCGGCGACATGGTCGTCGACCATGCCGATCCCCTGCATGAAGGCATAGATGATGGTGCTGCCGACAAAGCGGAACCCACGCCGTTTCATGTCCTTTGACAGCCTGTCGCTGAGCGCGGTCGAGGCGGGCACCTCGGCATGGGTGGCGAAGTGGTTGACCTGCGGGCGGCCATCGACAAACCCCCAGAGATAGGAATCGAAACTGCCATGAGACTGCCGCACGGCAAGAATGGCGTTGGCATTTCCGCGGGTGCTGTAAATCTTCAGCCGGTTGCGGACGATTCCCGGATTGTCGCGGAGCGCCTCCAGCTCGTCATCCGTCATGGCGGCGACACGGTGAAGATCGAAATCATGGAAGACCGCCCTGTAGCCGGCCCGTTTCTTCAGCACCATTTCCCAGCTGAGGCCCGCCTGCGCGCCTTCCAGCGTCAGCATCTCGAACAGATGCCTGTCATCATGCACCGGCACACCCCATTCGGTGTCATGGTAATGCGCCAGCGCATCCTGCCCGGCGCGGTTGCCAAAGCAGCGGGCCAGCCCGTCGGGTGAAATGATCTGGCCTGTCATCGCCCTCCCCCTCCCCCTGGTCAATTCCCTTGGTCAGTCCCCGGGCCGGTCCCTAGCCGGCCCCGGATAGAATCGTGCGAAGCAGAAGCGCCCCGCCGGAGACCAGCATAAGCCCGATCAACACACGCGGATACAGGCTGTCGGGCATCCGCCGGAACAGCCACAGCCCAACGACCGCCCCGACAAGGCTTGTCGGCAGGGTCAGCAGCAGGTTGCGAATGACCACGGGCGAGAAGATGCCGTCGAATGCCAGAAGCAGGGTCGCCACCATCAGAATGATCATGCTGAAAGGCTGCATGATGCCGCGCTGCACCGCCTTCGGCCAGGGCCGCAAGGCCAGCCACATCGACGGCAGGGCCCCGGAGAGCCCGGCCATCGCCCCCAGAACCCCGCCGACAAAGCCGATCCCGGCCTCGACCAGCGTCCAGCGCCCCTCGATCGCGGGAAGCGTGCGCCGGAAGGCGAAATAGCCGCCATAGAGGAGCAGCATCCCCCCGACAAGGACCGACAGGATCCGCTTGTCGATCAGCCCCAGAAGAATCAGCCCGAGCGGAATCCCGGCAAGCGCCGGAATGGTGAACAGGGCCAGCCGTCGTCGGTCAATGCTGCGCCGAACCTGCCAGACCCCAGGCACGCCGGTGGCAAGGCTGCAGACAAGCGCGATGGCGACCGCCTCCTGCGGCGGCATCACCTGAAGAAGCCAGCCAAGCGAGAACAGCGCCGTGCCGAACCCGGCGAGCCCGTTCACAAAACCGCCGCTGAGGCCCGCGGCCAGAAGAAAGACAAGGGTCATGTCCATGGATGAAATACCGGGGCCTGAAAGGGTGTCGAAAGACGACTTGGCGAACAAGACGGGATGCCCGACAAGGCCCCTGTCGCGTCCGAGCCTACGCCCAAAGACAACCCGCAGGAAGCCCCCGCGTTCCTGCCGGTGGTTTGTGGTTGCCCCCTGCCGGACGACACGGCACAGTCAACGGATCATGAAGGCAGATTACATTATCATCGGTGGCGGATCAGCAGGCTGCGTGCTGGCGGCGCGGCTCAGCGAAAACCCCTCCTGTTCGGTCATTCTTCTCGAGGCTGGTGGCGAGGACCGCAATCCTCTCATCCACATTCCGGCCGGCTATATCAAGACCATGGTCAACCCGTCGATCAACTGGATGTTCGAGACGGAACCCGACCCGGCAAGCGGCAACCGCCGCATCAAGCAGCCGCGAGGCAAGGTTCTTGGCGGATCCTCGGCGATCAACGCCATGCTCTATGTGCGCGGCCAGGCCGCTGATTACGACGGCTGGGCGCAGCGCGGCAATCTGGGATGGAGTTACCGCGACGTCCTTCCCTATTTCCGCAAGGCCGAACATTGCGAGTTCGCCGGCGAGGATGACGAATTCCACGCCAGGGGCGGGCCGCTGAATGTCAGCGGGCTTCGCAACGGCTATCCGGCGCTGGACCTGCTGATCAAGGCGGCGGATAGCTGCGGCTATCCGCACAACCCCGACTATAACGGTGCCAGCCAGGAGGGATTCGCCACCTATCAGGTCACGCAGAAGAACGGCATGCGGTATTCGGCGAAGAAGGCCTATCTGGAAGCCGCGCGGCGGCGTCCCAACCTGCGCGTGATCACCCATGCGCATGTCACCGGGCTGGTGCTGGAGGGCGCGGCCGGCGGGGCCCAGCGCGCCACCGGCGTCACCTTCCAGCGGCACGGCCACACCCAGCAGGCGACAGCCGGACGGGAGGTGATCCTGTCCGCTGGGGCCATCCAGTCACCGCAAGTCCTGGAGCTGTCGGGAATCGGCAATCCTGACAATCTGGCATCGCATGGCGTCGCAGTGAAACACGGCCTTGCCGGTGTCGGCGAGAATCTGCAAGACCATTATATTTCCCGCCTGTCCTGGCGGCTCACCTCGGACATCTCGATCAACAAGAAGGCGCATGGAATTCCACTTGGCTTGGAGATTCTGCGCTATCTGTTCACCCGCCGCGGGGTTCTGTCAATGCCGGCCGGCATGCTGGCCGGGTTTGTGCGAAGCCGCGACGGCCTGGCAGGTCCCGACATCCAGTACCACATCGCCAATGCCAGCTTCGCCAATCCGGAAAAGCGCAAGTTCGACACCTTTCCCGGAATCACTTTCGGCCCGTGCCAGCTTCGCCCGGAAAGCCGCGGGACGGTGCATATCGCCGGACCGGACCCGATGGCAGCCCCGCTGATTCAGCCGAATTACCTGTCCACCGACGAGGATTGCCGTGTCCATGTCGCCGGCATGAAGATCGCCCGCCAGATCATGCAGAGCGACATCATGGCCCCGCATGTCATGCATGAGATCACGCCGGGACCGGATACGGATGACAACGGCGCCCTTCTGGATTATGCCCGTGCCACCGGCGTGACCCTCTATCATCCGGTCTCCACATGCCGCATGGGCCCGTCGCCGGACCATGGTGATGTGGTGGACCAGCGGCTTCGCGTCCACGGCATCGACGGGCTTCGGATTGTCGATGCCTCGATCATGCCGGCGCTGGTGTCGGGCAACACCAACGCCCCGACCATCATGATCGCGGAAAAGGCAGCCGAGATGATCCGCGAGGATGCCGCATGACAGCCGCGAAGATCACGCCGGAGCTTGTCGATGAGATGACAGGCTGGCGGCATGATTTCCACCGCCGTCCCGAGCTGGGATTTGACGAGCACCGGACATCGGCGCGCGTCGCCGAACTGCTCCGGGAATTCGGCCTCGAGGTTCACACCGGCATCGGCGGCACCGGTGTTGTCGGGGTGCTGCAGCGCGGCAACGGGTCGGCCAGCATCGGCTTTCGCGCCGATATGGACGCGCTTCCGATCACCGAGACGGGACGGCCGGAATGGCGGTCAGCGCATGACGGCGTGATGAATGCCTGCGGCCATGACGGCCATACCAGCATGCTTCTGGGGGCGGCGGCGCATCTGGCGCGCCATGGCGATTTCAACGGCCGCGTCATCTTCATCTTCCAGCCGAATGAGGAACATGGGCTTGGCGCGGCGGCGATGATCAGGGACGGGCTGTTCACCCAGTTCGCCGTCGATCGGGTGTTCGCCATGCACAATATTCCGGGGATGCCTGCCGGTAGCTTCGCTACCCGAAGCGGGGCCATCACCGCCAGTGAAAGCCTGTTCGAGATCACCATCACCGCGCAGGGCGGCCATGCTGCGCTGCCGCATATGGGGGTTGATGCCATCCTTGTCGGCGCGCAGCTTGTCACCGCGCTTCAGGGGATCGTCTCGCGCAATCTCGATCCGGCGCGCAACGGCGTTGTCTCGGTCACCGAATTCATCACCGACGGACGGCGCAACGTGCTGGCGGGACGCGCTGTGCTGAAAGGGGATGCCCGCGCGCTCGGCGATGACACCAACGCCGGGATCTAGGCCGCCATGCGGCGCATCTGCGCCGGCATTGCCGCCACTCACGGGGTTGATATTTCGGTCAGCTATGACACCGTCTTCCCGACGCTTCGCAACGACCATGAGTCGGTCGGCGCGGCGGTCGGCGCGGCCATCAGCGTCGCCGGCGCGGACCGGGTCAACCCGGCCTGCGACCCAAAGCTGTTTTCCGAGGATTTCGCGCATATGGCGCGCGCCGTGCCGGGATGTTTCATGCTGATCGGCAACGGCACCGAGGGGGCAGCGGCACGCCGGCTTCACGCCAGCGATTATGACTTCAACGATGCCATCCTAGGCCCCGGCGCGGCCTATATCGCCACGCTTGCCGAACAGGTTCTGGACCGTTCCGTAACCGGCTGAGGCCTAATTCTCATCAGCCAGGTCAAGCGCCATGATCAGATCGTCGACATTCAGATTGTCGCCGATCTTCACGGCGATGTCGCGAACCGTGCCGCGCGCTTCGGCCGACAGCACGTTCTCCATCTTCATCGCCTCGATGATGGCGACGTCCTGCCCTTCGACAACCTCGTCGCCGACATCGACAAGAAGGCGGGTGATCTGCCCGGGCATCGGCGCGATGATCTCCTCGGCACCCGCGCCCTCGGCGGCGGCCGGCATATGGTCCAGCAACGGCTCGAACCGCGCCGGAAGCACCGTCAGCGCGAGGCGGGCCGCGCCGCGTGTCAGCACGACCTTGTGGCCGGACTGGCGGATCTGCACCGCCACGGGTTCTTCATTGACGGTGCCGTCGAACAGATGCACCGGAGCCTGCAGCCGGCCGGCAAGGGTGTAGCCCCTGCCATCGACCTTCGTGGCGGCGGAGAGCGTGTCAAGATGCCCGAACTCTACCATCCAGCGCGTGCCGGTCTGGTCGATCACGACAAAGGCGGTATCCGGATCGCCGGCATGGCGTTCATCCATCTGCAGCGCGACGACCGCGGTGCCAAGCGCCACGAGCCCGGCAGCGCCGTCCGCTGGCGGCTCGGCCAGGAAATCACCGTCAAATTCCGCTTCGATAAAGCCAGTGGTCAGGTCCCCGCTGCGGAACGACCCATTCTCCAGAACCGCCGACAGGAACTGGCGGTTGCTGGTGATGCCGTCGATCTCGTAATGATCAAGCGCCAGATGCAGCCTGTCGATGGCCGCCTCGCGGGTCGGCGCATGCGCCACAAGCTTGGCGATCATCGGGTCGTAATACATCGAGATTTCGCCGCCCTCGTCAACGCCGGAATCCACCCGCACGCCTTCACCCGCGGGCTCGCGATAGCGCAGCAGCTGACCGATGGAGGGAAGGAAGCCGCGGGCCGGGTCCTCGGCATAGACGCGGGCCTCGACAGCCCAGCCATTCGCGACGATGTCATCCTGCGTCAGGCCGAGCTCCTCGCCAGCAGCGACGCGGATCATCTTCTCGACAAGGTCGAGGCCATAGACCATTTCTGTCACCGGATGTTCCACCTGGAGGCGGGTGTTCATCTCGAGGAAGTAGAAATCCTGGTCGGCACCGACGATGAATTCCACCGTGCCGGCGGACCGGTAGCCGACGGCGCGCGCCAGCTCAACGGCCTGCCGGCCCATGGCGGCGCGTGTCTCGGGTGAAATGAAGGGGCTCGGCGCCTCCTCGACCACCTTCTGGTGGCGGCGCTGAATGGAACATTCGCGCTCGCCAACATAGACGATATTGCCATGCTGGTCTGCCAGAAGCTGAATCTCGATATGGCGCGGCTGGACGACGAATTTCTCGATGAAGACACGGCTGTCACCAAAGGCCGTCTGCGCCTCGGACATCGCCGCGCGCATGCCGTCGGGAAGCTCCTCGGCAGAGGCGATCACGCGCATACCCTTGCCACCGCCACCGGCGGACGCCTTGACCATGACCGGATAGCCGATCTCGGCAGCGGCCTTCAGCCCGACCTCGACATCAGCCACCTCGCCCTCGGTTCCCGGCACCGTCGAGACACCGGCGGATTTCGCTAGCGCCTTGGATTCGATCTTGTCGCCCATCACCGCGATGGCCTTGGTGTCGGGGCCGATGAAGACAAGGCCGGCCGCCTCGACCTCGGCGACGAAGCCGGCATTTTCCGACAGGAAGCCAAAGCCGGGATGGATCGCCTCGGCGCCAGTCTGTCTGGCGGCGTTTATGATGCGCTCGCCGAGAAGATAACTGTCGGCCGAGGCGGAGCCACCGATATGAACAGCCTCGTCAGCCATCATCACATGCGGGGTGCCGGCATCGGCATCGGAATAGACGGCGACGGTGGCGATCCCCATGCGTCTGGCTGTCCGCATGATCCGGCAGGCGATCTCGCCACGGTTGGCAATCAGAATCTTCTTGAACATGGACCGGTTCCTGTTTTGCGATGCCGCTGGGACACAACCCTCAAGATATGCGGATCAGAGCGGCAGATTGTCGTGCTTGCGCGGCGGGTTCTCAAGCTGCTTGTCGGCCAGCATCGACAGCGCCCGCGCGATCCGCCGGCGCGAGTTGCGCGGCATGATGATGTCGTCGAGATAGCCGCGGCCCGCGGCGACAAACGGGTTGGCGAATTTCTCGCGATACTCGTCCGTCTTGGCGGCCAGCCTGTCGAAATCGGCGGCGTCCTCGCGGAAGATGATCCGTGCCGCGCCGTCGGGGCCCA